>JBGSKF010000250.1:0-18216 GCA_041741375.1 Gemmatimonadales bacterium | reverse complement strand
CCCCGAACGCTGGACCGGCCGCACGCGCGGCTGGATCCCGGTCGACACGGTGGCCCTCAATCCACCCCAAGCAGGAATCAACCCACGCGGCCGTTCCCGAAGCGGCCGCATGAAGACTCATGCGACAACTACCTTGACATTTACCGGGACTGGGGACCGGGGATTGGGTACTGGGGACTGGGCCACCCCACCCGATCCCCAAAACCCAACCCCGTCCCCAATACTCATCCCCCCCCCGGTATTGGGGACTGGGTGTTGGGGACTGGGTACGGGGTATTGGGGACTGGGCCACCCCTCCCGATCCCCAATACGCAACACCCAACCCCCAACACCCAACCCCCGCCCATCCCTTATATTGAGGCGTTCCCCAAATCCCCCAGGCGCCATGGCCGCTCGAACCATCTCCCTGAGTCAAAGGATCAACCTGACCGGAGTGGCGCTCATCGCGCTCCAGAGCCTGCTCATCATCTGGTTGACCGCGGACAGTGCGGCCCGGGAGCACAATGGAAGCACCGATGCGCAGCTCACCGCGATGGTGAGGTCCGCAGCGGCTCTGGCGATGTCCGATCCTGCTGATAGCGCGCGAATCTTGGGGCCTGCGGGGGTCACGAACCTGGAACGCCTGACCTATGGAGAGAGAGGGCGAACCGGTGAGCCCCTTCGGGAGGGGATGGTCCTCATGGTGGTGGAAGGGTCAGGGGGACTCCTCTGGGCTTCCGATTCTTCCCGGGCCAACCCCGGCCTCCTGGGGGAGCAGCGGGATCGGCCCGCGGCGGGCGTGGTCGAAACCCGGAGGTTGGTGGGTCTCCGGATCGCCGCCACCCGGATCCCCGGTGTTGATCGTTATGTGGTGGCCTCGGCGCCGGACACGACGTTGCGGTTCGACAGCACCGTCCTCCGCTTCGTGGCGGTCTTTTCCGCCGTGGGGCTGGGCCTCTTTCTCTTCGCCGCGGTCTGGATCAATCGCAACATCGTGAAGCCCCTGGGTGCCACCCAGGCGATTCTGACCCACGTCGCCTCGGCCGACCTCCGCGTGACCCAGGGAGAGATCGATGCCGTCGGCGGAGGGCCGGTCACCGAGGCGCTTCGCGGCATGATCCGGCATCTCAACGGACTCGTCACCACCATTCGGAACTCCTCCACCGACTCGGCGGCCCTCGCGGAGGAGATCTCCGCGGCCACCGAGGAGATGACCGCCTCGACCGAGGAGGTGGCCGGCACCACGGCCGACCTGACCGAGCGGGCCTCCGCCCAGGCTGGCGTGACCCGGGTGCTGGCGGACGATGCCTCACGTATCCTGGCCATCGGGCAGGAACTGGCGGCGGGGGCCCAGCAGGCGGCGAGCCGGAACGAGGCGCTCACCTCCCTGGTTCGCCGCCACCAGGAGGGACTGGAACGGAGCACCCGGGAACTCGAGGCGTTGGCCGAGGAGGTGGCTGCGGGGACCCGGGAGGCGGAGGAACTGGAGGAATCCGCCGGCGCCATCGAGGCATTCGTCCAGCAGACCCAGGCAATCGCCAAGCAGACCCACATGCTGGCGCTGAACGCCGCGATCGAGGCGGAACGCGCCGGGGAGGAGGGCCGAGGATTCACCGTGGTGGCGGACGAAGTGCGGAAGCTCGCCACCCGGGCCCAGGATGCCGCAGCGGTGACCCGGGCTACGGTGGCGGAGACGGTCAAACGGGTGCATGCCGCCCGGGAACGGCTGCTCCGCCTCGGGGCTGGCGGCCTCAAGGCACGGGATGCCGCCCGGGCCGCCAGCGAAGGGCTGCAGCAGGTGACCGCCGAAGCGGAGGAGACGGATGCGTGGGCCAAGGGGATCTCCCGGTCCGCACACGATGTGCGCGAACTGATCGAGGGGGCGCACAACCGGATCAAGGAGATCTCGGCGCAGGCCGAGGACTATGCGGCGGCGGCCGAGGAGATCGCCGCGGCGTCGGAACAGATGAACGCGTCCACCGAGGAGGTGGCGGCCTCGGCCGGCCAGTTGGCCGAGGCGTCGAACCGGCTGATGGCGGCGATCCAGCAGTTCAAGGTGTGAGCAGGGAGTAGGGAGTAGGGAGTAGGGAATAGGGAGTTGCAGGCCGATGTCTGTCATTGCGAGGGCCCGCAGTGCCTGTGGCAATCCCGTGAGCCGATCCTCCAGCCACTATCCGATTTTTCCCCGCACACCTGTGGGTGCGTCGCTTGCGGCGCACCCAGGGGGATCCTTATCCCTTTCCCACTGCTCCCGATTGGAATCCCGCAGCAGCACCCCGGTTCCCTTGATTCCCGGGGCTTTCGCCCCGGGCTCGGCGGTGCGGCCGCTTACACGGCCGGGAGTCGCCCCTTCGCGAACGGGCTCATAGTTCACCCACGGCCCCCCCGGATCCCTCCCTTCACTCGGGCTGACTCCGCACACTGAACGCCGAACACTGTTCACTGGTCATTGGTCATTGTTCACTGATCATTGGTCATTGCTCATCCGAACCACGATGGTCATCAAACCGAAGACTTCCTCCATACTCGTGATCCGGGCGAAGATTCCGACCGTTCCGACCGCGACGCCGCGAACCCACGCGCTGGTGTCCGAGTCGGGGGAGAGCACGACCGCACTGTCGGGGCGGGCCTCCCATCGGATCACGAACGGCACCCCCGACAGGCAGGAGGTGAATGCTTGAGTTGGGCGTGCCGCTACGTGGACGGAGTCACCCACAGACACGGTGTCTCTCTGGGGCGTCAGTCCCACAGGGGAGCCGAGACATGTATCGTTGGGGGGAGGGGGAAACTCAACCGGGTTTCCCCCGCAGGCTGTCAGGAGCCCCGCGACGGCGAGTACTTGCCGCACTGCGGCGGCCAAGCTTGGCGGGGGCCTCTGACACGACACGGAATCAGCCGCATTCGCGCTCCGGTGGAGCGACAACATCAGAGACCCCCTTGGTTGTAGAGATTGAAGAGCCAGAGTTGGCGGAAGTAGGCCTTGTCCCAGGTCGGTGGTAGCGTGGCGGACACCGTGATCTGGTTGTACAGCCGGCCGGTTGCGAAGTACCGCTGCTGAGTCGTAGGGTTGATCGCGGTCTGTGGATCAAATGGCGGGGAGAGGTCAGGTGTGTCGAGGCAGTAGATGAACTGGTCGATCCCACCCAGTTTCGTGTCCCAGATTCCTGTGGAGGCGTCCCTCAGGGCACATGACTGGAACACCTGAACTATTAAGTTGCCCGGCCATGTTACCTGGTCATCATCTGTCCCACTCTCGTTCTGCGGACCGTTTGGATCGGAAGGCCCATCCACGAGGTCGTAGAGAAATCCCGACACGGCGCCCTCTACGATCGAACCGTTCCCGACCATTCTGTCGGGATTATCCTCAGCCCTGAAGTCCGAGTACCTTTGATTCTGGAAGATCTTGCTACCCCCGACCCACGCCGAGAAAAAATCCGCGAATCCCTCCGTAAGCGCACAGGTCAGTGTTGTCTCCGTACCCGGGAAATGTGGATTCGGACAACCTGTCGGAAGCTGCCACTTTTCGATGCCTTCATACTGATAGCCATGTCCGTACTCATGCATCACCACAAAGACCCCATCCTCCCCGAACGCTCCCGGGTTCTTCATCAGAACAACCTCAGTGGAGCACCCGAAGTCCGGGTGGCAATAGCTGATATCAACGTCCGGATCGTCATAAATGTCAGATGCCCAGATCAGCATGCTGCTCCGGGAGCGCCCGAACTTGGTGAATGCCTGTGGGACAAACTCCTCCATGATGGAGAATGAGCTGCCCGCTACATCGTTGTTCACCAAGAGGAGGTTCCCCGCCGTGCCAGTAAAGGCGGCGAGAAATGACCCGACGGATGCCCCATTCTTCCCCTTCCCGACTGACACCAGGCCCTGCATTGTGTACTCCCCCTCGGCATACTCGAACCCGTCAGGACAAACCACTGTGAAGTCCCCATTGCTGGATACGGTACTGACACTCGGCCCCTCGAAGAGGTCCCACTCCAGCACCTCGGGACTGCTTCGGCCGAAACAGACTACCGACAACTGACCCCCGCGAATCCCGACATTCTGATTGAGCAAGAAATCGTGATACTTGACGGAGCCCTGCACCGTCGCCTGGGACCCCATCGCCAGCCCCTCCACCGTTCCTGCAGGCCGAGGCCTGGGCCGGGGAAACCTCACCCCGTAGGCGCCGTACTCAAACCGGAAGGCGGGATCCACCACCGTGCTGTCCCAGCCGTTGGTGAGGCGCCCTCCTTCCGGGGTCACCAGCAGCCAGAGTACCCGGCTCGCGCTGTTCAGAACGGTTGTTCCATCCGGGAGCCTCTCCACCGGGGCCGCGGTGGCGGTGGCGAGCACCCGGTAGTACCCCGGCGCGTCGTATGTGATGGAGGATTCAAGACTCGTGCTCGCCGCCACTCCCAGGCCTCCCTGCCAGTTCCGCAGGGTCGCGTGGCTCCGGCCCTGATTCGCCGCGCGACTCGCGGCGGGAAGGTCGAGCCGCTCCAGGGTGAACCGGACATCGGTGGCGGACACCCGTCCCGCCAGGCGAGCGGTGACCACGATCGGAACTCCCGGTCTCAGGCTCCCGGCGGCAAAAATCTCGACATCGGCAAAGGGGATGGTGGGGTGCTCGGTGATCACTTCCCCGGCGCTGCCCCCAGCCACCACAGCCTGTTGAGGAAGGGTGCCTCCGGGGGCGGTCGCATCCGGTGCACACCCGAACAGGGCCACCAGGCCGATGAAGACAATACCACGGAAGCTCAGGTATGGAAACGCCTTATGACGGCCCAGTGGCCCTGCGGCTCTTGGGCTCTGCGAAAACCAGCAATTCACACCTCAATTGTGGAAGGATTACTCAAAAGTAGTGAGCAATCAGAGCCACGTCAAGTGCCACGTTCCTGGTTGATGTCAACAATTCGAACATTTCTTCTGCCACTCTGATCCTGATATATAGTGTCCAAGGGTGAGGTGACCCTCAGGGTAGCAACAACCTTCCGTCGATTCAAGCATACTGTCCAAGTCGCCGGCTCTCCGTGCGCCAGCTCACAATGTCTCAGTCTCTGTTTTCGGTGTTCAGCGTCGGCGCTCGATGTGCCCGGTGATTCCGATGAGGCGAGATCCGGGTGAGCACCCGGCCGTGTGAACGGCCGCACCGCCGAGCCCGGGGCGAAAGCCCCGGGGTAAGCGGACCCCGGGTGGCCCTGCGGGATGGAATTGAGATCGCGCTGGGTGCGAACAATGATCAATGACCAATGAACAATGAACAGTTCATCAGGAGGAACAGCTCACCGACAGATGCCGGGCCCAGGCCGGCGGTGACTCGGCGTACTCCTCGAAACCACCGCGCTCGACGTGGGGCGTCCGGAGGAGAACCCGAAGCCGCTCGATCTCCCCGAAATCGCGATGGTCCACGGCGCTCCGGATCGCCCGTTCCGCAAGCCAGTTGCGGAGCACATACGCGGGGTTGACCGCATCCATGCGGACCTTCCGTTCGGCATCGATGCTTCCCTCCCGCCGGAGCCGCTCCGCGTACTGACTCAGCCACTCATCGAAGGCGGACGCTTCCTGGAAGAACCGCCGGAGAGATGCCGCGGCGAGGGGTTGGTATATCTCCATCTCCCCGAGGGCGCGGAAGAAGCGGGTGTAGTCCACCGCATGTTCCTGGAGGAGGGCCAGCAGCCGGGCCAGCAGATCCCCGTCTCCCTCCTCCTCTGTCGTGAATCCCGCCTTGCGCCGCAACAGCGCGAGCATGCGATCCTCGAATACCGGGCGGTAGCGGTCGAGTGCCGTCACCGCCTCCGGTTCGTTCAGGATGCCGAGCATCGACTCGGCGAGCCGGGTGACATTCCACAGCCCGATGCCCGGCTGGTTGCCGAAGGAGTAGCGGCCGTCGTGGTCCGAATGGTTGCAGATGAAGGCGCCGTCGTAGGCGTCGAGGAAGCCATAGGGGCCGTAATCGAGCGTGAGACCGAGGATCGACATGTTGTCGGTGTTCATCACGCCGTGCGCGAAACCCACCGCGGTCCACTCCGCCATCAGGGCCGCCGTGCGCTCCACCGCTTCCTGCAGCAGCCGCAGGTGCCGGTCGGGAAGTTCGGTCCACTTCGGGAAGTGATTGGCGATGACATGATCGGCCAGTTGTGTCACCAGGTCGTGCTGGCTCCTGCTCGCGAAGAACTGGAAGGACCCGAAGCGCACGTGGGTGGGGGCGAGCCGGAGCAGGGTCGCCGCTGTCTCCACCGTCTCCCGCTCGACCGCCAGGTCGCTTCCGGCGATCCCGAGAGCCCGGGTGGTCGGGATGCCGAGCCCCGCCATCGCCTCGCTGCAGAGGAACTCCCGGATGGAGGACCGGAGGACGGCGCGTCCGTCGCCGAAGCGGCTGTAGCGGGTCTGGCCGGCGCCCTTGAGGTGGAGATCCCATCGCGCCCCCGTTTCCGTCAGGACCTCGCCCAGGAGGATCGCGCGACCGTCGCCGAGCTGCGGGACCCAGACGCCGAACTGGTGACCGGCGTAGACCATGGCGACGGGGTCGGCGCCGGGGGGGATGTCGTGGCCGCTGAGCAGCGGAAGGAGCGATGCGGGATCGAGTTCGGGATCGAGGCCCAGGAGCTGGGCCGCATCGGGACTGAAGGCGACGAGGTGAGGGTCGGGGATCGGCGTCGGACGGATCCGCTCATGGAACGCCTCGGGGAGGCGCGCATAGCTGTTGTCGAAACGGAAGAGCGCGTCACTGTGCATTAATAAGTATAGCGACGGGCAGGATCGCCTCACCCGCGAGGCCCCTCCAGGCGCTCGGCATTGTGCACCGCCGTTCCCGTGAAACCTCAGGATCGGTCAGCGCACAATGCAACGCGCCTTCCGGGACCTCGCGGGTTCGGGACCTGTACCCCCCGTACCCCAAAGGACCCGGTTCCGGCACTGAGCATTGGGAAAGAACCCCAACACCCATTACCCAACACCCAACACCCAACACCCAACACCCTCCCTACCGTCTTGGTCCAACTTTCCTTTCCGCCAGATCCACCGTGAACGTCTCGTCTCCCACGGTCACGGTGGCGAACTGGGTGCCGTTGAAGGTGACTGTCGCGGTGCGGGTGCGGGTGTTCCCCGCTCCCTCGCCATCGGTGATCGTGACTGTCACCGTGTGGGTGATGGTGCCCGAGAGGGGCCAGGTGCCCTCACCGCGCGGCACCGGAACCACCACATTGGTCGTGACCGAACTGCTCGCCATGTTGTAGGTCCGGTTGGGTCCGCCTTCGGTGTGGCGGCTCCGGGAGACGTTATTGGTCCCGGCCCCGTTCCAGGTGCGAGTGGTCTCCTCGCCGGCCAGGCCGCTCACTGTCATGTTGCGGCTCCGCTCGATCGAGGCGGACCAGGCGTCGCGCGAGATCTCCCCCTTGACCAGAGACTGGAAGTTGGCGCTCGCCGTGGTGATCGGGTCGAAGTCGTCCTGGGCGTTGCCCTGGGCATCGAAAAAGGCGAAGGATCGGGTGATGGTGAGGTTGTCGGTGCTCACTCCGGGGCAGGTGAAGCGCGCGCCGTCGAAGACGCACCCACCGGTACGGAACCCTCCGCCCGGACCCGCCATCATGAAGTTGCCGCTCACGGTGCCGAGCGAGGGATCCACCATGATGGAGACATCCTCTCCCGCGGCATCGGCCACGACCTGGGCCACATCGCGGTTGAGAAGGGGGGACACGGCCAGGTCGGGTGCGGTGGCGGAGTCGGAGCAGGCGCCGAGCAGGAGGGCGAGGGCGCCGGTGGCGATCAAACGAGGTGTGGTGCGCATACGACACTCACTGGTTGGGGTTCTGTCCTGCAAACTTCCACAGCCGGTCATTCCAGAAGACGAACGGCGCCCGTTTCCGTTAATGGCCACTGACCGATGTGACGGGGATCCGTCCCGGCAGCCACCGCCCGTCATCCCCGCGGAAGCGGGGATCCATTTTGGCTGATTTCGGGTGGAAAAATGGATTCCCGCGTGCGCGGGAATGACAGGCATCGGAGTCCTTGTGAATTATTTCACAAGGGCCGCACCCCCCGGGGATTCTCCACCTTGTCCTGCAAGGATCGATCCGGCGGGCCGCCGCTCACCCCACCCGACACGATGAACGACATCAGCTCCGCGCTGTCCCCCGACACCGGGGTCACCTGGTCGGAGGGCACCAGGATCAGGTTGCCCGCAAAGTTGTAGCTCTGCGGCAGGTACACCGCCACGTACCCGGGGATGCCGAGATGGTCGAGCGATTCGGCGGTCACGAAGCCGAGCACCGCGGTCGGGCTTCCGGGGGCGAGAGGCACCATCACACCCTTGGTGAAGCGGCGGTGTTCTCCCACGAAGGCGTTGAGCAGGTCCTTGCTGGAGGTATAGAGCAACCGTACGAACGGGACCCGTTCCAGCAGCCGGTCCATGCCATCCAGCAGGGTGCGGGTAACGAGGGTGCTGGCCAGGGCTCCCACGGAGGTGATCAGCAGGAGCGTCACCAGGATGCCGAGCCCGGGAACGCCGAAGGGAAGGAGATTGTCCACCCAACTGATGAGGAGCCAGGTGATGTACAGCGTGACCACGGCGGGGGCGACGATGATGAGGCCGCGCAGGAAGTACTGGGCGAGCCGGCGGAGCCCGCCGTTGCGATCGGATGTGATCTTGCTCATGGAGATCCCTCCCGGAGGACGTCGGACAGGGCGGCGAGGAGACCGCCCAGGTGATCGGGGGTGAGGTCCCCCATGTGGCCGATGCGGATCACGCGGTCGGCCAGGGGTTCGAGCCCGCGGGCGATGGTCCATCCCCGGGCGGCGAGGGCCGCCATCACGGCGGGCGGGCTGTGGGATGAGGGCAGCTCGATGGCACTCACCGCGGGAGACCTTCGTCCCGCACCGGCCACGAGGCGGGTCCCCGGTGTGGTCTCCACCCAGGCCTCCACCAGCCGGAGCATCTCGGCGTGGCGGGCCCACCGCGGTGGCATTCCACCGGCCACGGCGATGTCCCGCATCTGTGCCGCAAGCGCATGATAGAGCGGGAGACAGGGGGTGTGCAGCAGCGCCCCGGTCTCCGCGATGCGAACCAGGTCGGGGATGGACCAGTACCACCCCCGGTTGGGGAGGGTCAGCGCCCGTTCCACGAACCGGGAACTCGCCATCCCCACCGCGAGGCCGGGGGGAATGGCGAGGGCCTTCTGCGACCCGGTGAAGGCAAAGTCCACCCCCCAGGCATCGGCCTCGAAGGGGACGGCGCCCACCGAGGTGACCGCATCCACGAGGAGGAGCACGCCGGGATGCCGGTGCACCACCGCTGCCAGGTCGGCGAGGGGGGCGAGGGCGCCGGTGGAACTCTCGCTGTGTACCAGGGCCACGGCGTCCACCGGGGGGCCGTCGAGGAACTGCTCCAGTTGATCGGGCTCGATCGTGGCTCCCGGCGGCACATGGACCCGGATCACTTCCTTGCCGCATCCCTCGGCCACCGAGGCAAACTGTTCGCCGAAATATCCCCCGACCACCACGAGGACCCGGTGAGGCACCCCGTTCCGTATCGCCGCCTCCATGAATCCGCTCGCGGAGCAGGTCTCGATGAACACCGGCTCCGCGGTGCCGAACATCTGGCGCAACACCGGCTGCATCTCGTGCAGCATCGACACCAGGCGCGGGCTTCGATGGAAATACATCGGCTCCAGCATCGCCTGCATGATCTCGGGCCGGACGTCGGTGGGGCCGGGAAGAAACGAATGGCCAAAGGGGGTCATGAGGTCAGCACTTCCTTGGAGATGGTCAGGGAAACGCCCCGCCGGGCCCACTCGGAGAGGAGCGGGTCGCGACCGGTTTCATCGATGGCGCGGGTGGCGTCGGTCACCACGGCAAGAGCGATGTGGGGACAATGGCGGAGGAGTCCCTCCACCGCGTACCGGTTGCAGACGTCCAGGGCCACGCCGTACAGCACGATCCGGGTGGGGGCCAGCGCGGCGATGGCGGGAAGCAGGTTAGGGTTGGTGAAGACGTCGAACCAGTGCTTGAGGAAGAGGAGGTCTCCGTCATGCGCACGAACGGCGGCGGCGAGTTCCGCCGGGTCCCTCGGGCTCGGGTCGATCACCAGCGGATTCCGGAGGGACGTTTCCCGGACCTTGGCCTGTCCCGGGGTCCCCCGCATGCAGTGGGGTGGAAAGGTGGCGCGATAGTCCGGCGTGTCACTCAACTCCCGGTGACCGGGCACATGGTCGTCGGCGCTGGCAAGGATCCGGATGCCTCGCGCATGGGCGTGGTCCGTGAGCTGCTTGAGGGTCGGGAGAATTGCGTCGCTCCCCGGCACGTGCAGCAGGCCGTCGGGGTGCAGAAAATCCACCTGGGTGTCCACGTCCCAAAAGAGTGTCGTCATGGTCTCCTCGTCTCGCGTGGCGGGCATGCGGCTCAGGTGACCCGCTCGAGGCGTGGATTGGGCCGTTCCTCCCTCCCCACCTTGGCGCACGGCTTCCCCTCATGACACACCACGTCCGCCGTGAAATCGAACCGCCCGCCAAAGAGGCTGGAGCCAACGCCGTATGCGTCCACGGGTACCCCTTGGCGCTCGAACTCGCGGATCTTGTCGACGGTGAACCCACCCGACACGACGATCCGAACCTTCTGAAATCCTTCGCCGTCCAGGGCGCGCCGGACATTCCACACGAGTTGGGGGCAGACACCGGTGGGCCGGAAGTGCCCCATCTGGCCGATCACGCTCCGGTCGACCAACATCTCGCTGGTGTCGAGCCGAACTCCGTAGAGCCGGT
The DNA here is from genome assembly GCA_041741375.1 of Gemmatimonadales bacterium. Lineage (GTDB taxonomy): Bacteria > Gemmatimonadota > Gemmatimonadetes > Gemmatimonadales > GWC2-71-9 > OFTM291. Next base: position 7,486 of record JBGSKF010000250.1, on the reverse strand, counting down.
CCCCCAGCGCGCGGGCCACCTCAAGGGAGGTTCGCACCGAGTCGTTCTCGAAGTCCACCAGGGTCACGAGCCGGACATCGTCCGGCATGTGCTCGGCGAACTTGACGCTCGCCCGGACCGTGTCTCCCCCATAGGCCGCGATCATGGCGTGGGGCACGGTGCCGATCCCTTCGCTCCCCCACCAGGAGGCCTGGGCGTCGGTCGAGACCCCGATCGCGCCCGCGATGTGCGCCGCGTACCCGTCTCCCGTCTGCACCAGCCAGTGATCGTGACGCGCCGGGAAGAACATGACCTCCTTGGGAGCCGCCGCCTCCACCACGCGCCGGGTGTTGGTGCCCACCCGGGTCCGGCGGGAGATGACGCCGAGATAGAGGGTCTCCAGATGGGCAAAGGCATCGTAGGGTCCCTCGATGCGCAGCACCGTTTCCCAGGGATCGATCTCGTCCCCGTCGTACAGGGCATAGACGGTGAGTTCCTCCCACTCGGCGGCGCAGAGTTTCAGGATGGCGATCGCCTCGTCCATGCCCCCCAGAAAGGCGTGATGCTTGCCGAACACCTGCATCGCGACCCGCGGGCGATAGCCATCGGCGAGCAGCACCTCGCGGGCCCGGACGAAGTACTTGTCGGAGTAGTACCCCTCGCGCATCCGCTCCACCGGCAGGTGGAAGATCGAGGGGTCGAGTCGGGGAGCGGATCTTGGCATTGTGCCTAAAGGTCGGAGGAGTTTGAGGGAGACGAAGGGGAGGTCAATGGGGTCTCGAAGCGCTCCTCCCGCAGGGCGTCGAGCATCCGCCGGAGACGCGGTGCCTCTGCCGACCGGGGATAACGGTCCAGCAGCCGGCGCAGTTCCACCATCGCCCGCCCCGGCGTGGCCAGCGGTCCATCGTACAGATCCACCAGGGTCCGGCCGATCCAGATGTCCTCTCCGGGGGTGAGGGTCTGTCCATCCCGGAACAGGGTAAGCTCCCGAGCTGCGCTCTCGGGCACTCCGAGTGCTTCGGCCAGGAGACCGGCCCGCCGGATCATCGCTTCCGTCGCCACCCGCGGATCCCGGCTCCGGGCCAGGTATGCTTCCGCGGCCTCGGCGTGGTGCCCCCGCGCGGCCATCGCTTCGATGGCGGAGAGGCCGCTGGTGGCGGGCACCAGCCCGATGTTTTGAAGAAAGTGGGCCGCGGAGTCGGGAAAGATGGTGACGGTTCGCACCACGAAGGTGAGGAGGCCGAGGAGAACCCAGAGTACCCCGGCGACGTACAGGAGGGTGTCGCCGCCGGGGTCTCCCCGGAGGATCCGGATGCCTCCCCAGAGGGTGAGGCCGGTCAGGAGGAGGGTGGGGAGCGCCCGAAGAGCGGCCAAGAGCCATCTGTGCGACGGGAGGGAACCGGAATCGTCAGGGGAATGCACGCCGGAAGGTAGGGCGTGCCCACGGCGTCCGGCAAGTTGACAGGGGCCGCCGGGCGGGCCTTTTTCCGGGTCGGCCGGAATGGCCCTGTTTTGTCTGTCTTCCAGGAAGGCGATCCGATGCCCGAACCCCTTTCCCGCCGGACCTTTCTCGGCGCGGCCGCCGTGGCTGCGGCCGGCGCCGCGATTCCCGCCGTGCCGATCGGGGCACCCGCCATCCGCCGGAGCCGGGCGGCGACTCTTGCGGCAGTCAGCTCCTCGAACGGTCTGCGGGCGGTGGATCTGGCGGTCCGGCACATGCGGGAGGGGATGGACCCACTGGATGCCGCCGTGGAGGGGGTCAAGATCCAGGAACTCGACCCGGACGACATGTCGGTCGGGTACGGCGGCCTCCCGAACGAGGAGGGTGTGGTGCAGCTCGACGCGAGCTGCATGCACGGGCCCACCAAGCGGGCGGGGGCGGTGGCGGCGCTGGAAGGGATCAAGACGCCGAGCGAGGTGGCGCGTCTCGTTCTCAAGTACACCGACCATATTTTGCTGGTGGGAGAGGGGGCCAAGCGGTTCGCGCTCTCCTACGGCTTCCGCGAGGAGGATCTCCTCACGCCCAAGAGCCGGGAGGCGTGGCTGCGCTGGCGGGCCAACCGGAGCCGGGGGGATGACTGGGTGGACATTCCCGGAGAGGAGCCGCTCTCGATCCGGCCCACCGGCACCATCAACCTCAATGTCATCAACGACCGGGGCGACCTCTCCAGCGTGACCACCACGAGCGGTCTCGCCTGGAAGATCCCGGGGCGCGCCGGCGATTCCCCGCTGGTGGGGGCCGGCCAGTACTGCGACAACGACATCGGTGCCGCGGGCAGCACCGGGCTCGGCGAGGCCAATATCATGGTGTGCGGGGCGTTCCTCACGGTGGAGGGGATGCGGAGGGGCTTGAGTCCCACCGATGCCTGCCTTGAGACTCTCCGTCGCGTGGTGGCGATGACGCGGCCCGGTCTCCTGGGGCCCGATGGGCGTCCCTCGTTTCAACTCAACTTCTACGCCGTGAACAAGCGCGGGGACACCGGATCCGCGTCGCTCTACCCGAGCCGGTATGCGGTCCACGACGGGGCCACTGCGGTAGAGCGGGACACGGCATTTCTCTACGAGCGAGTGCGATGATGCGAGTGTCGGCGGTCCTGACGGTGGGTGTTCTGCTCACCGGCGCCTCGGGCGCACCCCTCCACGGGCAGGAGCCGTGGAAGGCGAGCAACTACCCCTATCTGCTCTCCAACGAGAACGACGGCGTGCAGCTCGTGTTCCGGTACGAGCTGAGCAAGGCCGCCGACTACTTTGACCGCCACCCGCGGGCGGGGATCTTCTCGGTCGAGGGGGGGATCAGCGACCGGGGGAGCCGGTTTGCCAGGGCCCGCTTCTTTGCCCCGTTGCTCACCCCGGGGTGGCGGTTCGACGGCGAGGCGTACGCCACGCGGGAGGCGCGGTTCGGCTTTTTCGACCAGGAGGGAGGTCTTCTTCCGCCGGGACCGGTGCCCGATCCCGACATCCGCGACCGGGTACGGCGGACCCGCTACGGATTCCGGAGCGAGGTGACCCGCCGGATCGTGGGCCCGCTGCAGGTGGCGGTGTCGGGGACGGTGGAGCAGGTTCGCTTCACGGATGTTTCCGGTCCCTCGGTGTTCGAGAACGTGGTGCCGAGCGGGGAGGTGGAGCAGACGGACGTGCGGGGTCGGCTGGCGCTGGTGCTGGACGCGCGGGACAACGAGTTCGTCACTGCGAAGGGGCTGTTCGTCGAGGGCGGGGTCTACACCGGCACCGGGGCCGACGGGTATCATGGGGGCTACGGGATCATCAAGGGGTTCGTGTCGCCGCGGGAGGGGACCGTGATCGCGGCGCGGGTGGCGGGCCGGAGCCTGGGCGGCGGGCCGACACTCGACGCGCAGTACACCATCCCAGCCTGGGAAAACCCGATCACCGCACTCGGCGGGGTCGAATCCCACCGAAGTTTCGTGCGGGGGCGGTTTCGCGGGTCGAACGTGCTGTTTGGCGGGCTCGACCTCCGCCACGACCTGCTCAACGCCGGCGACTTTGGCGCCGTGACCCTGCTCGGATTCGTGGACGCGGGCCGGGTGTTCCGGGATGACTTCGACCTCACGCTGGATGACATGGAGGTTGGGGGCGGGGGAGGGCTGGCTCTCCGGATCCTGCGGTCGGCCCTCTTCGTGTTCAACTTTGCCGGCGGGCCCGACGGGCTGACGTTCACCCTGGGGACGGGGTGGAGCTTCTGAGGTCGATTGGACTGCGGGCTATGAATGTATCGACTCGGGGATCCCGATCACGCCGGGTGCTAACTACCCACTACAAGTGATGTCCGCGCCTGAGCACTGCATCGAGCGTGAGCCAGTCATCCTTCACGTGGCGTGGAGGATCTCGCCGAGGAGGATATCAACGCCTCGGCTCATAGCAGCGGAACCAGTTCCCTCAGGATGTGGTCTCGCAGCTTCGGGTGGAGCGAACCCCGGGTCGCAACGTCGGCATCTCGGCCGAGGATCTCACACAGGTCCAGACGAAGCCCGGAGAGGTCCACAAGCGTTCGGCCCTTTTCGAACTCTACGAGGAAGTCGACGTCACTGCCGGCCGTGGCGTCGCCCCGCGCGACCGAGCCGAAGATGCCCGCACGGACCACGCCACGCCGTGACATCGGCGCGGCAACCTTCTGGCGGATCTCAGTGATGGTCGGAGTCATGCCCTGGAATCTATTCTGGCCGTCCTCCCAGCCCAACACCCCGGAGCCGGACGGGCCGTCGAAGAGGACCGGCCTGGAGTACGGCTTGGGCTTCCTCGGGGTTCAGCCGACTGGTGTGGATGGTCGTCGTCCTCACGTCACGGGGGCCCATGTGCTTTGTCGGGGCGGTCCTACTGGAGGTATACCGCCCCGATGTCGAACCCTTCTTCGGGCGTCCCAAACGGCTCACCGGTAGCGAAGAACGAGGGCTCGTATCGCTCGTGACTGTAGGTGTAGAACGCCAGGCTCCACTGATCCCGGCCGCTGAAGTATCGGAGCCGGCAGAGATGGATCGGCCTTTCCCGGCCGTGCTCCATGTACTCGTCTCGGGTCATGCCGAGACTCCGTAATTCGGATCGAGTGGGCTGATCGGGCTCGCAGAAGGCGTCGATATAGCAGAAACACCCCCGGAACCGGACGTCGATCCGCAGGAAGCGACCCGCATGGTGTTTTTCGGCATGAGCCTGGATTCTCCACCGCGTCTCGATCTGCACCCGGCTGGGAACAGGGGTTCCGCCAGAGTGCGGAGAGAGTACCCAGTATGTGCGCCGCGTCATGGTTCCTTCTCAGGCCGGGAGGAATATCAGGCGTTGCCCTGGCGGGGCGCGGTCGTCACGAGATCTGAGAGGAGAAGGAGCAGTGCGAATGGACCGATCAGGAGACCCATGAGGGCGTAGGCCATTCTCAAACGGCCGTGCATGGCTGCCCAGAGCCACATGACGGCCGCGGCGAGCAGCCCGTTGGCGATGGCGAGTACGAGAAGGGCCGTGTCCATTGCTATGCAACCTTGTGAGAGCGCTTTACCGTCAGGGTGACTTGGGCTCCTGCATGCGCGAGCATGTTCACCAGGCCATCGATGCTGAACAACTCAATCCGACCGCGGACCAGGTCGCTGATCCGCGGCTGGGTGACGCCAAAGAGCTTGGCGCCAGCTGCCTGAGTGAGCTTACGAGCCTCAAGAATGCGCCGAACCTGAACCATCAATTCCGACCGGAGCCGCAGATTCTCTGCTTCCTCGGGGGGAAACCCGACATCCCGGAACACATTACCGCTCGACCGCTGGATCTTCGCTGTCATGGGTGCTACCTCCTTCCGCGCAACCGACTGAGATCGCGCAACCGTCTGCGTGCTACTTCCAAGTCTACCGCTCGTGTCTGGCGGCTACGCTTCTCGAATGCATGAAGCACATAGAGAGGACATGGGTTTCCAGTCGGAAGGAGCCAGACCTTGCTGAACGAGGAAGAGCTCGTGTCCGACCTTGCCTCGAGCCACCTCAGGGGAGTCACGGACATCCCGTCGGGAGGTCCCGAGCCAAAAGAGGGACTTCACGGTCATAAGGCAATATACAAAGTTCAGTATACCCTGGCAAGGTCCCCAACGGAGCGGGATTGAACCCTGGACGCGCCCGCCGCCCGGAAGTCGCCACACGGCGGGTGACCGCTGCCAGGTTAGACCATCAGGCGGCCGGGGAGCGTCAGCGCTGGTGATGGAGGCTGGTGGTGGGTGGGGTCACCCCTTTCTCATGTGCTGGAGTCCCCGCTGAACCCGGCAACGCACACCCCTCCGCGGCTTCGCGCCTCCGCGTGAGTCCCCATATTCTCGAGAATGGACCCCGGCCTGCGCCGGGGTGACGTTCCGATGTTACGCTCGGGCCCCGATGTCCTTCGCGGCTTCGTGCCTTCGTGCCTTCGTGCCTTCGTGTGAGTCCCAATGCTCTCGACAATGGACCCCGGCATGTGCCGGGGTGACGTTCCGATGTACGCTCGGGACCCCGACAGCTTTCGTGCCTTCGTGCCTTCGTGTGAGTCCCTATGCTCTCGACAATGGACCCCGGCGTCCGCCGGGGTGACGTCCCGTGGGCGATTCGGGTCTCGGTTCCCCGAACTTTACTTTGCTTCCGGAAAGATCAGGGGCAACGCCACATTCGCGGTGAACATGCAGCGCGCGTTGTGCCCGCAGAGCGGAACTGTGACCACCGCGTGCTTCCCGCCCAGCTTCTCGTTGACATACTTGGCAAAGGCCTGCCCCCGCGCGAGGCGGGTGGGCCCCTGGGCCATGGCCGCGCACGACCCGTCGAACCCGCCGAGCGGCAAAATGTCGAGTTCGCCGAGAAGGTAGGTCACGGGCCGGGTGGCGAGCTGGCGCAGCAGCAGCTCGTCGGATTGGTTCGCGGAGTACCCCGACCGGTTCTGCATTCCGTAGGGCCACTGGTCGTAGGTGGTGCAGCCGCGTCCCTCCCCCATCGCGCGGAACGCCGGCGCATCCTCCCGCGGCTCGGCGATGTACCCGGGGGCATTGGCGGTGAGAGCCCACGCGGCGGGAGTGGGACGCTCGCCGGCGGGCCAGGCGTAGCTCGACGGGTTCGACACCACATAGTGTACCGGCACACCGAGCGTCTCGTGCACCCGGTTGGCCATGGCGTACCGGTTCACCACCTGCCCGCCCGCGGAGTGACCGGCCAGGACGATCGCGCGCACGTTGGGGAATGTCTCCTTGCGGGCTACCGCGCGGAGGAGCTGGTCGAGAAAGTCGAACGACGTCACCGCGGAGTCGGTGAGCGAGGGTCCGCCCGAGCGCCAGGTTCCGCAGGGCCAACTGACCTCGTCCTGCGCCAGTGAATCGCGGCAGCCGCGGCCGTCATTGGAGGCGATCCGCGGGGAGATCACCAGGGTGTTCTCGAGCGCGCCGGCCAGGAAGGCCGCTGCCGCCGCCGATCGGAAGTAGTCGTCGCCGTTCCGCCCGGCGCCGTGCACCAGGATGAACACCCGGGTGATCGACTCGTTGCGCTGGCCGAGTGGGAAGGTGCGATAGACGAGCGAGCGGGACGGCCCGCCACCCAGGACGACCCACTCGGTGCACTCGGGCGTGGGGGTGGTGCAGGGCCCTGCGGCGGCGAGGGCGAGAAGCGTAATCAGCCCGGTGAACATACAAGATCCCCCTGTGTCAGGATAGTTGTCGCATCGCCCGTCACCTGCTGTGACGGGGTGAGGTGCTCACCGCTGGGGGCGACGAGGTGACCGAATGATGACGGCGTACAGTAGTTCCTTCAAGGATCGGATGGTGCGAAGGTTGGCGGGGCCGGGGGCGGTGAGTGCGAGTGCGTTGGCTCTGGAGGTGGGGGTTTCTCAGGGCACGCTCTCCCGTTGGTTGCGGGATGCGCGTACCATAGGAGGCATGACACACTCGACGAAGGGACCAGAGGTCCGCGGGGACCGGAAGAAGTGGACCGCGCGAGAGAAGTTGCGGGTGGTGATGGAAACAGGCCAGCTGTCGGACACGGCCTTGGGAGCCTACCTGCGGCGGGAGGGG
>JBGSKF010000249.1:0-3782 GCA_041741375.1 Gemmatimonadales bacterium | reverse complement strand
CGGCGAGCCCGACGCGCATTCCGCCCGGCGCATCCTCACGAGCGGTTGCCGCCGTGGAGCGGGGGTGCCCCAGGAAGACGGCCGCGCCCACCCGGGCGAAGCACGCCAGGGCGAGGGCACCGACCAAACCGATGACGGCGGTCGCGAACCCGGCAAAACGCATCGTCCCCGAGGTACCGGCGGCCGTCAAGGCCCCCTGCACCGTGATCCACTCACTGAGAAAACCATTGAGCGGCGGGAGACCCACGATGGCGAGCGACCCGAGGAGGAACGCGGCGGTGGTCCAGGGCATGGCGCGGGCGAGGCCACCCAGTCGATCGATGCGCCGGGTCCCGGTGGCATGCACCACCGCCCCGGCCCCGAGAAACAGCAGACTCTTGAACAGCGCGTGATTGAGGCTGTGCACCAGGGCCCCGGTGAACCCGAGCATCGCGACCAGGGGCTCCTCATAGGCCACGCCAAGGACACCCAGCCCGATGCCCAGCAGGATGATCCCGATATTCTCGACGCTGCTGTAGGCCAACACCCGCTTGAGGTCATGTTGGGCGAGGGCCCAGAGGACACCGAGAACCGCGGAGGCGATCCCGAGCCCGAGGACGGTCCACCCCCACCAGGCCGGTGGGGATCCGACCAGGGACAGCACCCGCAACAACCCATAAATCCCCGTCTTGATCATCACCCCGGACAGCAGGGCGGACACATGCGACGGGGCGGCCGCGTGCGCCCCGGGCAGCCAGAAGTGAACGGGAAACATGCCGGCCTTGGCCCCGAACCCGAAGAGGGCCAGCAGCAGGATGGCCGCCCCCCCGGCGGGGAGGTGCGGGGCGACTGCGGCGAGATTCGCGAAGGTCAGATCCGGACTGGACCGACCCCAGAGGAGGAACATGACAAGGAGCGCGGCCGTTCCGACATGGGTCAGGACCAGATACAACAACCCCGCGCGGCGGACCTCCTCGTCCTCATGCTCGAAGACCATGAGAAGGTAGGCGCCGAGCGCCATCAGTTCCCAGGCGAACAGGAACAGCACGGCGGACCGGGCCACCAGAACCCCCACCATCGCGGCCACGAACACCGCGAAGGTGGCATGGACCGAGGTCACCCCGCGGTGCCCCCGCTCCGGCGCCAGATAGGTGACCCCATACATCGTGGTGGCCATCGCCACCAGACTCAACAGAAGCAGAAACCAGGCGGAGACAAGATCGATCCCGGCCACCCAACGCCCCCCCGGCAAGGAGGACATCCAGCTCACCGGCTCCCACTCCGCCCCCCGAAGCACCAGCACCGCCGCGACGGCCAGCAGGGCGCTGCCGCCCACCACGAACATCCGGAACGCGACCTCGGCAACTCGGGGCCACCGACGGAGCATGACCACACACGCAGCGCCCCCCAGAATGAGGAGAATCGCGGTCCCGATCAGGACCATCGGCGCCCCCCTCTCCGACACCCCGCGCACCCCGGAACGGAGTGCACAGCCGTGCGGCCGATTCGGACAGGGTTCATGGGGACGGAGGGATGGAAAACTGCCCCGTCGTGGTCCCCTCCAGCCTGGCGATCCGGGTCAGGATGAGGTCGTCGGAAGCCCGGGCAGCGAGCAGATCCCGCAATCCCTGGTCTCGCAGCAGAAAACCGAGTTGCGCCAGAATGCGCAGGTGCGCGGGTATGTTCTGGCTCACCACCAGAAAGATCGAATGCACCGGTTGGCGGTCGATGGAGTCGAAATCCACCGGTCGCCGCAACAGGAAGAGCGCCACCAGGGGCCGGTCGACGTGAAGGAGGATGGGGTTGCGAACGTGGGGAATCGCAATCCCGTTCCCGATCCCGGTCGATCCCATCGCCTCCCGGCTCTCGAGCACCGTGAGAAGGTGGTCCCGATTCACCTCGGGAGGAAGCGGGAGGTGATGGACGATGGAGGCCAACACCGCATCCTTGTCCTCCCCTTCCACGTCCCGATGGATCCCACCCGTTTCCAGGAGTTCCCCCATCGGGGGCACCGTGATGGGGTCCCTGCGGGCATCGTTCAGCAGCGTCCGGGACACCTGAATCCCCTGCTCGCTGGCCCATTCCCACACCTCGATGGCATTGAGGTGCAACCGCTCATTGACCAGGTGGACCGGGAGACCGCGACTGGCGATCCACTGCCGCACGACAGCCTCATTGACCCCGAAATAGGCGGCCGCCTGGCGCACGGTCAGCTGCATGAGGACCGGAGCGTCATGGGGTTTCCCGGAACATGGTGGCCTCGGCACGGCGCACAATCCCCTGGACTTCCGACCCGGTTCGCGCCGCCCGAAGGTCCCGCAGGAACCCCGGGAACCGGCTCAGTCGGGCCGCCCCGGCGAGCATCGCGAGGTGTCGGCGGTCATCGCCGGCCAGCAACAGGAGGAAGAGATCCGTGGAGGCGCCGTCGGCCGCACCAAAGTCGATGGGTTCCGCAAGGCGGCCCACGGCGACCAGATCCACCCCGGTCAATATCCGGGGCTGCCAGCGAGCGGTGTGGAGAAAGGCGATGCCCTCGACCGTGCCCGTGGGGTGGGCCTCTTCCCGCTCGCAAATCCTGTCGGCAAGAATCGCCCGGTCGACCCAGTCCGGGAGAGCCACCGCGCCGACGAGGGCGTGGATGACATCATGCCGGCTTCCCGGGGAGAGGTCGATCAATGCGTTGGCTTCGGTCAGCACACTCCCGAGGGGCCCGGCACCATCATGAAGCTGGAGATTCATCTCCCGCAGATCGGGTAACGCGAGGCGCGCCATCCGCAGGTCCAGCCAGTAGTCAACCTCGGATTTCCAGAACCTCCATTGGCCGCCGACCTTCCGACCCGGCAGATCCCCGCGGTTGACCATCCGACAAATGGTTCGCTCGGAGACCTGAAGCTGCTCGGAAAGTTGCTTGACGGAGAGTGAGGTCACGTGGGGTCAGGAGAGTCCTTTCCCAAAAAAGGTACTTTCATGCCCCGAACCGGGCAAGTGTGTTGGAGGAGGGGACTTGGGAAGGACGGGAGATACGCATGAGGCAGGACAGAGGACAGAGGACAGAGGACAGAGGACAGAGGACAGAGGACAGAGGACAGAGGACAGAAGACAGAGGACATATTAGGACATAGGTCATGGGACCTGGCCAGCGGCATTCGGGACTGTCCTGGTTCAGCGGAAATGTGACTCGGTTGCTTGGGCACATTAGAGTGCCACCGTCATCGGTCCGACCTGCTGGTGGTGCTGGCGTCGCCGTTCGCGGGCCTCTTCCAGCCTCCGATCCCGGGTGTCCCACACCTCTTGCTCCCGGCCCGCCAGTTTGTCCGCGGGGGTGACGTAGCCGATGGTGCTGTGGAGGCGTTGGGTACTGTAGTACTCCACGAAGGTGGCGACCAGGCGCCGGGCTTCGTCGAGTGACCCCGGGGTGTGGGGACGGATCGTCGTGACCTTGAGCGTTTGATTCCAGCGTTCCACCTTGCCGTTCGACTGGGGGTAATACGGGGCGGTCCGGACGTGGGGCATGCCCGCGAGCCGGACGAACTCCTTGAAGTCCTTCGCGATAAACTGGGGCCCGTTGTCGGAGATGATCCGCGGGTGGGCTTCCGGATACTTCTCCCGCGCGCGCTGGACGATCGTTTCCACGTCGGGTTCGGTCATCCGGTCCCGGAGTGGGTGGCCTCCCGGGTCTCCGCCCGGCGGGTCCGGCGGTCCTCCAGGGCCGTCTCCAGATGGTCAAACGCTTGCCGCTGCCAGACATAGAACACGCTGGGCTGGAGGCGGTACTCGTCGCAGAGGTCGGACACCGGGATCTT
>JBGSKF010000248.1:0-2903 GCA_041741375.1 Gemmatimonadales bacterium | reverse complement strand
GGGCGAGCCCGGCGGCGGCCGCGTCGGACACCATGCGCCCCGCCGCGCCGATGAGGCGAATTCCCGTGGCGGTGATGCGCTCCTCGCGGTCGCGACGGGCGGGGGATCCGGGCGTCGAGGTCATGAGGGGAAGGTATCGGGGGTAGGGGGTGGGCGGTAGGCGGTGGGGAGTGGGGAGTAGGGAGTGGGGAGTAGGGAGTAGGGAGTAGGGAGTAGGGAGTAGGGAGTAGGGAGTAGGGGGTAGGGGATCATGTGGGGTCGAAGGAACTCTTACCATTTGCGGGATCCGTCATCGCGAGGGCCCGAAGGGCCCGTGGCGATCTCGTGAACTCAGGCCCGGTCCCGCGACGCAAGATCGGCCTTCGAGCCGCTGCGGCATCACGCCGCACTTCGATCCTGCTCGTGAATCAGTCCGCGTTGGGTGATTGGGAATGGGGAAATGTATGTCCCATGTCCTATGTCCTAAGCCGGCAGAGCCGGAACCAAAGAGGCGTGTCGAGTTTTCGCGCGAGTTCCCCGGGGCTTTCGCCCCGGGCTCGGCGGCGAGAGGCCGTTCACACGGCCGGGTGGTCGTCCCCGCTCCCGGTGGCGCGTAGGGGCGGTTCGTGTACCGCCCTTCCCATTTCCCCCGGCCGAGCAAGGGGCGTCAGCCCCGGGAAACGCCACTCGCCGGGTCACGGCGCACTCCGCGACGCGAAGGCACACAAGTTGAATACACTCCGAACCGCCGTCAAACGCAGTACCGGCGTGGGTTTCCGGGCGTCGGCCAAAATATTGTTGCCATTTTATGTTCAATCTTGTCCGTAAGGGACTATGTCCTCTATGTCCTATGTCCTCTATGTCCTATGTCCTCTGTCCTCTGTCCTCTGTCCTCTGTCCTCTGTCCTCTGTCCTCTGTCCTCTGTCCTCTGTCCTCTGTCCTCTGTCCTATGTCCCGGGGCCTGGGCGGTAGTCCCTGGGGGGGGGCGGGGCCCGAGTCGGCGACCACCCTGCTACGTTTCATCCATGGTTATCGCTCGGCAGGCGAGGATCCCTCGGGAGGTCCCTGGGCTGTGGCCGCAGACGCCCATGGGACCGCCTCCGGTTGTGCCGGTGGCACGTGGCCGCCCATGCCCGGGGCCAGGCAACCCGTGACTCGGAGATGGTGGGCCCTCGCAGGGGGCGGCCTGCTCCTTCTCGTGCTGGGCTCCTTGGGCCTGCTCGATCGGGTCCTCGAACGGACGCTACGCGCCCCCGTCAACAACTATCTCCGCGACCACACCCTCACCCTGCTCAACGTGGAGGGCGTCTCCGGGCTCACCATCACCCTGCCCCACCTCGACCTCAAGCTGGTCCGTCGTCGTCTCGACCTTCGCGACGTCCAGATTCGGTATGACCGTGAGGGGGAGGGCCAGAGCACCCGGTTCGACGTCGTGGCCCCCCGCATCACCTTGTCCGGCATCGACCTCGCCGATCTGATCTGGCATCGGTCCTTCCGGTTGAGCGGGGTACGGATCGACAGCCTGGTCATGCACCACGCCGAGGAGGGACCGCGGGACACCACGACGTCGGTTCCCACCACCACACCGGGCGACACGCTGGCCGCACTGTTCCCCGCGCCCGACACCCTCCTCTACCAGGTCGTGGCCAACTGGCTTCCGACGGACATGAGGGAGGGTCGCATCGATCGGCTGAGCGTGAATCATGCCACCTTCATCAGCCGGATCCGCCGGGGCGAGGCGGTGACCTTCGACTCCACGGCGGACCTCGGACTTGTCATCGAGGGGCTGGAGCTCGACAGCGCACGCCTCCAGGTATTCGAGCGCGGGGCGCTGACGGTCGCCTCCCACACGCACGTCGTGGAACCCGCACGGGACAGCGTGATCGTGGAGCGGGTCGGTCTGACCGTCGACCAGCGCGACACGGCCTACACGGTGGGAGCCGCGCGGACCGGACCGGGCGGCAACCGGCACCTGATCCGTCTGGTGGGACTGGCCCGCTCGCAGGCGCGCAACACCCTGACCGTCGATTCCCTGTTCTATGGCCCGCGTGAACCGGGCCTCGCCTACTTCCGGGAGGCCCCGGCGCGCAGCACCCGGGTGGTGGCTACCGTGACGGGCATCACCCTGAGCGGATTCCGCCAGGACGAGATCCGGAATCGCCGGGTGACGCCGCACCGGATCGGGATCACCACGCTGGAACTCGACGTGCTGGCCGACCATCGGCAGCCGCCGGGGCCCCCGCGCCGCCGAGTGCCGTGGCCGGCCCGGGCTGCCTCGCTGGACTGGACCTTTGGAGCCGACACGCTGACCCTCGAGGACGGTACGATTCGCTACGCCGAACTCCCTCCCGGCCAATCACGGGCGGCGGAAATGGTGTTCGACCAGGTGCGGGCCACCCTCACCAACGCCACCAACGATACCGCCCGTGCCGGACCCCGCACTCCCCTGGTGATCCACGCGAGTGCTCTGCTGTATGGACGAGGGCAACTGGAGACGGTGATCGCGGTGTCGGTCCAGCCCGGCCCCATGGCGGTCAGCGTGAACGGCCACCTCGGCGCGATGCCTCTGGCCCCCCTCAACCGGTTTCTCACGCCCGGAGAGGGGATCGACATCACCAGCGGAGCGGTGGAACGGGCCGACTTCGCCTTCCGGGTGCGTGGGGGCCTCGCCTCCGGAACCTTCACGGCCCACTATGCCGACCTCGATCTCTCGGTGGTCGACCCCGTGACCGGCAACCAGAGCGTCGGCGCCCGGATCAAGACCTTCGTCGCCGGCCTGATGGTTCGCGGATCCAACACCCCGAACAAGGAGGGGGTGTTGTCCTCGGCGGAGATCGCATACGAAATGCTCCCTGATGACACCTTCTGGGGGACGCTTTGGCGGGCGCTTCGGTCGGGCATCGTGAAGCAGGTCAAGCGGTAG
>JBGSKF010000247.1:0-16295 GCA_041741375.1 Gemmatimonadales bacterium | reverse complement strand
TCCCTATTCCCTATTCCCTATTCCCTGTTTTGTACGTACTGCCACCCAAACCGTCCCTTGATGCAGAGATTGCCCGACGTCACATCGTGGTCCAGCGGCGAGGTCACCTTCACGATCTCGTTGTTCTGCACGTGCAGCTCCAGGTTGCACCCCACGCCGCAGTAGGGACACACCGTTCGGGTGACGGTCTGGGCCGATTCGTCCCAGGTGCCGGCCTGGCGATGGTCGAACTCCGCGACACCCATGAGAGCCCCGGTGGGGCAGACCGCCACGCAGTTGCCGCAGTACACGCACGCGGAGTCGCCGAGCTCCACCGCGAATTCCGTGGAGATCCGGGCATCGAACCCGCGTCCCGCCACCGCTATTGCGAAGGTGTTCTGGGCGTCCTCCCCGCACGCCTCCACGCACTTGTAGCAGAGAATGCACTTGCCGTAGTCGCGGACATAGAGCTCGTTGTCCACCTTGACCGGCTGGGCCACGGTGGCCCGGTGTGCCGGATCGGGAGGGTGATGATGCCCGGGCGCGAGGTGATCCCGCCCGTGGGCGGGGGCCGGGGCCGCGGCGGGACCGTACCGGTCGGGATCGGCGCCGTACTCGGTCATCCAGGCGGCCACTCCGGGCGCCGTGGAGAGGTCCACCGACGAGCCGAGAAACTCGAGGACCATCCGCCGGCTGTGCCGCACCCGGTCGGAGTCGGTCCGCACCACCATCCCTTCTTCGGCGGGGCGGGAACAGGAGGGAACAAGCACCCGGGAGCCCTCCACCTCCACCACGCAGATGCGGCAGACGTTGACCGGATGCAGCGTCTCGACGTAGCAGAGGGTGGGGATCTCCCGGCCGGCGCTCTCGCAGGCGTCCCGCAGGGTGCTTCCCTCGGGGACCTGTACCTCCTGACCATCCACGGTCAGGGTCACCGAGCGGCGGGGCGGGGTGATCTGCACGAAGCCGGTCATGAGGCACTCTCCGTCCGGTAGAGACCGAGCCGGGTGATCGCCGATTCCACCGCATTCGCCGCGGTCTGGCCCAGGCCGCAGATCGAGGCGTCCTTCATGGCACGGGCGATGTCGTCGAGGAGGGCGAGTTCGGTGGCCACGGAGCCGCGAGGCTGTCCCGCGGCGAGGCGCGCGAGCACCTCCTGTTGTCGCACCGTTCCCACCCGGCAGGGGACGCACTGCCCGCACGATTCGTCCCGGAAGAACGCCGCGATTCGGGCCAGTGTGGCCGGCAGGTTCGCCCGGTCATCGAATAACATCACCACGCCCGAGCCGAGGGTCACCCCCGCGGTCCGGACATCCTCGAAGGTCAGCGGAAGATCGAGATCGGCCGGGGTGACGAGGCTCCCGGCGGCCCCGCCGAGGAGAATCGCCTGCAGCGGGCGACCGTCGGCCACGCCACCGGCCCGGGTGAGGAGATCACGAAGCGTGGTTCCGTGCGCCACTTCGTACACCCCGGGCCGGGTCACCGACCCGGAGAGACAGAAGAGGCGGGTACCGGTGGAACCGGGTGTGCCGATCTCCGCGTAGGCGGGACCGCCGATGCGGAGCACCTCGAGCACGTTGACCAGGGTCTCGACGTTGTTGATCAGGGTCGGGCATCCGAAGAGGCCCGATTCGACCGGGAAGGGAGGCTTGTTGCGTGGCTCACCGCGGTAGCCCTCGATCGAATTGAAGATCGCCGTTTCCTCCCCGCAGATGTAGGCGCCGGCCCCCTTGCGGATCTCGATGTCGAACGAGAAATCGGTGCCCAGAATCCCGTCTCCCATAAACCCTCTCTCCCGGGCCGTGTCGATGGCATGCTGGAGCCGCTCCCGGGCCACCGGGTACTCCCCGCGCAGATAGACGAAGCCCTGTTCCGCTCCGGTGGCGAAGGCGGCGATGGTCATCGCCTCGACCACCGCGAACGGGTCGCCCTCCATCAGCACCCGATCCTTGAAGGTGCCGGGTTCCGACTCGTCGGCGTTGCACACCACGTAATGCGGACGCACGGGCTGACGAGCCACCGCATCCCACTTGCGGCCCGTGGGGAACGCGGCGCCGCCCCGGCCGGCCAGTTTCGACTCGGTCACCTCGCGGATCACCCCCACCGGGCCGAGGGTCAGGGCGCGTCGCAGGGACGCATATCCGCCGTGAGCCCGGTACTCGTCCAGGTTGGTCGGGTCGGCCACGTCGACGCGCCGGAGGAGCCGGAGAGTGGGGTCGCCCGCCTGGGGAATCGGGATCCGGTTGGGCACCAGCGTATCGGGGCCGTGACGCAGCATCGACACGACGTCTCCGGCGGTGACCGGACCGGCCAGCCGCTCCAGGGGCTCCGTGCCCGCCTGGGTCACGAACGCTGCGGGGGCGTGATCACACAGGCCGAGACAGGGGCTCCGCATCCAGGTGGCGTTGGCGTTGGGGGTCACGGTGCCCGCCGGTCCCACCTCCTTTTCCAGCGCGGCGCACAGCGCCTCGCCCCCTCGATCCCGGCAGGCGATGTCGTCACAGACGTGCACCACCCGCGGGGGTCGTTCCGTTGTGGGGAAGAGGGCGTAGAACGTGGCCACGCCCCACGCGTCGGCGGGAGGAATGGTGAGCCGGCGGCAGATGTGGTTCAGCGCACCGGGACTGATCCACCCCACCCGCTCCTGGACTGCGTGCAGCACCGGGAGGAGAAGGTGTCGCTGGTCGCGCGCGTCCTGTCCCCCCGCGGCGGTGTGGGCATCGCGCGCCTCGCGGGGGCCGCCGGTCCATCCATCGAGGGGCGCGCCGAGGCAGGCGTCGATCGCGTTGCGTTCAGCGTCGGTCGGGGGAGTGTTGTGAAAGCGAAGATCCATGTCACCCAGTTCCGGCGAGGGAGTGTACCGGCTCCAGTTGCACCGCGCACGCCTTGAACTCGGCGGTGCCCGACTTCGGGTCCACTGCGTCGATGGTGAGGAGGTTGGTCGCCACCTCGTCCTGGAAGTGGAAGGTCATGAAGACGAGGCCCGCACGGAGACTGGTGTCGATCCGGGCCGGGGCCACCACGCTGCCACGGCGCGAGGTCACCCGGAGGAGGTCCCCGTCATCCACACCGAGGCGGACCGCATCCTCGGGGGAGATGTCGGCGGTTTCGCCGCGCCGAAGCGGGCTGGTGTATCCCCCCGACTGAACCCCCGTGTTGTACGAATCGAGGCGACGCCCCGTGGTGAGCTGGAAGGGGTAGTCGGCGTCGGGGAGTTCCACCGGAGGGTCATGTTCCACCACGCTGAACGGTGCGGCCGGTCCCTCGCGGGGCTCGGCCCAGAGCCGCCCGTGCAGGTAGAGCTCGCCGGGGTGCTGCTCGTCGGGGCAGGGCCACTGGATCCCGCCTTCCTTCTCCAGCCGTTCGTACGTCATCCCCGCCACCATCGGCGCGAGGGCTCGAAGCTCATTCCACACCTTCTCCGCACTCGGGTGCCCCCAGTCGTGCCCCAGCCGCCGGGCGATCTCGCAGATGATCCACCGATCGTCCCGGGCGTTTCCGGGCGGGTCGAGCGCCTTGCGCACCCGCTGCACCCGCCGCTCACTGTTGGTCACCGTTCCCTCCGACTCGCACCAGCTCGACGAGGCCGGGAGCACTACCGAGGCGAGTTCCGCCGTGCGGGTGAGGAAGATGTCCTGCACCACCAGGTGATCGAGTCCCTGGAGGAGGCGCTCGGTCCGACCCTGGTCCGCCTCGGAGCGCGCCGGATTCTCGCCGATCGCGTAGACGGCCTGGAGTTCCCCGTGCTCCATCGCCTCGAACATCTGCGACAGGTGCTTGCCGTACGTCGGGACCAGGGGCACCCCCCATGCCTTCTCGAACTTGGCCCGGATGGCGGGATCGGTGGTCCAGTCCTGGAATCCCACCAGGCGGTTCGGAATGGCGCCCATGTCGCCCCCGCCCTGCACGTTGTTCTGGCCCCGCAGGGGGCTCAACCCCGACCCGTAGCGACCGACATGCCCGGTGAGCAACGCGAGATTGATCAAGGCGAGCACGTTGTCCACCGCGTTGTGGTGCTCGGTGATGCCCAGGGTCCAGCAGATCACCGCCCGGTCGGCCCGGGCGTAGGCGAGGGCGGCCCGGGCGATCACGTCGGCCGGCACCCCGGTGGTCCGCTCGGCGTACTCCAGCGTGTAGCTCTCCACACACGCGCGGTAGGCCTCGAATCCGGTCGTGGCCCGATCGATGAACGTGCGGTTCTCCAGCCCCGCGTGGATGATCACCCGGGCCATCGCGTTGGCCAGCACGATGTCGGTGCCCACGTTCACCCCGAGCCACTCGTCGGCCCACTGGGCGGAGGAGGTCCGCCGGGGGTCCACAGCATAAAGCAGGGCCCCCCGGTGGATGGCCTTGAGGACGTGATGAAAGAAGATCGGATGATTCTCCCGGGCGTTGGCGCCCCAAAGAAAGAGCACATCGGTCTCCTCCACCTCCCGGTAGGAGGTGGTTCCGCCGCCCGCTCCGAACACTGTCGCCAGACCGACGACGCTGGGAGCGTGTCAGGTCCGGTTGCAGCTGTCGATGTTGTGGGTCCCGAAGGCCACCCGCGTCAGCTTCGAGGCGAGGTAGTTCACCTCGTTGCTCGCCTTGGAACAGCTCATGGTAGCCAGCGCGTCGGGGCCGTGAGCGGCCTTCGCGGCCCGGAACCCTTCGGCGGCACGGTCCAGGGCCTCGTCCCAGGTGGCGGGGCGGAGTTGGCCGTTCTCGCGGACCAGGGGTTCAATGAGACGGGTCAGGGGTGTCGGCATGGGGATCTCCGGCCACGGGATGCAGAGAAGACTGGGACTGTTTCAATCATAGGTGGGGAGTAGGGAGTAGGGAATGGGGAGTAGGGAATGGGGAGTAGGGAATAGTAGGGAATAGGGAGTAGGGAATAGGGAGTAGGGAATAGGGAATGTAGGGAACAGGCAATAGGGAATAGGGAGTAGGGGCGATCACATTCGGCGCCCCCTCGTGGTGATGCGACACGGTCGGGTGCCAAGCAGCCCTGCAGCCCGGCCTTTCTCCCACTAGATTTGCATTCTCACCTTCTCCGGGGCTTCGAGATGACACTTGGCTGTAGCGACATGGACGGAGGCATCGCATTCGCCTCGCGGATGAAGGAAGACCTCAAGGCCGACGGCTGGGGATTTACAGATATCGTGAATACGCGCGACGATCAGGTCTGGACTGAGATCCTGCCCCATGGCCCGGTCCACACCTCGTGGCCTCCCCCAACCCAGCGGGATGACGTTTGGTATTTTCACTCGCCTACCGCCTACCGCCTACCGCCTACCGCCTACCGCCTACCGCCTACCGCCTACCGCCTACCCTGTCACTCGTGCCGGATCGCGTCCACGGGCACCAGGGTGGCGGCGCGATGGGCCGGATAGGCCCCGAAAATGATTCCGAGCAGGATCCCGCCCGCTGCGGCCACCACCAGGGTGCTCAGGCTGAACCCCGACTGCACCTGGGCCTCGGTCTGCATCCGCATGATCGCCGTGGCGAGGTAACTCATGGCCAGGCCGATCCCGGTTCCGATGGCACTTCCCAGGCCCGTGATCGTCAACGCCTCGACCAGGAACTGCCGGCGAATGTCCCTTTGCCGGGCCCCCACGGCGCGACGGATGCCGATCTCGCGGGTGCGTTCAGCCACGGAGGCGAGGAGGATGTTCATGATCCCGATCCCCCCCACCAGCAGCGCGATTCCCACCACCGAGCCCATGAAGATCTTGAACACGCGGATGGCCGTGAGCGCCTGCCGCAGCCGCCCCTCGGAGGTGGCAACGGTGACGAGGTCGGGCCACTCCGGACCCTGGGAGCGGAGCCAGGACTGGGCCTGCGCACGGACTGAATCCACGGACTCGATGCTCCGTGCGGCCAGCGCGATCGTGGGAACGCGAGGGATAGGGGACGGGGCAAACGCCTCCGAGGCCAGGCCCACGGGGACCTCCGCCGTGAAGAACCGGCCCGGGCCACCGCTCCGAACCCCGATGATCTCCCAATCCCGGGTTCCCACCCGCACCCGGCGACCCACGGCCCCGTCCGCCCTCTCCCCGGTAATCCACTCGGCGAAGGCCGTGGACACCACCATGACGGGGGTGCTCCCTCGCGCTTCGTCCGGACTCATTCCACGCCCCTGGTCGGGAGGGGAGAGTGCGGAGCTGTCTCCGGACTCCGCCCGGCCAGTCACCATCACCGCTCGGGTGGAATCGGGCTGGTCGGGGTGATGGGCCAGGGCCGCGGCGCTCACTTCGATCATTCCCCGGCTCACATGCGGGCTCGCGGAGAGCGCGTCGAGGTGATCCACTGTCAGTTGAATGACATGGGCGACGGGGAGGGCGAGCCCATCCTGCTGACGGGTCACGGTCGGGCTGACGGACACTCCCTGCAGTGATGTGGTCTCCGCGATCTCGGCCCGGGCAAAGGTCTCCATGCCATCGCCGAGGCTGAGAACAGCCACCAGGGCCGCCACGCCGATGATCACCCCCAGCATCGACAACAGGGTGCGGAGCCGGTGCTGGCGGAGGGCGCCGAGCCCCATGCCGATGGCGTCACGAACGGTCACAGGGGAACTCCGGGGTTCAAGGTCGGCCCCCTGTACGAGGGGAGGGCCCGCCAGGATTCACGGCGACGTGTGATCACCGAACTTCGAGGATGCCCCGAAGCCGGATGTCCCGGGAGGAGGCTCCCACGTACAGATGGAAGCGACCGGACTCGACGACTCGGCGGTTGTCCTGGTCGAGGAGCGACAGGGCGTCCGGGCCCAGGGTGAAGGTGAGCGTTCGGGACTCCCCCGGTGCGAGGACCACCTTCTGAAAGCCCTTGAGGGCGAGCACCGGTTGGGTCACCGATGCGAGGATGTCGCGGACAAGACCTTGACCTTGTACCATGGTGCAAGGTGTACCGTGTTCCCTGGAGGGAGCCGAATGACCGATCTGCGGATTGGCGAGGTGGCCAGGACCGTCGGCGTGCCGGTCCAGACCGTCCGGTACTACGAACGCCGGGGGCTCTGTCCTCCGGAAGGGCGAACCTCGTCGGGGTACCGGCGGTACACCGAGGCCACGGTAGCCCGGCTGAACTTCATCCGGCATGCCAAGGAGCTCGGGTTCACCCTCCGCGAGATCGGCGAGCTGCTGGATCTCCGGCTCCATTCGGAGGACGCATGCGCCCGGGTGGAGCAGCGGGTGGAGGAGAAGATCGACCTGGTGACACGGAGGATCCGGGATCTCACCCGGCTCCGGAAGACGCTGGAAGGAATGGCCGAATCGTGCCGGAAACAGGAACTTACGGGGGAGTGCCCGATCCTTGAGGCCCTGGAACACCATGAGGATGGAACACCATGAAGGATGAAGACGTTCATGAAGAATGAAGGCACCCGGACCGGAGTGACCCTGGCGGGCGGCGTCCTGGCCGCCTTCGCCTCCGCGCTCTGCTGTGCCGGCCCTCTGCTCGCGGTGACACTCGGCGTGAGCGGAGCGGGACTCGCCACCACCTTCGAGCCGCTGCGGCCGTACTTTCTGGGGGTGACGGCCGTCGCCCTCGGGTGGGGTTTCCACCAGATCGACCGGCAGGAGGCCCGGGCCTGCGACCGGGATCGCGCCTGCGCCGTGCCCGCCGTGATCCGGAGACGGAAACGGCTGCTCTGGGCGGCGACGATCGTGTCGCTGGTGTTCGCGTCCTATCCGCGGTGGTCGCTGTGGGTGCTGGGATGATAGGCGGTAGGCGGTAGGGAATAGGGAATAGGGTGTTGGGAAACGGGCGCTTGGTATCGGAATCGGCAAGGGCCGTCATTCCGGCGAAAGCCGGAATCCATCTCTTCGGGTGCACCGATCACGCGCCCAGAGTCACTCCCGCGAAACGCGGGACGTCCTATGTCCTACGTCCTATGTCCTCTGTCCTATGTCCTCTGTCCTATGCCTTACGTTGGTCCCGAACTGGAGGAATTCTGATAATGAAGAACACAATTCGCTACCTCGCCGTCCTCGGCCTGGCTGTGCTGGCGTGGCAACTGATGCCCGCGTCCTCTCCCCAGGTCGCCCCGTCTGCGGCCCCCGAGGCGGAGCACACCGCCGTCCCCGTTGCCAGGCTGACGGATGACACCGCGCGGGTGCACTTTGCCGTGGCCGGCATGACCTGCGGCTCCTGCGCGGCGACGGCGCGCGTGGTGCTCGACGATCTGGACGGCGTCTACCGGTCCCACGTTTCCTACGATTCCGCCAGCGCCACCATCTGGTATGATCCGGCACAGGTCTCCCCTCCCGTCATCATCGCCCGGCTGAAGGAGATGACCGGCTACGAAGCCACGGTGACGTCGGGCGACTCCGAATGAGCGAGTCATGCGGGCCGTCCGGCTGCGAGGTGCCTCCCTCCCCGGAACCGACCCTCGTCGGCGGGGAGGGCGCCACGCTCCGGATCGCGGTAATCGGCAGCGGCGGGGCGGCGATGGCCTGTGCCATCCGAGCCGCCGAGGCGGGGGCCCGGGTCACAGTGATCGAACGGGGCACCCTGGGGGGAACCTGCGTCAATATCGGATGCGTCCCCTCCAAGGTGATGATCCGCTCCGCCGAGATCGCTCGGACGCGAAGGATCAGCCCGTTCGACGGTGGCATCACCGCGCAGGCCCCACAAGTTGACCGGGCGGCACTCCTGGGCCGCCAGCAGGGCCTGGTGAACTCGCTGCGCGGCGCCAGGTACGAGGATGTGCTCGCCGGCTTCCCGAACATCGATGTGATCCACGGTGAGGCCAGGTTCCGCGACCGGACCACCCTCGTGGTCAGGGAGACGAAAGGCTGCCAGACCGACGTCCCCTTCGATCATGTGCTGATCGCCACCGGGGCCAGTCCCGCTGTTCCGACCATTCCCGGCCTGGCAGGCACGCCGTTCTGGAACTCCACCGAGGCCCTGGTGGCGCCGGAGATTCCGCCCCGCCTTCTGGTGCTCGGTGCGTCGGTGGTCGCGGCCGAACTCAGCCAGGCGTTTCAACGCCTCGGGAGCCAGGTTACGATGCTGGCCCGGAGCACCCTCTTCTCCCGGGAGGACCCGCTGATCGGGTCCACCGTCCAGTCCGTGTTTGAGGAGGAGGGGATGGAGGTGCTGACGGGGACGGTGGTCCACTCCGTGGCGCACGACGGAGCGATGTTCACCGTGGAGACGAGTCACGGGACCCGGCAGGCGGAGCATCTCCTCGTGGCCACGGGACGATCTCCCAACACGAGAACCCTCGGCCTGGAGAAGCGTGGGGTCGCCACGACCGGGGACGGTGCCATCGTGGTGGATGACCGGCTGGCCACCAGCGTGCCGGGCGTCTGGGCTGCGGGCGACTGCACCACCCTGCCGCACTACGTGTATGTGGCCGCGGCGGGTGGGACCCGTGCCGCCACCAACATGCTCGGGGGGGGGGGAGATGCTCGGCTCGATCTCACCACGATGCCGGCCGTGGTCTTCACCCACCCCGAGGTGGCGACGGTGGGGCTCGACGAGGCGACTGCGGCTCGGCGGGGAATCGAGACCGTCAGCCGAACCCTGACACTGGACAACGTCCCCCGCGCCCTGGTGAACTTTGACCATCGCGGGTTCATCAAGATCGTGGCGGACGCGGGCACCCTCCGGATGCTCGGGGTGCAGGCGGTGGCCGAGCACGCGAGCGAACTCATCCAGGCGGCGGCCCTGGCCCTCCATGCCGGCATGACCGTCACCGACCTCGCGGACCAGCTCTTCCCCTACCTGACCATGGTGGAGGGTCTCAAACTGACGGCCCAGACCTTCACCAGGGATGTCTCCAAGCTCTCCTGCTGCGCGGGCTGAGGCGGGGATCTGCCCGTGATTGCCACGCTCCGGGGTGGCGGGCCGTGGGCTGGGGTATGGCGCTTTCCCCGTTTCGGGTTACCATGTCAGGATGGCTCCCGTGAGGGGGGCCCCGGCCATCGCCCCTGCAGAGGAGGACCCCATGAGTGTCGTCAAGGTGATCGAAGTCATCGCACAGTCCGAAAAAGGCTTCGATGACGCGGTGAAGAACGCCGTCAAGGAGGCGAGCCGCACGATCAAGGGAATCACGTCGGTGTGGGTGGACAACCTGAGCGCCGAGGTGGAAGGGAACAAGGTGGTGCGCTTCCGCGCCAACGTGAAGCTGTCCTTTGTAGTGAGCGAATAGGAACGGGCTGTTCCCGAACGGCCCCTACACCCTACTCCCTACTCCCTCCACCCTCTCATCGCCTCATTCCCCTATGGGCCGGGGCCGATCGGCGTAGGCCTGCTCCGCACGGGCCCGGCTCACCCGGTCTCCGTAGATCTTCTCGCCGTCGTAGCGCCCGTTCTCGATGAAGATCTCGCTGATCGCCCGGCCGGCGGTGACACTCCCGGCCAGATGAATCCCGGGGACCGTCGTCTCGAGCGTCGCCGGATCGTGGGCCGGGCGCCCCTCGGCATCCAGCGTGAGGCCGATCCGCCGGAACAGGTCGAAGTCGGGGTGGTATCCGGTCAGGGCACAGACCCGGTCGGCCGGGATCGTCTCCGGATCCCCGCTGGCCCGGATGATCTCCACCGCCTCGGCGGTGATGGCGGAGACGGTCGCCCCGAAATGGGCCCGGATCTCCCCCGCGGCGATGCGATTCTCCAGGTCGGGCCGGAGCCAGTACTTGACCGACGGCTTGAGCGCATGGCCCCGGTACACGAGCGTCACGTCGGCCCCGGCCCGGTATGCGGAGAGGGCGAGCTCCACCGCCGAGTTCTTGCCGCCGATGATGGTGACGCGAAGACCCCCCAGGACATGGGGCTCCACGCCATAGTGGGACACATGAGGGAGGTCCTCGCCGGGGACCTGAAGGAGATTCGGGTGATCGAAGTACCCGGTGGCGAGCACCAATCGCGCGCACCGGATCTCCTCCTCGGCGAGGCGGGTCCTCACCCGTGCCACGAGGACACTTCCCTCGTGCGTCACATCCACCAGGCGCGCATAGGTCCGTACCCGGAGCTGCTCGGCGCGGGCCACCCCGCGATAGTACATCAGCGCCTCCTCCCGGGTGGGCTTGGCTCCCCCGCACACCAGCGGGTGTCCACCGATCTCGAGGCGCTCCGGCGTCGTGAAGAAGGTCATGCCGACAGGGTAGCGGACAATAGCATCCGCGATCGCCCCGGCATCGATGATCAGGGGGTCGAGCCCCCGCCGACGGGCGGAGATGGCGCAGGCCAGGCCAATCGGCCCGGCACCGACAATCAGGTCAGATTCGTGCATGAGGGAATGTAGCCCATCCCCCAACACCCCGGGTTCCGGGTTCTGGGTATTGGTGCCGCCTCTCCCCCCGCCACCAGGTACTGGGTGTTGGGTATTGGGGCCCCCACCCCAACACCCGATACCCAGCACCCAACCCCCAACACCCAACACCCATCACCCATCACCCATCACCCCCCGCCCTCCCGCACCGTCGCCGTTTCCAACCGCAGACCCCTCAGCAGATCCCCCCGGCTCAACATCCCGCAGAGGACCGGCGCACCCGGGCCCCGCTGCACCACCGGGAGGCTCCGCAGGCCCGTGGCCACCATCAGGTCGGCAGCCACGGCGGCGGAGTCTTCCAGTTCCACGGAGAGCACTCCGCGACGCATGATGCGGTCGACAGGGGTATGGGAGATGCCGGACCATTCGGGGATCTGGAGGACGCCTTCCGGCCGGAAGAGTCGGAGCAGGTCGAGCTTGGTCACCAGGCCGAGGAGAACGCACTCGTCATCGACGACCGGGAGCGCGTTGAAGTCGTGACGGAGAAACAGTTCCACCAGTTCGGCTACCGTCCGGTCCGGACCGATGGTCACGGGATTCGGTGTCATCACATCCCCGACGTGCAGCATCGCGGTGCGGGTCATCATCATGCGAACCTCCTGTGCAGAGTGATACGAACCAACATGGCACGAGGGGCGTGAAAGGGTGATGAACCGGAGGTGAGTGCGGGGAAAACGCGACGGAATGGGACCAACCGCTCCTCGGGAAAACCAGGCCGACGTTCGCGACGTTCTCCCCTATACCTGAGGTGCGGGCCAATGGGGGTTCCACCCTGAAACGCCATAGGGGACATTTCATGCACACACGCACGTTTGCTTTCATCGGGTCACTTGCCACCGCTCTGGTCCTGAGCGCGGGGACGCTCGCGGCCCAGGACCATGCGATGCCGGGCAAGCACACCAAGGCCCCCTTCACCGATGCCCGGTTCGATGCCCTGCAGAAGGAGGGGGCTCTGGTGCTGGTGGAGATCTACGCCACCTGGTGCCCGGTCTGCGCCCAGCAACAGAAGATCCTCTCGGCGTACCGGGAGGAGCACCCCGATGTTCCGCTCCACACGCTGGTGGTCGACTTCGACTCCCAGAAGGAACTCGTGAAGCGGTTCAAGGCTCCGCGTCAGTCCACCTTCATCCTCTTCAAGAAGGGTGAGCAGGTCTGGTTCAGCGTCGCGGACACCCGGAAGGATGTGATCTTCGAGGCACTCAACAAGGCCGCCGCAGCGGACTGACCGCCCCGACGTTCCGGAATTCACCCCCGCCGGTGCCCTGAAACAAGGGGTGTCGGCGGGGGTTCGTTTTCCTGCGCGGCCTCTGCGGTGCCCCCCCTCCCCGGATTGAACCACGGAGAGCGCGGAGGACGCAGAGGGTTTGCGGCTCCCACGACAGGTTCCCGATCTCGGACCCTGGGCATCAGCAGGAGGGGGGCCCTTCCACCCCCCAACAACAAAACCGGATCGCCGCGTGCAAGACGTGGAGCGACGGGAATCACGCGGAGACCCTCAGTGACCTCCGCGACCGCTGTGGTGATTCCCCTTTCCCCCAATTGAACCCCCGGTCTCGTGCCCGCGGCATCGGCAGGATGGAGGTCCTTCCACCCACAAGGCGAATCCCGATCTCGGCGAGCAAGACGTGGAGCCATGGAAATCATTCGGAGACCCTCAGCGACCTCCGCGCCCTCCGCGGTGAATCAACCTGTCGACAGCGCCGATGGGGGTCATCCGCATCGCCCCGGTGGGGTATGACAGCCATTCCCCCGATCCTGCGCAATGGTACGCAAGCCCGCCAAACCCGCTGACTGGAGGAAGAGTGCCCATGACCGCCCGATTCCCGATCCCCCTGGCTTTCCTGATCCTGATGATCCCCTCCCCGGCCCTCACGCAGACCGCGAACCCCTGCGAGGGGGCGACCCACTGCACCTCCACGTCCACCTTCGTGGCCACCCTCACCGATTTTCGCGAGAGCACCGCGTCCTACTACCGGATGCTCGGCGTGACCGTGCGCTTCCAGAATCGCACCGACCGGCCTCTGACTCTGGCCTACGTGGCGGGGTCCGGCCTCGGGACAGATGACCAGGGGAATCGCTACGAGGCCCAGCCGCAAAGCCTGCGCGGGCTCGGTGAGGTGCGGGGGAACACCTTCGATGCCAAGTTCACCCTGCGTCCCGGCGAGGCGGCGGATGCCCGGATGGAGTTCGCCTTCCGCCCCGGCAACGCGATCGTGGGAACCCGGTTCGTGCTCGAGATGGCCGTGAGGGAGATCGACCCGCTCCCCGGCGACCAGTGGCGCCTCGGACGGGAACACTCCCTGCAATGGGACGGTCTGGGCGTGGCCGTGGTGGCGGCCGCTCCGGAGGCCCAGACGGCGGCTACCCCCGTCTCGGCCACCACTCCTCCGGAACCTCCGGTCGATCCCTGTGCGGACAAGGCACGATGCTACGCCACCGGTCCGTTCCTGGCCGAGGTCACGAGGTTCTCCGACAGCAAGGTCTCGTACTATCATGTCCTGACCTACACCGTTCGCTTCCGCAACCTGTCCACCGAGCCCCTGGTCCTCGCCTACGCCGGGGGCACCGCGGTGGCGCTCGATGACCAGGGAAACCGTTACGGGCCGAGCGGGAGCAACCATCTGAAGGGGATGGGGATCTCCCAGGGGAGACGGGCCGATCCCTCCTTCCGGCTCAAGCCGGGGGAGGCGCGGGATGCCACCTTCCAGATGGCGTTCCGCCCCGGGCGGGCCGTGTTGGGCACCGTCTACACCTTCGACTTCGCCGTGGAGGAGTTGGAGATCCTTCCGCGGAACCAGATCCGCACGGCTCGCGAGTACACGGTCGGGTTCCGGGATCTCACCCTGAGCGGGCCCGGCCCTGCGGGCGCGGCCAAGGGGGTTCTGGATGCCCTTCGCGGTCGGAGGCCCTGAGGAAGTGCGTAGGGGCCGTTCGCGAACGGCCCGTACAGTGCGAAGTGTGAAGGATACTTTCGCAATCGTTCGCGAACTGTCCGACGGCTGGAGGGTCCGGTAGCCCCGAGGGGTGCGCCCGTGTAGCTTAGGCGGACCCTGTGGGGTACCGACCCTTCACCCGGAGTGGTGTACGATGGTGACGCTGTCTCAGACCGGGGAATACGCCCTGCGGGCCGTGGTGCACATCGCGGCCGCCGGGGGGGCGCCGGTCCGGGTGGGTCCCATGGCCGAGACCCTCGACCTCCCGCGGAACTACCTCTCCAAGACGCTGCACCAGCTCGTGAGGGCCGGGGTGCTCAAGTCCACCCGCGGGCCCCATGGGGGATTTGCCCTGGCCGTCCCGGCCTCCGAACTGACCCTCGCCGCCCTGCTGGAACCTCTCGGGGCCTTCAGCGACACCACCTGCCTCATGGGCCGGAAAAAGTGTCAGGACGACGCGCCGTGCGCCGCGCACTGGCGCTGGAAGGCGGTGTCCCAGCAACTCCAGGCCTTCTTCACCACCACCACCGTGGCCGACCTGCTCCACGGGCACAACCGCCCGGGTGGTCTCCCGATCCGCTGACTCAACCTTCCGGGTCAGGGGATCGTCACCACGGCCGTGACTCCTGTCAGAACTCCTGAGTCGAAGCTCAACGTATAGGCGCCTGACGGTCCGGTGATCATCAGGTCTGTAAAAGTCACCGATCCATCTGCGGCGGTCATGAGCGACGCCGTGCCTCCGAGAGTTCCGCCCGGACCCGCGGAGATGGTGACTGTGATCGCCACATTCATCTGGCTCACCGTGTTGCCGTTGGCATCCTGGAGCTGCACGATCGGTTGCTGGCCAAAGGCGACCCCGCTCGTGGCGTTGGCCGAAGGCTGCTGCGTCAAGGCGAGCTGCGCGGCGGCTCCCGCGGTGCCGGTGACGGTGAAGGTGACCGGGCTCCCGGCGAGGCCCGCGGCGGTGGCGGTGACAGTGTTGGCGCCGGTGGTGGTGCCGAGGGTCCAGGTGGTGATGGCGGCGACCCCGCTTCCGTCGGTCACCACGACCACCGGGCTCGCGGGCGTGGTCGACCCAGTGCCGGTGGTGATCGCGAAGGAGACGCTGACACCACTCACCGGATTGTTGTTGGCATCGGTGACGCGCACCGAAGGCGCCGTGACACTCGTGCCCACGGTCGCCGAGGCGGGTGGGGTGCTGTTGGCCGCGATGGTGGTGGCCGCTCCCGCGGTTCCCGTCCCCGTGAATACGACCGAGCCCGCGCCGACGGCAGAAGCCGTGAGCGTGTTGGGCCCCGCCGTGGTGCTGAGGGTCCAGCTAATCACCCCCGCGTCTCCCGACGCATTGGTGGGGACCATCGCCGGGCTCGCCGGGCTCAGAGTGCTCCCCGCGCTCGCCGTGAACGTCACGTTCGCACCGGCCACCGGGATCCCCCCCACATCGGTCACCTTGACCGAGGGAGCGGGCGCCACCGCCGTCCCCACCGTGGCACTGGGGTTGAGCGGAGTGTTCGCGCTCACGGTGGCCGCCGCACCCGCGACGAGATTCACGACCCCCGACTGCACCGCCACGAATCCCGGGGCCGCAAAGAGCAGCGTATGCGGCTCGGCGACGGCGCCTGTGATCACGAGGCCGGGGAAGGTGGCGGCGCCGGCTCCGTTGGTCTGCCGCACCTGCGTGCCCGAGAGAGTACCGCTTCCCGTGAGGACCGAAACCGTGACCGAGACACCGCTCTGCGGGACGGGATTATTGCTGGCATCGAGGAGCTGGATCACCGGAGCCTGACTGAACGCCACTCCATTGGTGGCGGTGCCCGGAGGTTGCGTGGTGATGCCGAGTTTGCTCCCGGTGCCGGCCGAGAGGGTGATCGTGGTGGAGACGGCCGCGGTCACGCCCGGGGCGGCGAACTGGAGAGTGTAGTCTCCCGAGGTCCCGGTCAGCGTGAGGTTGCTGAAGGTGGCGGTCCCGTTGGCGGCGGTGTTGACGGTGAGGGTCCCACCGAGGGTACCCCCGGCCCCCGTGGCGATCGAGGCGGTGACGGGCACCCCGGCCTGGGACACCGGGTTGTTGCTGGCATCCCGCAGGGCCACGACGGCGCTGGTGGTGAACGCGGCCCCGTTGGTGGCGGCGG
>JBGSKF010000246.1:0-3981 GCA_041741375.1 Gemmatimonadales bacterium | reverse complement strand
CCGCCGAGGTGCTGCTGGTGCATCCGGCCGCGAGGGCGGGGAGCTGGATCGCCCTGGGGAAGCCCGGCCGCGCCCTCCAGCCGGGACGGCGGATCCGGGTAGCCCCCGAGGTGGAGATCGTGGTGGAGGACGTTCTGCCGGGGGGAGAACGGCAGGTCCGCTTCGAGGGCCTCTCTCCGCCGACGAGGCGATGGCGCGCCACGGCGTCCTCCCGCTTCCGCCGTACATCACCCGGCCGCCGAACGCGGCGGACCGGGAGCGGTACCAGACCGTCTACGCGGACACCCCCGGGAGCGTGGCCGCCCCGACCGCGGGACTCCACTTCACCCCCGCCCTGTTCGATGCCCTGGCCGCCCGCGGGGTGGATGTTGGGAATCTGACGTTGGACGTCGGTCCCGGCACCTTCCGCCCCGTGGAGGTGGAGGACCCCACCCTCCATCCGATGCACCCGGAACACTATCACATCCCGGAGACTCTGGCCGGGCAGGTGGGCGCGGTCCGGGCCCGCGGAGGACGGGTCTGGGCCATCGGCACCACCGTGGTCCGCGCCCTGGAGGCGGCCGCCCGGGACGACGGCACGCTGGCCACCGGGGCCGCGGAGACCCGTCTCCTCATCACCCCCGGCCACCGGTTCCGCGTGGTGGATCGCCTCCTCACCAACTTTCACCTCCCGCGATCCACCCTGCTCCTGCTGGTGGCCGCCCTGGCCGGCACCGACCGGATCCTCGAGGCCTACCACCACGCGATCCGACAGCGCTACCGCTTCTACAGCTACGGCGACGCCATGGTCATCCTGTGACGTTCGAGTTCCGCCTTGAGGCCACCGACGGGGGAGGGCGCGCCGGCCGGCTCGTCCTCCCGCACGGGATCGTGGAGACCCCCGCCTTCATGCCGGTCGGAACCCACGGCGCGGTGCGGGGCCTCCACCCCGCCGAGGTGCGGGAGGCGGGGGCCACGATCATCCTGGGCAACACCTATCACCTGCACCTGCGCCCCGGAGAGCAGGTGATCGAGGCCCTGGGCGGACTCCACCGGTTCACCACGTGGCCCGGACCGATGTTGACCGATTCGGGAGGGTTCCAGGTCTTCTCCCTCGAGGGTCTCCGGCGCATCGAGGAGGGAGGGGTCGAGTTCGTGAGCCACATCGACGGCTCCACCCGCGCCCTCACGCCCGAGTCGAGCATGGAGATCCAGTGGGCCCTGGGGGCGGACGTGGCCATGGCCTTCGATCATGTGGTGCCGGGCCGGGCCCCCCACGCCCTCGCCACCGAGGGGATGGAGCGGACCCTTCGATGGCTCGCCCGGGGCCGGGACCGCCACGCGGAGCTGGCCGCGGAGTCCCCCCCCCGGCAAACCCTCTGGCCCATCGTTCAGGGGGGAACCCACGCCGATCT
Source organism: Gemmatimonadales bacterium (assembly GCA_041741375.1). Taxonomy (GTDB): domain Bacteria; phylum Gemmatimonadota; class Gemmatimonadetes; order Gemmatimonadales; family GWC2-71-9; genus OFTM291. The sequence continues at coordinate 2,587 of JBGSKF010000246.1, read as the reverse complement.
CCGCGCCCGCTCGCTGGAGGGGACCCTGGCCCTCGGCCCCTGGACCGGCATCGCCATCGGAGGTCTGTCGGTGGGTGAACCGAAGCCGGTGATGCACGAGGTGCTGGAGCGTCTGGGACCCGGCCTCCCGGAAGATCGGCCCCGTTATCTTATGGGCGTCGGATTTCCCGAGGATCTGGTGGAGGGCATTGCCCGGGGCGTCGATCTCTTCGACTGTGTGGCCGCCACGCGGAACGGGCGCCACGGGAGCGCCTGGACCACGGGGGGCAAGGTGAACGTGCGCAAGGCGAGTCATCGTCGCCTGGACGAGCCCCTCGACCCCGCGTGTGATTGTGCCACCTGCCGGCGGTTTTCGGTCGCCTACCTCCGGCACCTGTTCGTCGCGGGCGAGATGCTGGGCATGCGCCTGGTCTCCCTGCACAACATCCGGTTCCTCATCCGGCTGGCCGCGCAGGCGCGCCAGGCGATCGAGGAGCGCCGGTTCACCGCCTGGCGTCGCGCCTGGCATGAGCGCTATCACGCGCGAGGAGATGCATGATGTCACCGGGAGTTGCGTTCCTGCTCATGGCCCCCGCCCAGAACGGGGGAGGCGGCGGCATGTCGATCCTGCTGTTCCAGGTCGTCGCCATCGGCCTGGTCTTCTACTTTCTCATCATCCGGCCTCAGAGCCAGGCCCGCAAGCGGCACGCGGAGATCCTGGCCGCCCTCAAGAAGGGCGACGAGATCACGACCAGCGGCGGCATCATCGGCAAGGTGAAGGAGATCAAGGACGACCGCGTGACGATCGAGAGCGGCTCGTCGACCCTGGTGGTGGAACGGGCGCGCATCATCCGCGTGGGGGACGCCACGGCCCCCGGGGCGCACGGAGGAGGCGCGGGCTGATGGCCCTGCTCGACATCCACCTGCTGGGTGCTCCGATCCTGCGCACCCGGAGTCCCGAAATCGATCATTTCGACGACACACTGCGCCTCCTGGTGGAGGACATGTTCGAGACGATGGACGCCGCCGAGGGCGTGGGGCTCGCCGCCAATCAGGTGGGGCTGGCCATGCGGGTCGCCGTGGTGGGTGTGGAGGAGGAGCGGTTCGCGCTCGTCAACCCGGTGATCACCCAGGCGGAGGGACGCTCCCGCGCCGAGGAGGGGTGTCTGTCGATCCCCGAGCTGTACGGCGAGGTCACCCGGGCGGAACGCATCGTGGTGCGGGCCGTGGATCCCCGGGGGGAGCCATGGGAACGGGAGGCCGAAGGGCTCCTGGCGCGTGCCATCCAGCATGAGGTCGATCATCTGGACGGGATCCTCTTCCTGGATCATCTGTCGGTGCTGAAGCGGCAGATGCTGCTGGCCAAATGGCGCAAGGAACACAAGGGGAAGGAACTCGTCCGGCGGCTTCGGCCCGTCTGACGTCCCCGGCCGCCGTGCGGATCGTCTTCTTCGGAACGCCGGCCTTCGCCGTTCCCAGTCTCAACGCCCTCCTGGCCGAGGGCGCCTCGGTGGTCGGCGTGGTGACGCAGCCCGACCGGCCCCAGGGCCGGTCCCGATCCACACTCGTCCCCCCTCCGGTCAAGGTGGAGGCGCTCCGCCATGGGCTTCCCGTCTTCCAACCGGACCGCCCCCGGGGCGACGTCTTCCTCACCACCCTCGGTCACCTTGAGCCCACACTCGGCATCGTGGTGGCCTATGGTCACATCCTCCACCCCGAGGTCCTGGCCATCCCTCCGCTGGGCATGATCAATGTCCATGCCTCGCTCCTCCCCCGCCATCGCGGGGCGGCGCCGATCCAGGCCGCCCTCCTCGCGGGCGACCAGGTGACCGGCATCAGCATCATGCAGTTGGACCAGGGGATGGACACCGGCCCGATCCTGCACCGGGCCGAGACCCCGATTCTCGACACCGACACCACGGGCACCCTCACCACCCGGCTGGCCGACCTCGGTGGCGTGGCCCTCGTCGAGGCCCTCGCCCTGCTCCGGCTCGGACGCCTGCAGGCCGTGCCGCAGGAACCGGCCTTCGCCACGCATGCCCCCAAGATCACGCGCGGCGCGGCCCGCATCCCCTGGGAGGCTCCCGCCGATCTCGTGGCACGCCACATCCGCGCCTTTGACCCGGACCCCGGGGCCTGGACCCTGCACCACGAGACCCCGGTCAAGCTCTTTGCACCCGCCCCGGTGCCTCTCTCCTCCTCCCCGCCACTCTCCCCCGGGGAGATTCGCCTGGACGAGGGCCGGGTGCTCATCGGAACCGGGGACGGCGCCGTGGCCATTGGATCGGTGCAGCCCGCGGGACGCCCCCGCATGGAGGCCCTGGCGTGGCTGCGCGGCCGCACCGCTCTCTCCGGCGACCGCCTCGCGTGACAGCGATGCCCCCGGCGTCACCCTCACCAGGGGTTCCTTCCGTCCTTCCCCGTCTCCTCGCCTTCAGCACCTCCGGGCTCGTGGCACACCCGGGAGCGAACGAGGTCCTCCGCTTCCTCGCCTCGCTCGGATCCCGGGTCGCACTCGTGGCCCGGCATACCTGCGACGGTGCCGAAGGACGCGCCCTCTCCGACCTGACCGCCCGATTCATGGCGCTCGCCACCCCGACCGGCGCCG
>JBGSKF010000245.1:0-2993 GCA_041741375.1 Gemmatimonadales bacterium | reverse complement strand
CGGCGCGCACCTCGGCCAGGAGGCTGGCGCGGCGATCGGTCGGCTCGGCGTGGGACAGGCGATCGGTGATCACCTCCGCGGCGGCCCGCATCCGGCTGAGTGACCCCGTGAGGGTCTGAATGTCGTCCCCCAGTCCCTCGCTCCAGATGGGCTCGCGTTCGAAGTCGGCATCCACCCGGCGGGGGCCCCCGCCACTCTCGAGCAGATCGTGCAACCGGCGGAAGATCGCCTCGCCGGTGCTGCGCACGAGTCCCAGGGCCGGCATCATGTCCTCGTGAATGACGTCGAGGCCGCTTCGGCCGGCGGGGTCCTTGCCGAGCATCACCTCCTGGGCCAGGGCGGGCAGGAGCCCGCGCCCGTTGCGGTCGAACCGGGCCAGCAGGCGCTGCAGCCCCGCGCTCGTGACCCGGGCCCCGAGATGGGAGGCCGCCACGTCCTCGAGATGATGGGCCTCATCGAGAATCAACCGTTGGTACGGGGGGAGCACCGCGGCCTCCTCCCAGTTGTCCTGGGCGGCGCGCACCGCGAGATCCGCCGCGAGCAGGTGGTGGTTCACCACCACCACGTCGGCATCGGCGGCCCGGCGGCGGGCGCGGAACAGGAAACAACGATCGAAGTGGGTGCAGGTCATGCGCGGGCAGAGATCCGACTCCGCGCTCACCTCGTCCCACACCTCGCCCGAGGGGGGGGTGGGCAGATCGCCCAGGGTGCCGTCGTTGCTGCGGGCGGCCCAGGCGGCCAGAGCCAGCACCTCCTCCACCTTCTCCGGTTCGAGGAGCGAGCGCTGCACCGTCACCGCCTGGTCGAGGCGGGCCAGACAGAGATAGTTCCTCCACCCCTTGAGCAGCGCGAAGGTCGGGGTGTGATCGGCATCACCCAGCGCATCCCGGAGGAGCGGCAGGTCCTTCCCCACCAGCTGCTCCTGCAGGTTGATCGTGTTGGTGCTGACGACGGTGCGCTCCCGGTTGGCCCGGGCCCAGGCGAGGGCCGGCACCAGGTAGGCGAAGGACTTGCCCACCCCCGTGCCCGCCTCCAGCAGGACAATCCCCCCGTCGTTGTACGCGTCGGTGATGTGGGCGGCCATGTCACGTTGACTCTGGCGGTCCTCGTGGAAACCGAGTCGCCGGGCCACCGGACCCTCGGCGCCAAGCCGGGCGATGATGTCGAAGGGATCGAGCCGGGTCTCGGGAATCTGGCGCGGCACCTCCACCACGACGTACAGCTCGTCCACCGCGTTGTTCACGATGGCGAAGCCCACTCCGCCGTCGTGAAGCCGACTCGCCACGGCCAGGTCCGCGGGAGAGGGATCGAGGCGGCCACCCGGATGATTGTGCACCAGAATCTCCCCGCGCCGGGCGACGCCGGGAAGGGCCAGGACCGAGGCGGCCGTCCCCCGGGCCACCACCCGACCCTCGGTCAGCCGACCGTCCGGTCCGACCGAGGCCACGAAGCACACCTCCCGACCTCCGGCCCGCGCAATTTCCCCCGCCATGGTCCGGCGCAGATCCGGAGCGATCCTGTCGATCGACACGGGTCAGGTCTTCAATTCCCGCTTCTTGGCGGCCGGAAAGAGGACGTTGTTCAAGATCAGCCGGTACCCGGGCGAATGCGGGTGCATGCTCAGGTCCGTCGGGGCGTCACCGATCTGATGCTGCGGATCTTCGGGGTCGTGCCCGCCGAGGAAGGTCCAGGTGCCCTCCCCGCGGGTGCCGTGGATGTACTTGACCCAGTCGGTGCCCGGCTCCTCTCCCAGCACCACGACACCGGGTTTCAGCGTGCGGCGGGTGAAAGAGGTTGTCAGGCCGTAGAAATCGGGGATAACGTCCCGATGATTCTGCACCAGCATGGCCGCCACGGGATCGATCTTGGCCGAGAAATCGAAGAGGCGGAAGCTGCCGAGGGGCTGCCGGCCGGAGGCGGCATTGACCTGATGGCCGTCGATGTCCGAAAAGACCGCCGTGGAGGGACTCACCTCGAGCCGGGCCCCCTGGAATGCCAGGCCACGATCCCATTGCATCCGGGCGGACGCGGCCGGATCCATCGGCGTGTTGTCGGCGAAGCTGGCGGCGATGTCGGTGCTCTCGCTCGCCAGCGCCAGATCGAGAGTCTCGGTGGCGGTGCACATGGCAAAGAGGAATCCGCCGCGTTCCACGTGGGCCCGAATCCCCTGGGCCACGGCCCGCTTCACCGCCGGCACGTGGGGAAAGCCGAGTTCGGCGGCGGTCCGCCGGTTCCGGTCCACCATCTCCACCAGCCAGGGAGCCCCCGCGTAGTTGATGAAGAATTTCGAGTACTGCCCGGTGAAGTCCTCATGGTGGAGGTGAAGCCAATCGAAGTCGCCCAATCCTCCGCGGACGACCTCGGGATCCCACACCTTGGCAAACTCGATCCCGGCGTATTGCAGGGCCATGGTGACGGCATCGTCCCAGGGGGCCGCATTGGGCGGGGCATAGACCGCCACGCGCGGAGGCTGCTCCAGAGGAATCGCGTCCATGTTGGATTGCTGGATCTCGGCCCGGATCTGGAGGAGCCGTCCCTCGTCCACCGGCTCGGACGACACCCCGGACAGCGCGGCATCCCTCCCGGTCAGGGTGTCGGCGGGCAGCAGGAAGGAGCCGCCTCGATAATTCAGGAACCACTCCGCCTTGCCCCCCCGCTGCAGCACGCGAAAGGTGACACCATACGCCTTCAGGTGGTCGCTCTGGGTATCGTCCATGGGGACGAGCAGCCAGGGTGAGGCGGGTGCGCGCCCGAACTCCCCGCGCAGGTCCCCGAGTCCCACCATGCCCGTGGCCAGGCCGGCGGCCAGAAAGGTCCGTCGCTTCATCGGCCGGGAATGCCTCCCTTCCAGCGGTCCAGCAGTCGGCGAGCCTCGGGAGCGATGGCACTCCCCGGCCAGGTGAGAATCAGGTGTTCGAGAGTCCGCAGGGCATCGGCCTCGCGGCCGCTCCGCCGGAATCGGGTCGCGAGATCGAGCGCGGCCTGCGCGGCGG
>JBGSKF010000244.1:0-46788 GCA_041741375.1 Gemmatimonadales bacterium | reverse complement strand
TCCCACGGCTCCACGCTTCGCGCGTCGAGATTGGGATCATGTTGTTGGGGGGTGGTGGGGCCACCTCATCCCCGATGCCGGGAGTGCACGATCGGGAACCTGTCGAGCGAGCCGTCAACCCTCTGCGTCCTCAGCGCCCTCTGTGGTTCAATCCGGGGTGGGGCGGGGATCACCACGGAGAACACGGAGGTCACAGAAGGTCTCCGCGTGATTTCCACGGCTCCACGCTTCGCGCGTCGAGATTGGGATCATGTTGTTGGGGGGTTACCACCTTCGAACTTCCAACTCCACCCTTCAAACTTCCACCGCGGTTATTTTGCTCCCTTCCTGCCCGCGTGCACCATGACAGCGGGCCGCCGTTGTCCCGCCACTGTGGAGCCGGTCCCGTCTCGTGGTGTCCCCCGTCTACGCCCTTCCCCTTCTCTGCCTCGGACTTTTCCCCGTCGTGGCCCACGCGCAGGTTCCCGACCTGACGCCCAAGGTGGCCCTGGTGGCCGCCACCGAGCGGGCCATCCGCCTGGATGGTCGTCTCGACGAGGATGCCTGGCAGGATGCCACGTTCATTACCGACTTCCGCCAGAAGGAACCGGTGCAATTCGCGGAACCCTCGGTTCCCACGGCCGTCGCGTTTCTCTATGACGACGAGGCCCTCTACATCGGGGCCCGGATGGGCCGGGACGACGCCACCTTCCCCCGAAGCGTGAGTCGGCGGGACCAGTACGCCAACGCGGAGCATCTCGCCATCTCGATCGATTCCCACCTCGATCGCCGGACGGCCTACAGTTTCGTCGTCACGGCCGGCGGAACCCGGATCGATTACTTCCACACCCGCGACAGCGACAGTTTCGGCGCCCGGGACTTCACCTGGAATCCGGTCTGGGAGGCCCAGGTCGCCATTGATTCGGCGGGCTGGACCGTGGAATTCCGAATCCCGTTTTCGCAGCTCCGGTTCAATCCCGCGGACCGGCAAACCTGGGGTCTCAACATCAATCGCTGGGTGCCGGACCGGAACGAGGACATCTTCTGGGTGGTGGTGCCGCGAGAGGAGACCGGGTTCAGTTCCCGGTTCGGCACCCTCGAGGGGCTTCGGGATCTCCGCCGGTCCCGGCGCATCGAGTTGCTCCCCTACGTGGCCACGGACGGCACCTTCGACGGCACGGTGTCCCCGGGAGATCCCTTCAATGACGGCAGCCGCACCGGGGCGCGGGCCGGCGGGGAGGTGCGCATGGGGCTGGGCCCCGGCCTCACTCTCGATGCCAGCATCAACCCCGACTTCGGCCAGGTCGAGGCCGATCCCGCCGAGTTGAACCTGTCGGCCTTTGAAACCTTCTTCAGCGAGCGACGGCCCTTCTTCACCGAGGGGAGCCAGCTCCTCCCGAGCGGCAGCGCGTTCTTTACCCGGCGCATCGGGGCCCCCCCGCGCGGACCGGCGGACGGGACCTTCGTGGATCGCCCCACCAACACCACGATCCTGGGCGCGGCCAAGGTCACGGGCCAACTCTCCTCCGGACTCTCGATCGGGGTTCTCGCCGCTCTCACCGACCGCGCCCACGCCCGTGTGATGGACACCCCCGGGAGCCCGGTCCGCCGCGTGGAGGTGGAACCCCTGGCCGTGTATGGCGCGGCCCGCCTCCAGCAGCAGTTCGGTGCCAACGCCTCCACGGTGGGGCTCAGCCTCGCCGGGATGCAGCGCGAGTTCACCCCGGAGTCCGGTCTCGAGCCGCTCCTGAGCCGGCGGGCCGTCGCGGCGATCGCCGATACCCGGCTTCGATTCCGAGGGGGGGAGTACGAGCTTCGGTTCACGGCCGGCATGAGCCGGGTGGAGGGGGACTCCGCGGCAATCCTGCGCATCCAGAGGGCTCCGGCTCATTTTTTCCAACGGCCCGATGCCGACCGGTTCCGTCTCGATTCGGCCCGCACGGTGCTCACCGGGTATACCGCCTCCGTCCGCGCGGACAAGAATGCGGGCAACTGGCTCTGGGGCGCCGGCGTCACCACCGAATCACCCGGGTACGAAACCAACGACATGGGACGCGTCACCAGCGTCGACGATGTCGACCTGAATTGGGACGTCAATTACCGCGAGACCACTCCGGGCCCCCTGTTCCGGACTTGGAACCTGGGCGTCAGCAATTCGGTCAGCTGGAACTATGACGGAGACCGGGGGAACACCCGGGCCAGTATCTTTTCCAGTGCTACCCTCCGGAATTTCTGGACCGCCGGGCTCACCCTGTGGCTCAGACCGCGAGGGCTGAGCGACAGTCAAACCCGGGGCGGCCCGCTGATGCAAACCCTCCGCTCCGGGGGGATTGATCTCCGCCTGGGAACCAACCAGAGCAACGCCAATAGCGTCCAAGGGTCCCTCTCCTGGTCGCGGAGCGAGGAGGGCGGGTGGTCTTTTGCCGTCACTCCGCGCCTCTCGGTCCGGCCCAGCGCCCGCCTGAGTGCCTCGCTGAACCCCAGCTTCTCGCGGTCGGTCAACCCGAGGCAGTTCATCGGGACGGAAGCGCGTTCGGGATCCGAAACCTTCGGCACCCGGTATCTCTTTGGGCGGATCGATCAGACCGTCCTGTCGATGCAACTCCGTCTCAACTACGCCGTGAACCCCGACCTCACCCTGGAGCTGTACGCCGAGCCCTTCACAGCCAGCGGAAGGTTTGGTGACCTGGGCGAACTGGCCACCGCCCGCACACCGGACCTTCGCCTCTTCGGGAGTGCGGGGCTCTCCACAGTCTCCCACGACGATGGTTCGCTGGCCGTGACCGACGAACGGGACGGGGACACCTTCCTCATTCCCGCCCTCGACTTCAACCGCTTCTCCTTCCGCAGCAACCTCGTGGCCCGCTGGGAGTGGACCCCGGGAAGCACCCTCTTCCTGGTCTGGCAGCAGGACCGGTTCGACCAGTGCACGCCGGGCGCCCGGTCCGCCTGTCCCTCGGGAACCCGCCCCGGGGACGGCCCGGGCGGGAGGCATCTCCTCAACGCCTTCCGGGCCGAGGGGAAACACGTCCTGGCGCTCAAGGCGAGCTACTGGATCCCGGTGCGATAGCCAGCTGTGCCCGCACTCCCGCTCGAGAACCTGTCGTCAAAACGACACAAAACTCGAGTGTCAGTAACGTGTCATTTCGACACTCCACCTGCTGACCCGCTCAAACAAACAGTTATGACATAACGATTTACTGCAATCTCCCATCTGGCACAATTGATGCTACTGCAGCGCTGAGCCATCGGTGAGCGTCAGACAGCAGATGCCTGGCAACACCCGGCGGCTTTCCCATTTCGCTTCTTCCACTCACGCCGACCCCCGTCGGCGGCCCTTGGGGTGGCAGAGTCATTTCCCAATCGAGGGGGGACAACTTCATGCGTCGAGTCGTCTTTCGCCAACTCCTGGCAGCCGGCTTCCTGGCCGTCCTTGCCGGGCCGTTGGCGGCCCAGAGCGGCATCCTGACCGGCATCGTGACAGACGGTGCCAGCGGGGTGGTATTAATCGGAGCCCGGGTTCAGGTGGTGGGCACGTCCCTGACCGCCAACACCAACGCCGAGGGACGGTACCGTCTCACCAACGTCCCGACCGGGACTCACACCGTGCGCATCGCCCACATCGGCTACGCCTCGATGAACCGCCCCGTGACAATCGCGTCCGGGGAAAACACTCTGGATGTCACCCTCTCCCTGACTCCCTACTCGCTCGATGAATTCGTGGTCACCGCCACGGGGACGCAGGAACGGCGGGAGATCGGCAACGCGATCTCCACCATCGACGTGACCGACCTGGTCCGGGAAGGCCCGGTGGCCAACATGGGAGACCTCCTGGTCGGCAAGGCGCCGGGGGTGCAGGTCCTGCCGGGGAACATGACGGGAGGCGGAAGCCGGGTCCGGATCCGGGGGAACTCATCTCTCTCGCTGTCCAACAATCCGATCTACATCGTGGACGGGTTGCGGATCGTGAGCGACGTGAACTCCTCGTCCATCGGGATTGGCGGGACCAACCCGAGCCGGGTGAATGACCTGAACCCGGAGGACATCGAATCGATCGACGTGATCCGCGGTCCCTCGGCGTCGACCCTGTACGGCACCGATGCGGCCAACGGGGTGATCGTGATCAAGACCAAGCGGGGGCGGGCCGGCGCGCCGGTCTGGAACATGTACGTCGAGGGGGGCGCCATCAAGGACGAGAACGACTACTTCGACGCCTGGCGCGGCTGGCGGAACACCTCCACCGCGAGCAACACCACCCAGTGTCTCCTGAGCCAGGTGGCATCCGGAGCCTGTACCCAGGACAGCGTGACCCGGTTCAACATCTTCACTGATCCCGACGCCAGCCCGAACGGCACCGGAACGCGGCAGCAGTACGGCCTGCAGGTGAGCGGCGGCTCCGACGCCGTGCGGTACTTCGTGTCCAGCGACTGGGAACGGGAGATCGGCCTGCTGCAGATGCCCGACTTCGCGGCGGACCGGCTCAAGGAGCAGCGGAACATCGACAAGGTGCCCTACGAAGCGTTCCGGCCCAACATGCTCCAGAAGACGAACATCAGGGCCAACATCAACGCCAACCTGGGCAGCAAGGCGGATGTCGCGGTCAGCACCGGGTATGTGTCCAGTACCCAGCGGCTCCCCCAGACCGACAACAACACGACGGGTCTCCTCTCCAACGCCTACGGCGGACCCGGTTTCAAGGGAAACATCGTCAACAGCGGGGGAGTGACGCGGGCCAACTTCGGCTACCGGCTCTTCACTCCCGATGAGTTCTTCTCCGAAACGGTGACTCAGGACATCAACCGGACCATCCTGAGCGGCACCGCGAATTACCGGCCGACGAGCTGGCTCGCAGCCCGCGCCGTGGTGGGCGGGGACTTCATCAGCCGGGAGGATTCCGACATCTGCCGGCGGGACGAATGTGTCGCCTTCTCCACCCTCAAGGACGGGTTCAAGGAGAACAACCGGACCACGTTCTTCAACTACACCGCCGACGCGAGCGCCACGGCCACCTTCCAGCTCGGATCGTCCCTCAGCTCGAAGACCACGGCCGGGACTCAGTACATCAAGGAGAAGTTCGCCCGGAACGGCGCCTTCTCCGAAAACCTCCCCCCGGGGGCCACGACAGTGACTGCCGGGGCCATCCCCTCGGCAAGCGAGGCGACCAGCGAGAGCATCACCCTCGGCTTCTTCGCGGAACAGAATCTGAGCTACAAGGACCGGCTCTTCCTCACCGGCGCGGTCCGGACCGACAAGAACAGCGCCTTTGGCCAGTCGTTCAGCCGGGCCTACTATCCGAAGGCCTCGGTGTCCTACGTCCTCTCGGACGAGCCCTTCTTCCCGCAGACCGGGTGGCTCAGCAATCTCCGGCTCCGCGGGGCCTACGGCGAGTCGGGCCGGCAACCGGGTGGCAATGACGCCATCGCCTTCTTCAGCCCGACCACGGCGAGCGTCGATGGCGCGGACGAGGCGGCGATCGTGTTCACTGCACTGGGCAACGCCAACCTGAAGCCGGAGCGGACCCGCGAGGTGGAGGTGGGCTTCGATGCCTCCTTCTTCGACAGCCGCCTCAACTTTGAGTTCACCTTCTTCAACAAGAACTCGAGTGACGCCCTCCTGAGCCGGGTCATTGCCCCCTCGGTCGGGGCGGCGGCGAGCCGATTCGAGAACATCGGATCGGTGAACAACCGCGGGTGGGAGGCGGTGATCAATGCCCAGCTGGTCAACAGCGAGAGCTTCGGGTGGGACATGACTCTGAGCGGATCCTGGACCCGCAACCGGATCGACGATCTGGGCGTGATTCCGGAGACCTTCGGGACCACCACCGCCCGGGTGGAGGGGCTCCCGATCAACGCGTACTTCGCGCGACCCGTCTCCTTCGACGACGCCAATGGCGACGGGATCATCGCCCTCAGCGAGATCACCGTCGGAGATCCCGAGTTCCTTGGGTACCCCGAACCCCGCGGCGAGTTCACCGGATTCACCTCCTTCGACCTCTTCAACCGGAAGCTCCGGCTCACCGGGCTCTTCGACGCCAAGATCGGTGGCAAGCAGCTCGATGGGACCAACCGGATCCGGTGCGAATCCCGGCTCAACTGCCGTGGCGATGTGGACCCCACCGCCCCGCTCGCCGAACAGGCCCGCGCGGTGGCGGTGCGCCAGCACTCCACACGGACCCAGGCCGGATTCATCGACGGCACCGATTTCTTCCGGATCCGGGAGGTGGCCGCCACCTGGACCGTGCCGGACGGGGTGGCGCGGCTGGTCAGCGCCAAGCGCCTCAGCCTCACCGCCTCGGCTCGGAACCTGCTGGTGGTGAGCAACTACATCGGTCTCGATCCCGAGGCCGGGTTCTTCGCGACCAACAGTGGCTTCCAGAGCGACTTCCAGACGGTGCCGCCCCCGACCTACTACACGTTCCGCATGAATGTGACGTTCTGATCATGAATCACTCATCCAGGGATCCATCGCCCATGACCTTCATGACACTGCCCACTCGTCTCCGCCGCTGGGGAGCCCTCGGGGCCCTCGCGCTGGGGCTGGGCCTCACCGGGTGCAACTCCGTCCTCGACGTGGACGACCCGGACATCATCACCGACGCCAGTTCCGCCTCCGGGGCCGTCGCCCTCCGGAACGGCGTCCTCCTTCGCTTCTCCGCCGCCACCTCGGGGGGGGAGAGCCTCTTTCTCATGGGCGGCCTCCTCTCCGACGAGTGGAAATCGGGGGACACCTTCGAACAGCGGAACAGCACCGACCAGCGGTCGGTGCTGGTCACCAACAGTTTTCTCGGAGGCCAACTGCGGGATGTCAACCGGGTGCGGGTCGAGGGGCGCTCCGCCATTGATGCGCTACGCCAGTTTTCCCCCACACCCGCCGCCAACATCGGCCTCATGTTCGCCGTGGGAGCGTTCACCACGAACCTGGCGGGGGAGCACTACTGCAACGGGATCCCGTTCAGCTCCCTCGATGCGAACCGGGACATCATTTTCGGCTCCCCGGTTACCATCGACGAGGCCTTCGCGCTGGCCATCCAGCTAGCCGACTCCGCCCTGCAGTTCACGGCGGGCACCGGCGGTGACGCTGTGATCGGCTTGGCGTCCGTCGTGAAGGGACGGGCTCTCCTCAACCAAGGGAACTTCGCCGCCGCCGCTGCCGCGGTGGCGGGGGTTTCCACGGGCTTCGAGTACCAGGTGACCCATTCCCTCAACGTGAACTCCAACCAGAACTGGTCGCTCAACACCAGCGCCCGGCGCTACGTGGTCGGGAATCTGGATGGCGGGAACGGCCTCGACTTCGTGACCGCCGGCGATCCCCGGGTCCCAGCCGGACCCTCGGGTGGCGCCAACGCCTTCGATTCCCAGACTCCATTCCGGGCCCAGTTCAAGTGGGACCGGACCGACGCGGTGGTGGTCGCCTCGGGGATCGAGGCCCGCCTCATCGAGGCGGAGGCCGCTCTTCGGACCGGGGACGCCACCACCTGGCTCTCCAAGCTCAACGAGGCCCGCGCCACGATGGCGGGACTCGATCCGCTGACCGATCCCGGCTCGACCACGGCCCGCGAGGATCTCCATTTCCGGGAGCGGGCCTTCTGGATGTTCGGCACCGGGCACCGCCTCGGTGATCTCCGGCGCCTCATCCGGCAATATGGACGCGGCAGTGAGACCGTCTTCCCGACCGGCGCCTTCCCCAAGGGGGGGAACTACGGAGGGGACGTCAACCTGCCCATTTCGCAGGACGAGACCAACAACCCGAACTTCAGCCAGTGTCTCGATAGAGACGCCTGATTCGTTCCACTGCATGACCGAAAACCCTTGGGGGGAGCCACCATCGGCTCCCCTCAAGGGTTTTCGGTTCATCCTCCGGGTTTCGTGTGGGTGAGGGGAACTTCAATCCGTCGTTTCCAGGGGGCTCTCCACGCCTTCCCCGGTTGTTTCTGAGGGAGGTGGGGGGCTCCACGGGAAGGGGGGAAGGGCCACAAGAGGCACAAAAGGCACCAGAAGCACGAGATCCCACGGAGGGTGGCTCGCTGTTGAGAGGGGGGGGCGGAACCACAGATGATGCGGATGACACCGAGGCGCTCCGACCCCGGTTGGCAGCTTTGTGTCTCTTGTGCTTTTTGTGGTTGGCTTTCGGGGTGAGGGGGGAGGTGCTCGGGCAAGCGCCAAGGCAAAATGGAACCACGAAATACACGAAAACACACGAAATGGTTACGTCGGCCCCGGCAGGCTCTATGCACCCGAAACCGGCAAGCACCATCTTTTTCAACGGGTTCCCCGACCCCGTCGTATAGGAGATATATTCCGCTCACAACCCAATCTCGGCGACGACCCTGAGTCCTGATCCCTGCCTTCCGTCAGTCCCCCTCGAACCGTGAGAGAGTACAGCATGGTTGCGAACCTGCTCAAACACACCGCCCGCGCCGTGTCCTTGGGCGCCCTGCTCACCGTCACCCTGGCTCAGGCCCAGGGTATTCATTCCCCGAAGCAGCATATCGGCTTCAACATCGGCGACGACTACCAGCTCGCCACCTACACCCAGCTGGCTGACTATTGGACCTATTTGTCCGGGGCCTCGGACCGGATGAAGCTGGTGGAGATCGGGAAGACCGCCGAAGGGCGCCCTCAGCTCATGGCCATCATCTCGAGCCCCGCCAACCTGGCCCGGCTCGACCACTACAAGGACATCGCGACCCGGCTGGCGCGGGCGGAAGGGCTGAACGACGACCAGGCCCGGGCCCTGGCGCGGGAGGGGAAGGCGGTCATCTGGATCGATGGGGGCCTGCACGCCACCGAGGTGCTCGGCGCCCATCAACTGATCGAGCACGTGTGGCAGATGGTGAGTCACACCGACCCCGAAACGATGCGGATCCTGGACGATGTCATCCAACTCGTGGTCCACGCCAATCCCGACGGGATGGAGCTCGTGTCGAGCTGGTACATGCGGAACCCCGACCCCACCAGGCGCTCGTATGGTGACATCCCGCGACTCTATCAAAAATACATCGGCCATGACAACAACCGCGACTTCTACCTGAACGCGATGCCCGAGTCGGAGAACATGAGCCGGGTTCTCTACCGGGAGTGGTACCCCCAGATCATGTACAATCATCACCAGACCGGGCCCGCCGGGACGGTGATGTTCATGCCGCCGTTCCGCGACCCCTTCAACTACGTGTATGACCCGCTGATCCCCGCCGGCCTGAATCTCGTGGGTGCCGCGATGGAAACCCGCATGGCCGCCGAGCAGAAGCCCGGAACCACCCGGCGGAACGGGGCCAACTACAGCACGTGGTGGAACGGCGGCCTCCGCACCACCGCCTACTTCCACAACATGATCGGACTCCTCACCGAATCGATCGGGAGCCCGACGCCGATGCAGATTCCGCTGGTGGTGAGCCGACAGATCCCCACCGGTGACACCCCCTACCCCATCGAGCCCCAGGCCTGGCACTTCCGCCAGTCGATCGACTATTCCATCACCGCCAACCGGGCGGTGCTCGACGTGGCCTCGAAGTACCGGGAGGACTTCCTCTACAACATCTACCAGATGGGCCGGAATTCGATCGAGCGGGGGAACCGCGACACCTGGACCCGCTGGCCCCGACGGGTGGAACGGATCGCCGAAGCCGCGGCCAAGGACCGTGCCGCCTCCCCTCCCCGTCCCAACGCGGGCGGCTTCCCCGGCGGGGGAGCGGGTGTGGTGGACGCGAAGTACATGGAGGAGTTCCGAACTCCGGAGCTCCGGGACCCGCGCGGCTACATCCTGCCCAGCGACCAACCCGACTTTTCGACCGCCACCAAGTTCGTCAACGCGCTGCTCAAGTCGGGCATCGACATCCATCGCGCCACGCGGGAGTTCACGGTCCAGGGCAAGCCGTATCCGGCCGGCTCGTGGGTCATCAAGACCGCGCAGGCGTTCCGGCCGCACATCATCGACATGATGGAGCCCCAGGACCATCCCGATGACATCCCCTATCCCGGAGGCCCACCACGGCCCCCGTACGACAATGCCGGGTACACCCTCGCCATGCAGATGGGCGTCCAATATGACCGCATTCTGGAAGGTTTCGACGGCCCCTTCGAGAAGGTGACGACTCCCCTGGTGTCGCCCATGCCGGGGACCGTTGCCCGCGGGCCGGCCGGATACCTCCTGGGCCGGGATGCCAACGACGCCTTCCTGGCCGTCAATCGCCTCCTCGCCGCCGGCGCCGAGGTGCGGCAGCTGACCTCGGCGGTCACGGCGGGAGGAGAGACCATCCCGGTCGGGACGTTCCACATCCCGGCCAACGGACGCAGTACCCCCATCATCCAGAAGGCGGCCCAGGAGCGGGGCCTGCATTTCCGAGCCGCGCCCTCCGCCGTGACCCGGGACGGAGCTCGACTGCAACCCCTCCGGATCGGCCTCGCCGACCGGTACGGCGGCTCCATGCCCTCGGGGTGGATCCGGTACCTGCTGGAGCAGTTCGAGTTCCCCTTCGAGGTCGTGTACCCCCAGCGTCTCGACGCCGGCAACCTGCGCGCGGCCTTCGATGTGCTGATCCTCCCCGACGGGGCCACGCCGTCAGGCCGGGGAGGGGGCCGCTTCGGCGGGCGAGGTCCGACGCCGGAGGAGATTCCCGCGGAGTACCGGGATCGCCTGGGAGCCATTACCGAGCAGACCACGGTCCCGGCGCTCCGCGCCTTCCTGGATGAGGGAGGAACGGTCCTCACCATCGGGAGTTCCACGAACCTGGCGGAATTGATGGGCTTTCCCGTCACCAACCACCTGGTCGAGACGGGACCGTCGGGAACTCCCACTCCCCTTCCGCGGGAGAAGTACTACATCCCCGCGTCCCTGCTCACGGTCCAGGTGAACAAGACCCACCCCATCGCGTGGGGGATGGCGGATTCGGCGATCGTGTTGTTCAATCAGAGCCCCGTGTTCGACCGCCCCGCCTCCTCGGCCACGCCGTCGGTCACCCCGATCGCCTGGTTCGCGGATGGGAGCCCCCTGCGGTCCGGGTGGGCCTGGGGAGAGGATCACCTGGAGGGAGGGGTCGCCGTGGCCGAGGCCAAGGTCGGCAGAGGGTCCCTGGTTCTCTTTGGACCGGAGATCACCTTCCGGGCCCAGCCCCACGGGACGTTCCGCTTCCTGTTCAACGGGCTGGTCGGCGGAGCTCGGTAGTCGCCCCATTCCGGGGGAAACGCAGGCGGGGAGGTCCCAGGGGCCTCCCCGTTCGCCTTTCTCCACCGGCCCGCCGCGCCGCTACGGTCCCGGGTCAGGATCCTCGTCCTCGACCCAGCAGATGTCCAGGAGCCGGGCGAGGAGCAGGGGTTTCGCACCGGGGGATCCCAGGATTGGTTCCAGACGAATGAGTTGCGCTGCGGCTCCGACCGGCTGGGGCGTGGAGAGGGGGGATTCGCTGTTCGGGTGTGGCATTGATGCCTCCCGGAGAAGGGGGTCGTCCTCCTGCAGGCGCAAGAAGCGGTCCACAGTCCATGGGGGTATTATCGGACGGGACGGCCAGAAATGGAGCGAGCGTACTTTCGCCCCCCTCTGGAATGTCTCCTCTGGAACACGGAGTGTGGGGTCGCTGCACCACATCGCGGCGTTTCTGGCGCTCCGGTGCTACCTTTCAGCGCATCCCCATCTGCATCTCCTGTACTGTTCTGTACTGTTCCGTCGACTCACACCTTGGAGGTTTCGTGCCCCTTGCCCCCGGCAGCCCTGGAGAACGCATCATTCGGCGGTCCCTGCTCCTTCCTGCGATTCTCCTCTGCGGATTTCTCGCCGGCTGCACGTCGTGGCACGTTGAGGACGGCCCTGTGGCCGAGGTCCTGACCCGGGACCAACCGGACGTTGTCCGGGTCACACGAATCGATGAAACCACCCTTCCGGTGTATGATCCCCGGGTTGTCGGCACCTCCCTGCGCGGGCTCCCCACCGCGAGAGCGGTCAACGGAATCAGTATTGCCTTGGGGGACATCAGGTCCGTGGCCACCAAGCGGTTCAGCTTCGGCAAGACAGTCCTGGTGGTCCTGGCCGGCATCGGCGGGGTTGTCCTCTTCGACCTCCTCCAGTCCACCAACAGCAACGCCACCTTCTGACCGGAGCCCCCCTCTCGGCTCATGCCCCGTCTTCGCTCCTTCCTTGTCCTGGTGACGATCGTGATGCCGGGGTTGCCCTCGCCGGGGCTCGCTCAGCAATCCGACACCACCGTGGATGTCACCGTGCGGGTCCCGGGAACCATTCCGGGACTCCAGGTTCGGCTCGTGGTGAACGGCAGTCTGGCCCGATTCCGGTTTCCGGGGAGTGGTGAGGTGACGCTCCCGTTTGCCCTCGCCCGGACCGGCCCCATCCGGCTGGAGTTCCATCTGGTCGACAAGCCCGCCGTGACGATGGTGGACCGGTGGATGGCGCAGGCCACCCTCAATGGGTCGGGCCATGTCATTTGGGAAATCCAGGGGATCGGGGCTTCCACCGTTCGGCAGTGGGCCTCCCTGCGACTCGGGTCAAGCGGGAATGAGCCGCTCGATGTTCTGGTGGCGGGCCGCAGGGCGGGACGAACACCCCTCACCACCGGTGTCGCTCCCGGAGGACCGTGGGAGATCCTCTGGCGCCACCCCGATGGAACCACTGCGTGTGTGACGGACCTGGAAACCGGGGCCGAGCAGACTCATGAGCTGACGTGCGATCCCACGACCGGGACGGTCCGAACCACCCCGCCGGGGGATCAGCCCGCCGAGGCGCCGGTCTTCCCCTCGATTCGCTCCCGCAGTTTCTGAACATCGAGCGCCTGGAAGGCAAGCAGCCTCCGGAGTACCCGCACCTCCTCCTCGATGGCCTTCACCTTGGCATCCGCTGTGCCGTGCGGTACCCTCACGCTCCGGCCCCGCCACCGATAGTACGTCAGCTCGGAAATCCCGTGCCGCCGGCAGATGTCCCGAACCGGAATTCCCGCCTCCTCCTCCAGGAGGATGGACGCGATCTCATCCTCGGTGAACGTGGTTCCGGTCCGGATGGCTCCCATGCTGTGACTCTCCCGCAGGACAGACTATACCGTGAAGTGCTGTGATCCCTTGTGTCTCTTACGGGACGGTCCAACGATTTGTTTCCGGTTCGCCTCCTCGCGATGACGGTGACGCTCCAGTGACAATTGGATGCACACCGATCCTACTGGGTTGCAGGATCCCCGGGAGGATGCGCCGGGAAAGCCCCCTATCCCACCACCTCCCAGGTGCTCCCCCCCTTGAGCAACTCATCGAGACTCCCTGGTCCCTCCTCCAGTTCGCCAGCAATCGCCTCGAACAGTACGTCCTCGAAACTCGGCGCCGGGTCGTCGAGGATGACTCCGACAGCCACGGGGAACTCCGGCGGAGCGAGCTGCACCAGCATGGCGGCCAGGGACCGGTTGCGCTGGTCGTGCACCAGGATGTCCTCCATGGTGATTCCCTGCTCTCCGAGGGTCACCACCTCCAGCTCCAGGGTCCCCGGCCGAAGCCGCAGGCCCTGCGACCGATCGGCTCCGAAGAGCATCGGCTGGCCATGCACCAGCGGGAGTTGCCTGTCCGCCGCCACCTTCCGATCGGTGAACTCGTCGAAGGCCCCGTCGTTGAACACAACGCAATTCTGGAAGATCTCGACCAGGGCCGCTCCCCGGTGGGCGTGCGCCCGCTTCAGGACCTCGACCAGGAGTGGTTGCTGGACGTCCACGGCACGGGCGAAGAACCTGGCTCCGGCCCCGATGGCAAAGGCACCCGGCACGATCGGGGCATCCAGCGATCCCCGGGGCGTGGAGGGTGACCGGGTGCCACGACGGGAGGTGGGAGAGGCCTGCCCCTTGGTGAGCCCGTAGATCTCGTTGTTGAACAGGAGCAATTGCAGGTTCACGTTCCGCCGCAGGACGTGGAGCGTGTGGTTGCCCCCGATGCTGAGTCCGTCTCCGTCCCCCATCACCACCCAGACATCCAGCTCCGGATTGGCCAGCTTGACTCCGGTGGCGATGGCGGGCGCCCGGCCATGGATGGTGTGGAACCCGTAGCTCGACACGTAATACGGAAACCGCGACGCGCACCCGATGCCGGATACGAACACCGTCTGTTCGCGCCGCACCTCCAGGTCCGCGAGTGTCCGGGTCATCGCCTTCAGAATCGCGTAGTCGCCACAGCCGGGGCACCAGCGGATTTCCTGGTCCGAGGTGTAGTCCTTGGGAGCGAGCGCTGTCGTGGTCATGCGGTGTCCTCCAGTCGGGCCCGGATCGCGGTCAGAATCTCTCCCACCTTGAACGGCTTGCCCGTCACCTTGTTGAGGCCCTCCGCCGGGAGGAGGAAGGTGCTTCGCAGCATCGTCACCAGTTGTCCCGCATTCATTTCGGGCACCAGAATGCGGGTGAACCGGCTCAGCAATTCCCCCAGATTGGCCGGGAACGGATGGAGATGGCGGATGTGAACCTGGCTGACGGAAAGTCCCATGGCCCGCGCCTCGGTCACAGCCTTGTGAATCGGTCCCCAGGTGGATCCCCACCCCACCACCACCAGATCGCCCTCCTCCTCCCCCACGGACACCGACTGGGCCGGAATGTCCCGCGCGATTCCGGCGATCTTGCCCTGCCGAATGTCGGTCATGCGCTGGTGATTGGCCGGGTCGTAGGAGATGTGGCCGGAATGCTCCGACTTTTCCAGCCCCCCGATCCGATGCTCGAGACCCGGTGTGCCGGGAATGGCCCAGACCCGGGCGAGGGTGTCCGGGTCCCGGAGGAAGGGGTGGAACCCTTCCGGATCGGTGCGGTACGAGACGGGAAACTCGGGAATGGCGGAGAGATCGGGAAGGTGCCACGGTTCCGCGGCGTTGGCGAGGTAGCCATCGGTCAGCACGATCACCGGGGTCATGTACCGGGTGGCGATCCGGACCGCCTCGATGCCGACTTCGAAACAATCGCTGGGCGTGGAGGTGGCGAGGACCGCCAGGGGCGAATCGCCGTTGCGCCCGTAGACCGCCTGGTACAGATCGGACTGCTCGGTCTTGGTGGGGAGACCGGTGGAGGGACCCGCTCGCTGCGAGTTCACGATGATGAGGGGGAGCTCCGCGCTGATGGCGAGGCCCATCGCCTCGGTCTTGAGGGCGATTCCGGGACCGGAACTGGAGGTCACGCCGAGCGCTCCGGCATAGCTGGCCCCGATGGCGGAGCAGATCGCCGCGATCTCATCCTCGGCCTGAAAGGTGACGACGCCGTGGCGCCGCAACCCCGCCAGCACGTGCAGCAAGGGGGACGCCGGCGTGATCGGATACGACCCGAAGACGAGGCGGGAGATCCCCGCGGAGCGCTGTCCCGCGAGAAGGCCCCAGGCCAACGCCTCGGTGCCACTCACGGTCCGGTAGGTTCCCGGAGGGAGGTCCGCACGGGACACCGAGTACCCGGTGACCCCGCCCGGCATCTCGGCCGTTTCTCCGTAGGCGTGGCCCGCATTCAGCGCCGCCACGTTGGCTTCGGCAATCGCGGGCATCCTGGCAAACTTGCGCCGGAGCCAGGTGATGGTGGCCTCCCGGTCCCGATCGTACATCCACAGCATGAGGCCCAGGGCCCACATGTTCCGGCAGCGGAGCGCCTCCTTCGAGGTGATGCCGCACTCGGCCACCGCCTGCTGGGTGAGGCGGGTGATGTCGAGGGCCATGACCTGCCACGGCGCCAGGGTCCCATCCTCGAGCGGGTTGGTGGCATACCCGGCCTTTTCGAGGTTTCGCGGCGTGAACACCGCCGTGTCCACCACCACGAGACCGCCGGGTCGGAGATCGGCGATGTTGGTGATGAGGGCGGCCGGGTTCATGGCGACGAGCACGTCGAGTTCGTCGCCGGCGGTGAGCACATCCACGGAACCAAAGTGAATCTGGAAGGCGGACACCCCGAAGGTGGTTCCGGTCGGGGCTCGGATTTCGGCGGGATAGTCGGGGAAGGTGGTGAGATCGGCGCCGCCCAGGGCGGCCTCCACCGTGAATTGAGTGCCGGTCAACTGCATCCCGTCTCCCGAGTCCCCCGCGAAGCGGATGACGACCGACTCGCGGGTTTCCCGAATGGGACGGGCCATCGGACTGGACAGGGTCATAAAACGAGCCGCCTCCCACGGCAGATCGGCAGCCCGGATGTTGCCCCAGGCCACCTGGGTACTCCGGAAATCTAACCGGGCGTGAGGCAGCAGCGCAGGGGGCGGCACAACAAGACGGCCCGCGCCCGATCAGCGCGGAACACCCGGAGCAGATCCTCCCGGCATTCCCGGCGAAAGGGCGGGGGATAGATCCACAGCAAGGGGAACCAGGCACCGCTCCCGCGCCAGCGCCACGAGGTGTTCCAGACGCCCCGCCTCCGCCATCACGATCTCCCGCCCCAAGGAGGTGAGGACGTAGTCGCGACGCCGGGTGCCCTCTCCGGTCCCGCCGCCCGCCACGGACTCATGCCCCACGTCCGCCACCAGACCCGCGCGCCCCAGCCTCTTCAGCGCCCCATACAAGGTCCCCGGGCCCAGGAGCACCCTCCCCCTCGTCTCCCGTTCCACATCCTGCTTGATCCCGTAGCCATGTTTCCTTCCGCCCGCGAGGGAGAGAAGGATGTGGAACGTGGCCGCCGGAAGGGGAAGAAACGAATCGGGGTTCGGCATTGTCACGACCGGAGAGGTGAGTACGAGCAACTATATCGCCTGACGATATAACCGTCAAGACGTTTCCAGGTATCGTGTGGGGGAGACTTGACGGGGAGGTCCGCAACGATTACGTTGCGACCAAACAAGAGGAGAAAGCCATGTCTCAAGAAGCCTTTCTGTACGACAGCTCGCTGGCCTTTCAGGTGGCGGCTGGCCGAAGGGTGTTCGAGGCCCAGGCCGGATATGCCTCATGGCTCGGCGTCAACCGCAGCCAGGTTACACGGGCGCTCCGGACCGGCCAGCGGCTCGGGGCTCAGGCGGCGGAGCGCGGCGCGGGCCTCGCCGCAGTGGTGGGGTCGCTCCTCACTCTGATTGACGAGGAGACGATTCCGGCGTGGCTCCATGGGGTCAATGCCCATCTCGGACATCGTCGCCCGATCGACCTGATCCACGAAGGAGCGGTCGCCGAGGTGATGGCCGCCATCGAAAGTGAGCGAGCCGGCGCCTTCGCGTGAGCCACCTCCTTGGCTGGCGGTGCTTCCCCTGGGACCCGGTGGCCCCCCCGGGGGGGGAAGGCTCGGCGGAGTGGTTGGCTCCCGGGCAGCGGACCGGTCGCTTCGACCTCTTCGGCAAGCCACCGGTCCTCTATCTCGGCGAGTCGGAGGCACACGCCATCGCGGAGGTCCTCC
The DNA here is from genome assembly GCA_041741375.1 of Gemmatimonadales bacterium. Lineage (GTDB taxonomy): Bacteria > Gemmatimonadota > Gemmatimonadetes > Gemmatimonadales > GWC2-71-9 > OFTM291. The sequence goes on along the minus strand of JBGSKF010000244.1, from coordinate 29,513 downwards.
AAGGATTCCGCGGCAACAGTTTCCAGCCTGCCATGCTGCAGCGTCGCGGTCGGCCTCTCGCCGTGGCTGCCTTCCGCACGGTCTCCCTTTCGACCGGCACCCTTGCCGACCTGACCGATCCCTCCACGTTGGTGCGTCTGGGGATCCGTCCGGACCAGGTGGCAAGCCATGACCGGAGCACCACCCAGCAGCTGGCTCGCCGAGTCCACAACGCCGGCCATTCCGGCCTTCGCTGGTGGTCCTCCTTGACCGGAGAGTGGCACACCACCGTTCTCTTTGCCGACCGATGCGAGCCCGGCTCATGGATGGTCGACGCTCCCGGCCCGCTCCTTCCGGAGCACCCTGCCCTGGCGGAGGCGCTCCGATTTCTGCGGATGCCCGGACCGAGTTCGGCTCCCGGGCGGCGCCGACGCCGGTGACCCGGGTCACCTCCCCCGTGCAGAAAGGACAGGAACCAGTCCCGTGTTGTCTTACCGCGAACTGACGCCCTCCCCGGCCCTCCGCGACTTCGTGAGCTGTTTCTGGCTCATGGAGGAGACGGAATCACACGCATCCGCCCTCCCCCAGCCGATCCTGCCGGACGGATCCCCCGAGCTGATCTTTCACCTGGGGGATCCTTCAGAGGCCTCATCTGATGGTGGCCCCTTTCGGCGCCAGCCGTCCGCGCACCTCGTGGGCCAGATCACGAGGCCCCTTCTGTTGCGCCCCGCCCCGGGCCTCCGGATTCTGGGGGTGAGGTTCCGGCCGGCAGGGGCCTCCGCACTGCTGCGGGACCCCTTGGACCGTCTCACCGGAACCTGGGCCTCTGTCGAGGATCTCCTCGGGAAGCGCGGGCGGGTGCTCACGTCCGAGGTGCGGAGTGCGCCGAGCATCGAGGCAGCCATCAATCGGATCACTGACGCGTTGACGGAAGGGCTGGGGAGGAAAACGGACAAACGGGTTTCCCGCGCTGCCAACCGATTGGTGGCGACCGCCGGGTGTCTCCGGATCGACACCCTCTCGCAGGAGGTTGGTCTCGGCACCCGCCAGCTGGAGCGCGGGTTCCGGCGCGAGGTGGGGGTGGGGCCCAAGTTCCTGGCCCGGGTGCTCAGGTTCCAACGGGTCTTTCGCGCCCTGGAAGAGAGGTCCGGCAACTGGACCCGCATCGCCGTGCGCTGTGGGTACTACGATGCGGCCCATCTCGTGCGCGATTTTCATGAGCTGGCCGGGGCGGCCCCCACGCACCTGGTGAAGACCATGGGGGACATCACCCTCTCCTTCGCGCGCGGGACCACCACGTCGGATTTTTCCAAGACACGCCATCGAGCCAGCGATATCTTGGGGTGACCCCCTTTCCGGAGCCCCGTTCCATGCGCCGTGCGATCCTGATCGCTGCGACCGTCACCCTCCTCGCCACCCCCGTGAGTGCCCAGGGGGTGGCCACCGTGGCCGATCTTGCGTGGCTCACGGGCACCCGTCGGATGGTCACCGACCGTGTGACAGTCGAGGAGACCTGGTCACCCCCGTCCGACAACGTGATCCTCGGCTTGAGTCGAACCCTGCGGGGAACGCGAGTGGTCGGGTTCGAGTTCCTCCGCATCCAGAGCCGAGGGGACACACTCGTGTACTACGCCCAGCCCAACGGCAGCCCCCCCACCCCGTTCACCCTCACATCGTGGAATGGCACCGAGGCGGTGTTCGAGAACCCCGCGCACGATTTTCCGAAGCGGATCCTCTACACGAGACTCCCGGAGGGTGTGGTCAAGGCACGGATCGACGGCGGTGCGGGGGTGGAGCACGGGGCTCAGGAGTTCACCTTCCGGCTGGCTCCGTAAGCCGGCTCCCGTCGCCCCATCTCGGGAGCGTCCAACCGGTTGTACCGATCCCACCTCCCACCCGCGGGTCCCCGCGGGTTTCAGGCGGGAGGGAAGGTTCGAGGCCAACTCTGGAGCACCCGGAGGTAGCTCATCCTCTCGAACGCCCGCGGGTCGGGACAGTGCCGCAGATTCATGCTCCCTCGCATCTGGTCGAGTGATTCGTACTCGTGGGCATCGACCCACCGCGCGAACTCCTCGCGGATCCCGGCCAGGTGCTCGGGCCCGTGCCGCAGCAGCGCCGAGACGACCTGAACCACCTGTGCTCCGGCCAGCACCGCCTTGACCGCATCCAACGCGGTGTGCACTCCGCCACTCACGGCCAGGTCGCCGTCGCCGGTGGCGGAGAGAATCGCGAGCCATCGCAACCGGAGGAGCAGGTCCTCCGACCGGCTGAGATGCAGGACCGACCGGACCTCGAGCTCCTCCGGGTCGATGTCGGCCTGGTAGAACCGGTTGAACAGGACAAGGCCCCGGGCGCCCGCCTGCCCGAGGCGCCGGGAGAAGTGCGGAAGCGCCGAGTAGAAGGGAGACAATTTCACCGCGACGGGGATGGTGACCGCGCGCGCGACGGTGCGCACGACCTCCACCGCCCGATCCTCGATGGCCGCCGCCGGTTCCGCGGGGTCGGTGGAGAGTCCGTACAGGTTGAGCTCGAGGGCATCGGCTCCGGCGTCCTGCATGAGCCGGGCCCAGGAGAGCCACCCTCCGGGGGTCATCCCGTTCAGGGACCCGATGACGGGGACGCGCACCGTCTGGCGGATCCTCCAGAGCTGCTCGAGATACTCATCGGGACCGAGTGCAAAGTGAGGGAGGGCTGGAAAGTAGCTCCGGGCTTCCGCCGAGGACTCGCCCGGCTCCTCCAGAAGCCGTTGCACGGCGAGCGCCTCGCCGGTGATCTGCTCCTCATACAGAGAGTGCATCACGATGGCGGCACTCCCCGCATCCTCGAGCCGCCGGACCATGCTCAGGTCATCCACCAGCGGCGACGCGCCGGCCATGAAGGGATGGGTGAGGTGCAATCCCAGGTAGCTGGTGGTCAGCATGGGAGGTCCTCCGGATCCGCCGAGGGCCGGGGCGACGAGTCCGGCATGGTGAGCCCGGCGAGGTATCGGTAGACGGCCTCTCGGCGCTCCACCTCCTCCCGCGCGAGTTCCTCCAATCGACGTGCCCGGTCCCGGTCGAGACGGGTCACCATCCGAAACCGGGCCTCGTTCTGCTGATACTCCCGGAGGGGAATCGACGGGGGTTGGGAATCGAGTTGGAGGGGCGGCTTCCCCTCGGCCACGCGCCGAGGATCGAACCGGTAGAGGGGCCACGCGCCGGAGGCGACGGCGAGGCGCTGCTGCTCCACCCCATGGCGCAGGTCGTACCCGTGGGCAATGCAGGGGCTGTAGGCGATGATCAGAGACGGCCCGGGCCAGGATTCGGCCTCGTGCATCGCCTTCACCACCTGGTTCATGTCCGCCCCGAAGGCCACCCGGGCCACATAGACGTGCCCATAGCTCATCGCCTCGAGGCCCAGATCCTTCTTGGGAGTTCCCTTGCCGGCCATGGCGAACTTGGCCACGGCACCCAGGGGAGTGGCCTTGGATTGCTGCCCCCCGGTGTTGGAGTAGACCTCGGTGTCGAGCACCAGCACGTTCACGTCGCGGTTCTGAGCCAGCACATGGTCGAGGCCGCCGTACCCGATGTCATAGGCCCACCCGTCCCCCCCGACCAGCCACACACTGCGCGGGACCAGGGAGTCGGCCAGGTCGAGCAGGCGAGCAGCGGCCGGGTCGGCGAGGGTACGGCACCGATCCCGCACCGCGTGCACGGCTTCGCGCCGGGTGGCGATCCCGGAGGCCGTGCGATTCGCGGTCGCTGTCACCGCGTTCACGAGGGCATCTCCCAGGTGCGGGGCGAGGATTCGGACCAGGCGGTGCGCTTCGAGACACTGGGCGTCGAGCGCGAGGCGGATCCCGAAACCGAACTCGGCGTTGTCCTCGAAGAGCGAGTTGGCCCAGGCTGGGCCCCGGCCCTCGGCGTTCGTGGTCCAGGGGGTGGTGGGCAGGTTGCCCCCGTAGATGGAGCTGCACCCGGTGGCATTGGCCACGACGGCGCGATCTCCGAACAGCTGGCTGAGCAGTTTCAGATAGGGCGTTTCCCCGCACCCGGCACAGGCCCCCGAGTACTCGAAGAGCGGGAGGAAGAGTTGCGAAGTCTTGGCGTTGAGCCGGTGGACGCGCGACCGATCCACCTCGGGGAGTCCGAGAAAGTGCGCATAGTGCTCCCTCTCCCGCTCCACCACCGGCCGTCTCGGCACCATGTTGATCGCCTTGTGCCGCGGGTTTCCCTTGTCCTTGGCCGGGCAGACGGTGACACAGAGATGGCAGCCGGTGCAGTCCTCCGGCGCCACCTGCAGGACATACCTGGCGCCGGGGAGGTCGGGACCCCGCCAGAGGGTGTGGCGGAAGGTGTCCGGAACGCCGGCCAGGGCTTCGGGGTCACAAGCCGTGGCCCGGATCGCGGCATGCGGACAGACAAGCGCGCACCAGTTGCACTGGATGCAGATCGTCGGATCCCACTCGGGAATTTCGGCGGCCAGATTCCGCTTTTCCCACCGGGTGGTGCCGGTGGGCCAGGTGCCGTCGGGCGGGAAGGCGCTCACGGGAAGGTCGTGCCCCCGTCCGGCCAGAATCATGGCGGTCACGCGCTGGACGAATGCGGGCGCGCCCTCCGGCACGGGAGAGGGACGCTGGCGTCCACGCGCGTCCACCTCCGGGATCGGGACCGGCTCCAGTGCCGCCAGGGTTCGTTCCACAGCCGCGAGATTCCGATCCACCACCGTCGATCCCCGTTTCCCCCACGTGGCCACGATGCTCTCCCGGATCCGTGCCATCGCCTCGTCCAGCGGAAGCAGGTGCGTGAGGGCAAAGAAACAGACCTGCATGACCGTGTTGATCCGCCCTCCCAGACCCGCTTCCCGGGCCACGGCATGGGCATCGATCGCGTGGACCCGCAGCCCCTTCGCACGGATCTGGTCTCGGGTGTCCTGGTTCAGGTGATCCCAGACCTGGGCGGCGGGCCACGGCGCGTTCAGCAACAGAGTCGCCCCGGGTTCCGCCGTCTCGAGCACCTCGTACCGATCCAGAAAATCGAACTGGTGACAGGAGACGAAGGAGGCCCGGTCGATCAACCAGGGCGCCCGGACCGGTCGCGGACTGAAGCGCAGGTGGGAGACGGTCATCGCCCCTGCCTTTTTCGAGTCGTAGACGAAATAGCCCTGGGTGTGGAGCGACGTCGCCTCCGCCACGATGCGGATGGTGTTCCGGGCCGCGCCCACGGTGCCATCGGAACCGAGTCCCCAGAACACCGAACGGTGCACGTCGTCGGTTTCGATGGACAGGCCGGGGTCCCACGGGAGGGAACGATGGGTCACGTCGTCCACCAGACCGACCAGAAAGCGCGCACGCGGCTCCGGGAGGGCCATTTCCTGGTAGATCCCCGCCACCATCGCGGGAGTGAACTCCCGTGACGCGATCCCGTAGCGTCCTCCGAGCACGCGGCGCATCGTCGCACCGGGAGAGCGCTCCTGCAGGGTGGCCACCACATCGAGAAACAGGGGATCGCCCACGGCTCCCGGCTCCCGGGTCTGGTCCAGCACGGCCACGACCCGGGCGGATGCGGGGAGAGCGTTCACAAAGTGTTGCATCGGAAACGGGCGGTAGAGCCGGACGGTGACCACACCCACTCGTTCCCCCCGGTCGGTCATCCACGCCACCGTCTCGCGCACGGTCTCGGCCCCGGACCCCATGATCACGATCACCCGGTCCGCCTCGGGGTGACCCGCGTACTCACAGAGCCGGTAGGGCCGGCCGGTGCGGACGGCGAGCCGGTCCATGGCATCCTGGACGATCCCCGGCATCGCCTCATGGAACGGATGAGACACCTCGCTCGCCTGGAAGAAGGTATCCGGATTCTGGGCGGTTCCCCGCACCACGGGGTGATCCGGCGTGAGCGCCCGCCGGCGATGGGCGGCGATCGCATCCTCGTCGAGAAGATCGGCCAGATCGGCATCGTCCAGGAGCGTGATCCGGTTCACCTCATGCGAGGTCCGGAACCCGTCGAAGAAGTGCAGGACGGGAAGACGCGCCCGGAACGCGGCCGCCTGTCCGATCAGCGCGAAGTCGTGGGCCTCCTGCACCGTGCCCGAAGAGAGGAGGGCCACGCCGGTCTGCCGGACAGCCATCACGTCGGAATGATCCCCGAAGATGGAGAGCGCGTGGGTGGCCACCGTGCGCGCGGCCACATGCAGGCACACCGGGGTCAACTCGCCCGCGAGTTTGTACAGTGTCGGTATCATGAGGAGAAGACCCTGCGAGGCGGTGAAGGTCGTGGCCAGCACCCCACCCTGCAGCGCTCCGTGCAGGGCCCCGGCCGCCCCCCCCTCCGACTGCATCTGCACCACGTCCGGCACCGCCCCCCAGAGATTGGTGCGTCCCTCGGCTGACCATGCGTCGGCGTGCTCCCCCATCGCCGAGGAGGGAGTAATCGGATAGATCGCGATCACTTCGTTGAGGCGATGGGCCACCGTGGCCACTGCCTCGTTGCCGTCCATGATGGCGTGTCTGGGCATGCTGCCAAGGTAGGGGCCATTCCATGAAGGCATGGTGAAGGAATGGCCGGGATTGTTTCACAGTGGAATCGGCGGATCGGTGGTGGTACCGGGGATTGTGTTCCCGCACGGTGGTTCCGGGCGCCGGGTGGTGATTCCGGGCGCGACATTGTGAAAGAATTCACAAATGGACAAAACAGGACCTGTCCCCCGCTCTGGCCCCGGCGCTCACCGCAACGACCTACGCCACCCGCGGATCGACTTCACCTCGGCGGCTCGCACGTTCCAGGAAGGACGGGCTCGCCATGGAGCGACAATCCTGATGTGAGGAAGTGGTACCCTACACCCGAGAGGATCTTCCTTGCAACTCTGTCCGGCGGGGTCCGGCTGCCGTCCTGTCCCCTGTCCTATGTCGGCAAAGCCGGAACCAAAGAGGCGTGTCGAGTTTTCGCGTGGGTTCCCCGGGGCCTTCGCCCAGGGGAACGCCAACCAACCACAAGAAGCACAAAAGGCACAGAAGCCTCTCTCGCCCTTGGCGGGCCTCCATGCGCTCCAAGGCATTCCTCTTGTGACTTCTGTGCTTTTTGTGGCCATCCCCCCACGGCGCGACCGTGGCGATCGACGTGTCCGACGGGGGGGGTCGGGAGTTGCCCAAAAGATTGTCGCCGTTTTGTGTTCAATATTGTCCGTAAGGGACTATATGTCCTATGTCCTAAGCCGGCAAAGCCGGAACCAAAGAGGCGTGTCGAGTTTTCGCGTGGGTTCCCCGGGGCTTTCGCCCCGGGCTCGGCGGCGGGAGGCCGTTCACACGGCCGGGTGGTCGTCTCTGCTTTCGGTGGCGCGCAGGGGCGGTTCGTGAGCCACCCTTCCCACTCCCGAGATGCCTCAAAGTTGGATCTCTTCCCGGACCCCGTCACACGCTCTGCTGGCGCGGGTTTCCGGGCGTCGCCCACAATATCGTCGCCGTTCCTGTGTTCATTTGGGCTCTTCAGGCATTGGCATGGGCTCCTGTCGAGCCGGAGCACCTCTCCTCACCCCGAGAGCTAACCACAAGAAGCACGAAAGGATGGAGACCAATCCACTGGTGCCAACGAACAGGCGTTCGTGTTCTTTCGTGCTTTTCGTGGTTGAGCCTCTTGCTCTTCCGCCGTTTCCCGGGAGCCGCTGTCCTCTGCGGGCCGCGCCAACCCTGACCCACGCGAAACCCGGAAGAGCCATATGTCCCATGCCCTGTTTCCCAACCATATCCCGTGCCTGCCCCATGCCTCATCCCGCCGCCACCAATCCCAGCGCCGTTCCCCCGGCGAAGAGGAGAAACGCCACCAGGGTGTCGCGCTGGGCCGGAATCAGCTCGGGGGTGTTCGTGGGTGACCGGAGAACGACACGGACCGCGCGCAGAAGCGGGATCAGCCCCACCAGGCCGATCAGCGGTTCCGGGCCCGTCACCGGGGTGAGGCTGATCGCGCCCCCCGCCACCACGACAGGAACCAGAGCGAACAGGCGCGCCGCCCGGGGACGTCCGAGTCGAACCACGAGCGTGCGCTTTCCGGCGGCCCGATCGGCGGGTTCATCGGGAAATTGGTTGATCCAGAGGAAGGAGGCGATGAGCAGGCCGAGAAGAAAGGCATGCCCCGGCAGGGCGGGTGGGATCGCGCCTCGGAGCACCAGAGCGGTGCCCAGGGCGATCCCCGGTCCGTAGGCGAGCAGAACCGCAATCTCTCCCCCACCCCGATAGGCCAGCCGCACCGGAGCACCATGATAGGCCCACGCGAGAGACGCCCCGGGGAGGGCGATCAGAACCACCCGGGGATCCCGTCCCCCGATCAGAACCACCCCCGCGAGGAAGGCAACGGCCCAGCTCACCGCCGCCACCCGATGGGCTTCCTTCCGGGTCAACAGCCCGTCCACGATCACCCGCTTTCCGCCCGAGAAGGGACTCCGATCCTGGGGGGCCACGCCGAGATCCACCCCGCTGTCCCAGTCGACAAATTCGCCGGCGGCGTTCTTGGCCACTTCCAGGGAGAGAATGCCGAGAATCACGACAGGGAGCCACCCCCACGCCACGCGTCCCTCCCCCACCGCCGCCCCGGTTCCCAGCAGCAGGGACGCGACCGACGCGAGGGAGATCTTCGGATCGGCCAGCCGCCAGATCCCCTCGCGCAGGTCGGCTCTCATCGGACGGGTCGTCCCCTACCGGGGGACGATCGTCATCGTCACCTGGGAGGGATGTTGGCGCCCGTGATGGATCACGTTGCGTGCCACCACCCCCGTCGCTTCATCGTAGTTGCGACCGCCGGTGTTCAGGTTCCGGTCAAACCGGGGAAAATTGCTGGACGACACCTCGATCCGGATCCGATGACCGGGCGCGAACCAGTTGCTCGTGGACAGAGGTCCGAGCACGACCTTGTACACCTTCCCCTGCTCCAGCATGACTTCCCGGTCATACCCCTCCCGATATCGCACCCGCTGAATCGTCTCGTCGAGGTTCCACGCCTTCCCCTCTCGATCCACGTCGAGAAGCTTGACGGTCAGATCGGTGTCCCGGGCATCGGACGACAGGTAGAGGGTGACCTCCACGGGACCGGAGATCTCCACACCCTCCGTGAGGGGGTCGGTCGTGTACACCAGGATATCCTGCCGGGTTTCCATGCGCCGCTGGTCGAACGATCCCGCCTGCACCGCGTTTCCGGTGCAGCAGACGTTTCCCCCGTAGGAGGGCACGGGGTTCATCGGATCGTACACAAAGGCATCGCGTCCGGCTCGCCCCGGAAGAGCCGGCACCAGGCGTCCGTCACCATGGAGGCTGTTGGCCCCGGCGGACCCGCTGGTGAGATACCATGTCCGAGGCTGGGATCCCGCCGGCGGCCATGCCGAGGAGGTGTGCCACGCGTTCTCGCCCATGGTGTAGTAGCGCACGCGCGGCAGCGTGTCGAGCAGCCCGTTCTGCGCTCCCTTGAGCCACCGGTCGAACCAGCCATAGATCAGGGCGTTGTAGTCCATCCGGGCATCTCCCATGCTTCGCTCCCCCACGACGGTGTTCTCCGTGGCCCGCTGGAACGCGCAATGGGCCACCGGGGCCACCACGGCGTACTGGTTGTTCGCCACCACGGGGTCGGTGGCCGACTGGCGAACGTGGTTGAACAACGCCAGGTTTGGGCCGACGGACACGTCATACCAGGACATGAACCAGAGGCTTGGCACGCCGAAGGGCATGTCATCGTGATAGAGCCCCCCCTTGTACCAGGCGGGATCGTTGGGTGTCCGCTGGATCATCCGCCCTCCCGTGGCCACCGGAGCCGCATCGGCAAAGATACCCCGGGGTCCGTTCACATTGCGCAGAATGTCCTGCACCGGGAGGTGGCGCAGTGCCACGTCCCAGTCCACCGGCGGCATCTGGGCCGCGAGGTCGTAGTAGGTGGACAGGCGAGCCATGTCCTCGCGGGGAATACCGGCCGGGAACTGGGGGCGCTGGGTGTTCTGCACTCCATAGAGCCAGGCGATGAAGAGCATCTGCACGGCCCCGCCGCGGTACCAGTTCCCCTGCTCGTAGAATCGGCCCACCCGACCGACGCCCGCTCCGAACCCCTGGGGAATCATGGCCGCATGGGCGGGGTGATCCAGGGCCGCGACCGCCATCTGCCATTCGGCCGTCGAGGAACAGCCAATCGTGCCCACCTTCCCGTTCGACCAGGGCTGACGGGCCAACCAATCGATGGCATCGTACCCGTCCGTCGTGGGAGGGCCGAGAATGTCCCACTCGCCCTGGGAGAAGAACCGGCCTCGTTCGTTCTGCACCACGTAGGCGTATCCCCGGCGCACCGCATCGAGCATCGCCGTGACATTGCGCGCCCGGTGGTTTCGGGTGTCCCAATAGTTGAAGTTGTACGGGGTCCGCACGAAGATCACGGGGACGGGCCCCGAGGCGTTCCGGGGGCGGTAGATGTCGGTGGCCAGCGCCACGCCATCCCGCATCGGCATCATCACCTTGCGTTCCACGATCGCAATCGATTCGAGCTCGGCGAGAACGGGATCGCGGGCGGTGGGCGTCTGCCCGCGGAGGGGGATCGGGGTGGCCGAGGCGAGGGCCACGGCGACGAGGGAGGGCAGGAACCGAACTCGCATGGTCTCTCCGGGGTCACGGGAAGAATCCCACACCGCACAGGCGGAGCAGGATGCCATGTTCTATATCACGACGGGGATGAATCCGCTGTGAAGTTCCCATGAAACCGTGGCCACGGCGACCACAGAACCTCGGATGGCCGGAGCGGTTATTGGAACTGGAGGCTGCGGGCGAAGTCGTCCGGGCTGCTGGCCGCGGACATCGCCACGTCCAGGGAGATCAGTCCCTGCTGGTAGAGCTCACTGATGTGCTGGTCGAAGGTCTGCATTCCATACTGGGTTCGGCCCTCGGCGATGTGATCGCGGATCTCCGAGGTTCGGGTCGCATCGGCGATGCAGTCCTCGATGGTCGAGGTGCGCCGCATCACCTCCACGGCCACGACGCGCCCCTGGCCGTCGGCTCGCGGCAGCAGTCGCTGGGATACGACCGCTCGCAGGTTCTCCGCCAGACGGAGCCGCGCCTGGTGCTGCTCCGACGGATCGAAGACGCTGATCAACCGGGAGATCGACTTCATGGCATCGGTCGTGTGGACCGTGCTGAACACGAGGTGTCCCGTTTCGGCCGCCTGCAGGGCGATGTCGATGGTGGCCTTGTCGCGCATCTCCCCTACCATGATCACGTCGGGATCCTGCCGGAGGGCCGCGCGGAGGGCCCCCCCGAAGGAGTCGGTGTCACTGCCCAGTTCCCGTTGCACGATGATCGACTTGCTGTCGGGGAAGAGAAACTCGATCGGATCCTCGATCGTGATGATCTTCCCCGCCTTGGAACGGCTCGCGTGGGACACCATCGCGGCCAGGGTGGAGCTCTTGCCGCTTCCGGTCACCCCGGTCAACAACACCAGACCCCGATCCTCCACCGCGATCTCCGGAAGCACGGAGGGAAGGCCCAGTTGCTCGAAGTTCGGAACCGCGAGAGGGATGTTGCGAAGCACCGCCGCCACCGACCCGCGCTGGCTGCAGAGGTTGACCCGAAACCGTCCCGCCTCGGGGAGGGAGTAGGAGCAATCCACCTCGCGCAGGCCATACACCACCTCGTCGACGTTTTCCGGAGTCGCCTTCTTCGACTCCACCAGAATGCGCCGGGCGATCTCGTTCATCTCCGCCGCCCCGAGGCGGGGAGTGCCCTGCACGTTGATGATCGCCCCCCCGACCCGGAGCCGGAATGGTCCGCCGGCGCTCAGGTGGACATCGGAGGCATTGACCTCGACCGCCTTGCGCAGGACGGCATGGAACGCATTGAGAATCGACATCTGGTTGGCGAACCCCGAGCAAGAGGACAGGACACACGGCGGGAAGAACCCGGCGGCACTCCGGCGGGAGGAAAGCAGGAAGCATGCCGCCGGGTGCAGGATCATGCATGCACCCGAACACCTTGACGCACAATGACTTGCCTGCGGCATCCCTGAGGGCGCTCCCGGGCACCCCGGACCGGGATGGCACAATGCCGGTTCCGCGGGACGATCTCCCGGTTACTATTCCCCCGCCCTGAACGGGCACTGTCCGTCCCCCGGATCGAGCTGCATGTCCCCTCTGACCCGTGCCGCCGCATTTCGTCTTGCCTGGCCCATGATCTTTGCCAACGCCGCCATTCCCCTGGCCGGTGTGGTGGACACCGCCGTCATCGGTGCCGTGGGCGACAAGGCCGCCCTGGGGGGTGTGGCCCTCGGCGTGACCCTGTTCAACATCTTCTATTGGAGTTTCTACTTCCTCCGGATGAGTTCCACCGGGCTCGCGGCCCAGGCCTCCGGTGCGGGGAACCTTCCGGAATTGCAGAGAATTCTCCTGCGGGCCCTGGGGATCGCGGGCCTGCTCGGTCTCGCGGTTCTTCTCCTGCGGACGCCGATCGGCACGGCGGGATTTGCCCTTCTGCAGGGTGGACCCCTCGTGGAGTCGGCCGGGCTCGAGTACTGGAGGGGACGGGCGTGGGGGGCACCGGCTGCGTATGCGGTCTTTGCCCTCACCGGATGGCTCATCGGGGTGGGACGCACCCGAGCCGTGCTCGTCGTGAATCTCGTCTTCAGCGTCACCAACATCGTGCTGGATCTGTGGTTCGTGCTGGGACTCGATCTCGGAGTGGCCGGGGTGGCGTGGGCCACGGCCGCGGCGGACGTCGCCGCGGCCGGCGTGGGCCTCCTGTACTGCACCCTCATCATCCGGGAAGGGGGAGGACTCCAGCCGGACGCCCTCGTCTGGGCCCGGCTCACCGACCTGCCCGCCCTGCGCCGGCTTCTCGCGACCAACACTGACATGATGATCCGGAGCTGGGCTCTTCTGGTGGGGTTCTCCTGGTTCGCCAACACCGGGGCACGACAGGGAGCGGCCGTTCTGGCCGGCAATCATGTGCTGTTGCAGGTCATCACTCTCTGGGCCTTCGTCCTCGATGCCTTCGCCTTCACGGCCGAAACCGCGGTGGGCCGGGCGATCGGAGCGCGCTCCCTCCCCGCCTTGCGCCAGGCCATCCGCGTCACCAGCGAGATGGCTCTCGGGGCCGGGGCCCTCTTCTTTGTCCTCACCCTGGTGGCCGGCCCTGCCGTTCTCGAGGTGGTGGTCGCCGATCCCGAGGCCCGCGCCTCGGCCCTCCGGTTCCTCCCCTGGTGCGCGTCCATCCCCTTCATTGGCGCGGTCGCGTGGCAGCTCGACGGAATCTTCATCGGGGCCATGCGGTCCCTGGCGATGCGCAACGCCTCGATCGCCGCCACCGCGCTCTACGTGGGTGCGGACCTTCTGCTCACCCCGCGCTGGGGAGCTCAGGGAATGTGGATCGCGTTCGTGTTCTTCTATGTGGCCCGGGCCGGGACGCTGGCCCTGGCCTATCGGGGGGTGGAGATGGAGGCGGTCGTCGGGAGGCAGTAGGCGATAGGCGGTAGGCTCCTCTGTCCTCTGTTCTACGTCCTCGGTCCTCTGTTCTGGGTATTGGGTGTTGGGTGTTGGGTGATTGGGAGTGGGGAGTGGGGATTGGGGATTGGGGAGGTCCTCTTCTCAGCCGGCTCGCCGCTGGCGGAAGGACTCGGCCCGTTCCCGGTTTCCGGTCCGCTCATAGTAGCGGATGACCCGTTCGAGCGCGGCGCGGGCCCAGAGCCCCCCTTGGGTGGTTCGCAGGGTTTCGTAGCCCTCCACCAGCATCGGCTCCGCCTCCGCCAGGCGGCCTCGCATCATGAGGCACTCGCCGAGAACGCTCTGCGCCTGGGCCACGGACCAGTGTCCGGGAGCGGCCGAGGCCAGGAAGCCCTCCAGTGCCCTCCGTGCCAGGGGTTCCGCCTCCTCGCAGCGGCCCTGGTCGGTCAGCACCCAGGCCAGGTTCGCCAGGGCCCCAAGGGTGAACTGATTGTCCGGCCCGTAGACGGCCTCGAAGATCTGGAGTGACTCCCGGCTCAACCGTTCGGCTCCGGCATGGTCCCCCTGCTGCAGGAGGAGCAGAGCCAGGGCCCAGGCACTTGCCCCTACTTCCCAGTGCTGGTTCCCGTTGAGCGTGCGGTTGATGCGGAGGGCATCACCGGCGAACACCGCCGCCTCGGCAAACCGTCCCTGTGCCGTCAGGGTCACGCCGAGGTTGTTCATCATCTGGGAGACGAGACGATGTTCCTCCCCATACAGTGACCGGGCCAGGGCGAGCGCCTCCCGAAAGCTCGTCTCGGCCTCCGAAAACCTCTGGATTGTGAACAACACGTTTCCGAGACGCGAGAGCCCGGACGCGAGAGCTTCCCGAACCCCCGCCGCCCGATAGATGTCCACTGCCTGTTGGGCGCTGGACAGCGCGTCCTCATACCGCGCCATCCGGCGCTGGGTTTCGGCCAGCACAAGCAGCACTTCCCCCACCGTGGTATCCCGGGGCCCAAATCGGGATTCGCGAATGGCACGGGACGCCTCCAGAACAGCGATCGCGCTGTCGTACGCGCCGGCCTGCAACCGCGCATCACCCAGAAGGACCAGGGTCGCGGCGAGTTCCGGGGCATCCTCGCCCAGTTCGCGGCGCCGGATGGCCGCAGCCTGTTCCAGGATCGGCACCGCGGACCGGGGGAGCCCGAGTCCGTTGTAGACCTGTCCCATCGTGGTCATCAGGTCGGCCTGTACCACCGGCTGCTCCGCGAGTTCCTCCGGGATGCGCCGCGCGCCTTGGTCCAGGATCTCCCGGGCGGTGACGCTGTTGCCCCGCGCCTCGCTGGGATCGGCGAGCCGGAAGAGATCCACCAGAAAGCGCGATACCTGGCGGGCCTTTTCCGCTTCCCGATTGGCCCGCTGCCCCTCCAGAGCCACCCGCCGCAATTGAATCCCGGTGGCCAGGAGCACCAGCACGAGCCCCCCTCCCACGAGGGCGGCCCAGCGACGGCGGCGCCGGGCCCGGATGGCCCGGGTCTCCTCGGCGAGCCGCCGGACGCGCTCCGCCCGACGTTCCTCCAGCCGCCGGAGGCACTCGGCAAGGTGACGCACCTCGATCCGCCGCTCCGGATGCCCTTCGACCGCGGACGCGATGTCCTGCCGGAGGATCGGATCCTCGACATCCCGCTCCCAGCCGGGACTGACGGCCCGGGTCAGATCGCCGATCACGAGTTGGTAGAGAAGCACCCCCAGCGCGTAGGCATCGGCATGGACCGTGGCGGGCTTCCCTTCCAACAGCTCCGGGGCCAGGTAGAGCCGGGTCCCGGCCCCGGCGGTCGACAGATCGGTGAGCCCCTCCATCTCGGTGAAGCTGACCGCGGTGATGCCCGCCCGATCCAGGCGCTCCCGGTCGGTCAGCAGGCCGATGCCGAAATCGGCCAGTTGGGCCCGGGGGCGGCCATCGGGATCGACCGCGATGAGGATGTTGCCCGGTTTGACATCCTTGTGCAGCACCCCGACCGAATGGGCCGCGGCGAGCGCCTCCGCCACCTGGGCCACCACTTCGACCCGGGTCTCCAGCGGGACGGAGGAGATTCCTCCGGCGTGATCGAGCCACGCATCGAGGCTGCCGGCCGACGAGTATTCGGCCTCGAGAAAGTAGGGTTGTTCGTCGAAGTTCCAATCCAGAATGCGGGCAATGTCCCGGCGGTCGCCCAACTCCTCCTTGAGCAGGCGGACCAGGGTCACCTCCCGCTTCAGTCCGGTGAGCCGATGGGCATCGTAGCAGAACTTGAAGACCCGCATGTCGCCGGTCTTCCGGTGTTCCGCGAGCCAGACATCTCCGAAGCCTCCCATCCCGACCTTTTTCTGCAGGATCCAGTTGGGCCTGAGGGGCATTTCGATCCCGGGCGCGGGGCGCCACCCGGTGATCGTGTCAGGATCCACCACGCGACGGATCTTGTCGGTCTCCCCGGGAGCGGCCAGGGGAGCCACCCCCTCGCGCCCCACTTCGTAGACTTCGACCGGATCGGTGACACCCTTGAGCTGATAGCGCCCATGGGCCAGCCACTGGAGACGGCCCTCCGCATTCCCCTCCTCGATCCGGATCTCGGCTCGCCGCGCGAGATCGAAGGCGGTGCGGGTCAGGAGTGTCTGCCGGGGCAGCGCCAGCGACATCATCCGGGCCACCATCGGTTTGGCCAACCCCTCCGCTTCCACCGGCTTGGCGCCGCGGGCAATGTCCGCCGCGTCGTTGGTTCGCAGGATGACCTCTCCCACATGGATCCCCACCCGGGCCTGAAGGGGCACTCTCATCTCGCGACCCAGACTGTCCAGATGATCGTGGTATGCCAGAGCGTACTCCACCGCGGAGATGGGACGTTCGAAGAGGAGGAGGAACCCGTCGGTCCGGTCGATTTCCCGGGCGCCGTGCGCCCGCATGAGGTCCCGGGCCATGCGGTCGTGACGCGCAAACAGTTCCGCCGCACGCTGGTCCCCGATCCGCTCCAGCATGGCGGTGCTGTCGACGAGATCGGAGATGAGGAGAGTCCGAAGCTGGGGAGAGGCCGACGGGGACTCGCTCATGACACCCCGAGGGTCACGCGGGACGGGGCCGGGAGATCACCGGAGGACTGGTCCAGGGTCATCCGGCGGTAGATCCACTCTCGCAACACGGTGCGTCGCATCAGGTCGCGATCGCCAAAGTCATGCTCGACCGCCCACGCCTCCAGGTCCACCGGAACGGGGTGTCCCAGACACTCTCCGAAAAACCACCGCCAGAGCTCGGGCTCTGTCACCCCGGCCTCGGAGCACCCCGGGTTGTCCCATCCCCGCCGGGAGAGCAGATCCTGCTTCCGGCGTGCCCGGGCCTCGAAGGAGAGGAAGGTTCCGGTGCTGTGGAGTTCATCGCGCAGGTACATCGGCAGATGCCGGCCCCAGTCGCGGCGGAGGCGTTCACACAGTGCATCGTCGGCCCGGAGCCGCTCCCGCTCCCGAAGGGTGAGCCCGTCGGGACGGGCGGGCTCGCTCGTGTCCCCGCCCGCCGGGACGGGGAGGACCCGGCTCTCGCGCTCCGTCACCTCGAGAGCCAGCATGCGCACCAGCGCTCGCTCCCGCACCTGCCGATAGCCCTCTCCCGTCAGTCGCACTTCCTCCAGGACCGCATCATCCATCACGGGGGCGGGACCCGGGCCGGAGCTGGCGAGAGGTCGCCGGGCCACCGTGCGCCGCAACTCCTCCCAGAAGGTGGTTTGGTGGAACTGATATCCGACCGCCTTCGGGCCGGGAGTGGCGTCCCGCACCGCGCGGATGTGCGCCAGCAACGCGCGGGCATCCTCCGCCTTCACATCACGACGCCCCCCGGGAAACCAGGCGTCCCAGGCCGTGAGATCCTCAGGCGGGATGAGCGGATCGGCCGCTGATTCCTCCCGCAGCCGTTCCCAGGTCCGCTCGGCGTAGTGGGTAGTCTTGGCTCGGGCCACCAGACGATCGCGGGTGACGGGGGAAATCACTCCGGCCTCCGCCGCCGTGGCCAGTGTGGTCCGCATGTTCACCATCGCCTCGGACCCCGCCACATACCCCATCTCCGCCGGACCATGCACGATCGCCACTTCGTCGTCATCGGTCAGGGCACCGGACCGGAACGCCTCGAACACCGCGCCGACGCCCACCATGCCGAACGTCTCCAGTTCCGCCGCCCGCAGTGCCCCCATGCTGGAGCTCCCGAACACATGGACCCCGCGGGACATCGCCCAGAGGATCTCCTTGTGCCACACCGCGGGAACCCGGTCGAACGCCCCATCGATGATCGCGATGCCCCAGGGCCGGTCCCGGGCCACCGCGTACACGTCCCCCATCGACACGGGAGGGAGCCAGATCGTCCCGGGCAGAAGGGATTCGGCGACCCGCCGGTCCAGGGTCGGCCCCAGGAAGGCCGCGATCGTCATGCCGCCACCTCGGGCACGCCTCGGCCCAGTCCCGTCAGTCCTTCGGTCCCCGGAATCACCACCCGGACGACCGGAATCCCGAGAGCGGGAAGGGTGAGGTCCACCCGGAGCACGGAATCATTCCCCGCGGTCCGTAGCTGTTCGAGGACCCAGTGCACGTCCTGCGCCAGGTCTTCGCTCGTCCACTGGGGGACATCCTCCATCGAGCGGCGGGGAGTGGGAACGAACAGCTCGCCGGTTTCGGCCGCGACCCGGTCGGGACTGGCCACGGACTGATAGTCCGCCCGCGCCAGATCATCCCGGGCCCCCGCGATGGCGGTCAACCGCGCCTGCGCCGCTTCCGTGATCGCCCGGCTGAGGGCCACCTCCCGATCGGGATGGCACCCCATTCCGTAGACGACCCCCCGCGGGGACGGGTGGCCGGCCCCGTCCGCCAGGGCACACCGAAAGGCCGGAATCCCGGTGGGGGAGGTGATGTCCCAGACCGCCACCCGCATCCCCGCCCGCGCGATCCGGTGGAGCAGCCCCGGGACGAGACCGTCCGGCACGGTCTCGAGCCGCAGCAGGCACCCCTCCCGGCCCTCCCGATCGAGGCGGAGAAACCGGGTGAGGGCATCCCGCTCCACCACCTCGCACAGGGCGTGGAGGGTCGCCTCCCAGGGATCATTTCCCGAGGCGAGCCCATTGGACGATGCGAGAAAGGATCCGGCTCCGGGCAGGGCGGGCCGAGTACAGTCCAGGTCGACCATTTCGAAGGGAATCCACCGCGGCTCTCCGGACAGAAGATCGGTGGCCTCGATCCAGAGCAGCCGCAGATCTCCGTGAAACGGACCTTCGGGCAGCCGCGGCAGGAGATCCACGTCGGCCAGGGGAATACGGTGGCGCATCTGGTTCCAGGATCCCAGGCGCAGAGGAGCCTCCACCCGCTCGGCGTGGTAGAGTTCCAGCGATTCCATGAGGCCGGACGCGGCGGCGAGTGCGCGGGTCGCCCCTTTCCCCTGGGATACCGAGAGGGATTTGCTGTTCGGACGACACACCATCATGACCGGAATCCCGAGGACATCGAGACCGGTCACGTCCGCCACCCGGGTGATTCCGAGCACCGGGGCGAGACGCTCCACACGGGCCACGGTCGCCTCCGGCGGAACCACGCGATGAGTTCCCGCGTGGTAGGCCTTCGGAGCCGATCCTCCCTCCCCGGGATTCACCCGCACGGGGCGCCCCCCTGAGAATCGTGTGTCAGTCTATTCTCCACCGCCACCCGAGACCGACTTGTCCTCGGGGGCCTGGACGCGTGCGGCGATCAGGCAGGCGAACAATGCCCCCGCCGCGCGGGCGGTGACCTTGGCATTCCGGGCGGCGGCAACCGCGTTCCGAATGTCGGGGGCCTCCGTGGCCGAGCCGGTCACCTCGAACTGGTCCAGCTGATCCGTGCGTATCCGATACACCCGGCCATCATCGCCGTGGAGGACATAGGTATCCGGAGTGGCCATCGGTTGAACCTCCTGACAGGGGGAAGACAAACAGCAGGTGAGGCAAACCTACGCCGACTCCGATGGGCTCGCAATGTGCCCTCCCGCCGGGATTCCCTGGGGGAAGCGGAACACCTCGTCGGGATCGTATCGCGCCTTGATCTCTCTCAGGCGAGAAAGGTTGCTCCCGTAATACGCAGCGAGGGGGTCGGGAAGGGACCGGTCGGGATAGTTCTGGTACACGCCACCCGAAAAATACGGTTGCATCTCCCGGTGAAGCGTGTCGGCCCACCGGATCTCCGCGCGGTCGGTCGACCCCCGGGGGCCATGCCAGGTGGCCAGGAAGGAGATCAGGGCCGAGTGGGATCGATGGACAAAGGCGGTTGCGTCGTCCGGAACGGCATTGATGGCACCTCCGGCGATCTCGAATCCGATCCCGTTGGCCGGTGCGACACCTCCGGGGGAGGTTTGTCCCGCAGGTGGGGTGTTCGCAAAGTGATCCACGAGGAGCCGGGCTCCATCCGCCGGAAGCGCCCCGGTGACGAAGCCCGACTTGTAATAGTCATGAATGCCGGACAGCGAGGGAAAGTCCCGCTGGACGAGGGTGGCGAACGGCTGGGCTCCGGTCGAGGAGTGGCTCGGCTTCCCCAGCCCCGTCACCTTCGGGACGATCGTCGCCCCGATCGAGGGTGGCCCATTGTAGACGGCCACCGTGGCGAAGGCCTTCTCCGTGGACGGAGGAGGAAGAGGGGAGAGCATGAACACGGCATTGAGCTCGGGAGGAGCATCGGAGGCAAAGTACGTGAGCGAGGCGGTGAGCACCTCGGCGGCCTGGTCGAGCGGCCAGATCACCATCCCCGCGTACAGCGTGGGCTCCAGCCGGTGGAGCCGGAACCGAAGGGAGGTCACCACACCGAAGTTCCCCCCGCCCGCTCCCCGCAGAGCCCAGAAGAGATCGGGGTGCTCGCGGGGAGAGGCCGTCACCCCGGTTCCATCCGCCAGCACCACTCGAGCCTCCAGCAGATTGTCACAGGTGAGCCCGAGGGAGCGGCTGAGGAGACTGAACCCTCCCCCCAGAGCAAGCCCCCCGGCCCCGACCTGCATGCACTCACCGAGAGGAACCATCAGGCTGGTCGGACCGAGCGCCTGGTAGAGTGCCCCCATGCGGGCACCGGGACCGACCTCCACCGTCAGCCCGGCCGGGTCGATGACCACACGGTCCATGCGACCCAGATCGAGGAGGACTCCCCCCGTCACCGCCGAATACCCCGCCGGAGAGCACCCCCCGGACCGGATGGCGAGGGGAAGTCCCTCCTCCCGCGCATACCGGACAGTCCACGCCACGTCGTCCTCGGTGACGCAGCAGACGATGACCGCCGGGTAGGGATCGAAGCTGCGATTGAGGAGAACGCGCTCCCCGTCGTACCCCGGATCACCCGGTGCGAGCGCGGTGGCCTCCGGGGAGAGGCGGGCCCGGAGCCGGGCGACGGGGACAGGGGGAAGGGGCATGGTGGGGAGTAGGGAGTGGGGAGTAGGGAGTAGGGTGTAGGGTGTGGGGAGTAGGGTGTGTCACTCTCCTTCCTGGATGCACAAAGGTACGCCATCCGGGGTATCCGGCAAGGATGGGGGTGGGCGCCCATCCCTTTCATTGGCGCGGTCGCATGGCAGTTCGACGGAATCTTCATCGGCGCCATGCGGTCCCTGGCGACGCGCAGCGCCTCGATCGCCGCCACCGTGCTCTGCCTGGGTGCGGACCTTCTGCTCACCCCCGCGCTGCTGGGGAGCTCAGGGGATGTGAATCGGGTTCGACTTCTTCCATGTAGCCCGGACCGGAACGCTGGCCGTGGCCTGTCGGGGCATCGAAAACGAGGCGGTAGGCGGTAGGCGGTAGTCTCCGTGGTCCTCTGTTCTACGTCCTCTGTCCTATGTTCTGGGTGTTGGGTACCGGGGAGTGGGGAGGTTCTCTTCTCAGCCGGCAGAGGGAGGAGGGAGCTTTGTCAGGGTGACGGGCGGGTGGGGTGTCTCTCTGAGGACCGCGCATGGAGCGCGGCCATACTGGAGGCAACATGACAACCCCCACCCACCGTCTCTCGTCAGCCACCTGGTCTCTTCTGGCGATCCTGACCCTGGCGGCCGGATGCAGCACCCCCACGGAATCGCGCCCCCCGGCGCCGATGGACGGGGGGACCGGTGCACCAGTACCTCCCCCACCGCCACCCTCCCCGAACCAAGGTCCCACCTATCGGTTCGGGGCCAAATTCGAGCCACCGGTCGGTCGTGTGGTCCATGGCGAAGGCCAATGGAAAGCGTACAATGACAAGTACGAGGCGCTTCTGCCCGCCGACCGCCAGCCGGCCGCCGAACTCCGGTTCGTGGATCTGGGCGACACCCCTCGGGGGTGGGAACCCGACAAGATCGCGGCATCCCTCGCCGCGATCGACGGGGCGGGGCGGATCCCGAGCCTCGACATCTCCCTCCGTGGGCTGAAGCCCACTCCGGCCGAGCTGGCCACACTGCCCGACCCGCTCTTCGGGATCGACCATGACGTGGCCAACACCACCACGTACGACGCTCGCATTCTGGATCTGATCCAGATCGCCAAGGCGTTCCGGAAACCGATCATGCTCCGGATTGGCGGTGAGTTCAATGGGTGGTGGAACGGGTACCATCCCTATGAGTATCCGAAGGCCTTCCGAAAGATCGTCTCGATGTTCCGGCAGGCCGGCGCCACCAACGTCGCATTCGTCTGGTGCTACGAGCCGGCCGCCCCGGATGATTTCGACGCGGTCAACGCCGCGGGCGAGCCGAAGTGGTATCCTGGAGCCGATGTGGTGGACTGGTTCTCGATCGACCTGTTCGCCGCACAGGACGTGGGCGGTCCGGTCGTGGGGCACAACGGGGCGGGAACGTCCTATGGTCGAACGCTCCGATTCCTCGACATGGCGGTGGCCCACAACAAACCTGTGGTCATCGCCGAGAGTTCGCCGTCGCACTACAATCTCGGGAATCCCGCCTCCGCCGAGGCGGCCTGGGCCGAGTGGTTCACCCCCTACTGGGGCCTGATCGCGTCCCGGCCCGAGATTCTCTGGTTTCATTACATCAACTACGACTGGACCCAGGCGAGCGACTACCTCGCGAACGGGTGGCAGAACAACGACCTGGCGGCGAGCCCGTCGCTCGCCTCACGGTACGTGGCGGAACTCGGTGCCCCGAAATACCTGCACGCCGGGGAACTGCACCTGCTGAAGGACTACCAGCTCTACCAGTGACCGTCCCGAAGTCGGGAGACGGGAAAAGCCCGGGGTGCGGCCCCGGGCTCTTCCTGTTCGGGAGGTTCGTCCGTGGCCTAGCGCTTCCTGGCCCGACTCTTCCTGACAGCCATACCTGCCGCCACGGCGGCCCCCGCCACGGCCACTGCCGCGGCCGCCGCCCGGACCTTGGGGTTCTTGCTCGCCTTCTTGACGGCGGCGGCGGCCCGGGTGCCCGCCTTCCTCGCCGCCGTGCCCGCCTTCGTCAGCGTGCGACCCGCCTTTGATGCGGCAGCCTTGACGCGTTCTCCTGCTGTGGCCGACTTTGTGACCACGATCTTCTTGCCCTTCACCGCGGCCTTCTTGACCTTCCGTCCGCTGAGTGCCATTGATCCTCACAAGTGGGTGGTGGTTCGATACTCATTGAAGATAGCGGATCGTCCGTCCTGGAGCATTGGGAACACCCGCGGAAACCCGGCCTCGGGAACGTCGGGGATGCGGCGAGCACGCGGGAGCGTCCGGGAAGGGCTCCCATTGCGGAACCTCTCGGGAACGGTACTATGGAGTGGGACCGCGCCATCGGAGAACTCCCCGGGGCCGGAGTCAAATTCTCGACGGAGGGTGCCACGGTGACGCTTCTGGCAGTTCTGATGGCCGCGATGCCCCTCCTCCCCGTGGCGTCGCTGTCCGCGCCCGGACAACAGGAAACCGCCGTCTTTGCCGGGGGTTGCTTCTGGGGGGTCGAGGCGGTCTTCGAGCACGTTCGTGGTGTGCGCTCCGTCGAGACGGGCTACAGCGGAGGCACGGTCGCCGCCCCGACCTATGCACTGGTCGGGACCGGCACCACAGGGCACGCCGAGTCGGTCCGGGTGACCTACGACCCCGGGGAAGTGTCCTACCGGGATCTCCTGGAGATCTTCTTCCTGGTCGCCCATGATCCCACCACACGGGACCGCCAAGGCCCGGATGTGGGTTCCGATTATCGAACGATCGTCTTTGTAGGGGACAGTACCCAGCGCCGGGAGGCGGAATCCTTCATCGCGGAGCTCACGGCGCGCCGGGTCTTCGCCCATCCTATCGTGACCGAGGTCCGGGCGCTCCGCCCCTTTTACCTCGCCGAGCCGTATCACCAGGACTATGCCGCGCGCCACCCGGATGACCCCTACATCGTGATCAACGATATCCCGAAGCTGAAGCGATTGCGGAGGCTCTTCCCGGGGTTGTACCGCGACGAGGCCTGAAGTCGACGGCGGCCCTCCCCGAGCCGCCTGGCGACCGCACGAAAGTGCGTGTTTTCGAGGTGGGCTCCTACTCTCCCACACCCGATTCAGGACCCACCGGCTGAACGCGGCGGCGGCGGGCAAACACCACGAACGCCACCACCAGGGGGCCGAGGAGCAAGGCAAAGGTAGACGGCTCGGGCACCGCCGACACGCTCCCCTCGCTGAATCCCAGGCTGCCGAAGTCGGTGGCGCCGCCGCCCACGACATTGGCACAGTCGTTCGCGATCACGTTGTTGTCCATCGTCACCGCTCCATTCAAGGCGATGGATCTCCCACAGAGAATTTTCGCGCTGGTGTTCAGTGTGACGCTCTGGTCCGCGAGGATGTTCCCGAGGAATGACGTGCTGGTCCCCAGGGTGGCAGAGCTCCCGACCTGCCAGAACACTCCACCCCCTGGGGCTCCGTTGCTCACAGCCACGGACGATCCACTGGCGGTCGTGAGGGCGCTCTGAATCAGAAACACGAAGAGGGAGTTCGAGTTGCCCAGGAAGTCGAGGGTGAGAGCTCCCGTCAACTGGGCCGAGGAGTTGAAACTGTAGACGCCCGGCGTCAGGGTCCGGTTCCCCAGGTTCAGACCCGACAAGTCCGTGGCGGTGGACCGCAATGCGGCAAGGAAATTGAATGCCGTGAGGGCGCATACCTGGCCTTGCTGTGCGACGGCATCGGTCAGATGCTGGGCTCCGGTGAGGGTCAGGCCCCCGGTGTTCGTGAACGAGGTTCCCGGCGAGAGCCCCAGGTCTCCCGTGATGGTGGTCGGCCCGGTATTGGTGACCGTCGAGGCCCCCAGGACGGCGAATGGCTGAGCACAGCCGAGAAGCCCCCCCCCGGAGGGCGTCTGGGCCAGACTCAAGGACGGGCCCCCGACCAGCACTGCGAGCGCGGCCACGGCGGAAGCGCCAATGGAGTGAACGCTGCGAGCCGCCATCATCCGGCGGGGTCTCGACGACCCTGCCGCGCTCCCACGGGAGATCGCGCGTACATTGTGAACTTGGACATCGGCCTGTTCTCCTTGAAGGTGAATGAAACGTGTCCGCTTACCGCCTGTTCGCCCCAACCCGACATCGTTCACCCCGATGTCGGAAGGGTGGGAACCAGGTGCTGAGCTCACACGCATGCGGCGACTCCTGGCACTGGCCTTCGCCTCAACGGGGGAGCACCCACACGGGGAAAAGTCTGGCACGGTTCGTGGAACGAAACCATCGATCAAACGGATCAGATGCCATGGAGGGATGACCTACACCGAAAGGATGAAGGGGACCAGCTCGCGATCCAGGGCGCGGAGACGGTCCCGCGGGGGTTGTTTTGGGGGAAGGGTGTGGTGGCCTGACCGGGTCAGGACACGAGGTAGTCGAGCACGTCCCCCGCCGTGTAGTGAGTACGACCCGCCAGGAACCCGCTGATCGATTCCAGGTCGTCTCCGCTGGTGAGAATGGGCGGCTCCACCACACCGGGACACCGGATCTGACCCAGCCCGATGTTGGCCGTGAGGGCGTTGCAGATGCACTGCCGTCCCACCGTGTCCTCCTCCCTTCCCCCCTTCCGGACATAATCCTCCACCGGTTCCCCGGGGCAGCGATATGCAATCTTCCCCTCCGGGGTCCAGTAGGCCACACGGAGCGCGCCGAGATCACACAACCGCTCCCGCATCATCTCCCCTTCCCCACCGATTCCGGGAGCCCCGGGCCAGCTCACCACCTTGAAGGGATACCCCGTCGGGGACGCGCGCGGGTCGGTCCGCACCGTCACCTCGCCCCGTAGCGCGTGCTCCAACACCGATCGTTTCAGCGACTCGGCGAGCCCCGACTCGTCACAGTACGCAAAGAGGGTCCCCGCCTGGATGCCGGCCGCCCCGGCCGCCCGGGCCTTGGCCAGGCTCCCCTTCCGTCCCGTGCCGCCCGCCAGCCAGAACGGGAGGCCGAGCTCGGAGATCTTCGTCAAATCCACCACATCCCGCTCTCCGTAGAGCGGTTCGCCCCGTTCATTGAACCGGGCCTCCCCTCGGGGCGGCGCGTTGTGGCCTCCGGCCGTGGGACCTTCGATGACAAACCCGTCGATGCGGCCCGTCGCCTTGCGCGCCAGCATGGTGGCCAGCGAGTTGCTGGCGATGATGGCCAGGAAATGGGGACGGCGCAGCTCCGGAAGGGTCCCTCCGGGCCAGAGTTCTCGGGGATCGAGAGTCAGGTGTTCGACCCGACCCTCGGGAAGACCTTCCACATCGAACCGGAGCGAAGCGGGCTCGTGAAGCGCGAGGTGGTCGAGGGCGGCCGGAATGTCCCGGGGGATGCCGGCCCCCATCAGCACAACATCAACACCTGCGAGCATCGCGCCGTAAAGGGCCTCCAGCGTGGAGATCTGAATCTTGGTGAGCAGGTTCATTCCCACCTGGCCCTCGTGACCCTCCCGGGCCAGATACACCTCCACGAACGTGGCCAGCACGCTCACCAACTGCCGGGATCGGCTCATCACCTGTTTGTACGCCGGGAGCATCTTGTAGGGAGTGCCGGGCCGCCTCCCTTCGGGATAGAAATAGCGCCGGAGAACATCGGCCGCCACGCCCAGGATCGGGAAGGCCGCCATTCCCCGCCGCATGTGCCCTCCCGGATCCCCATCCTGGAGCCGGCGCACGAGCAGGAGGTCGAGGGCGGTGCCGGAGACGACGCCGAGATGCCCCTGCTCGGCCACGGCCCGGGCCAGGCGCCAATCGGAGACACCGAATCCCATTCCCCCCTGGATGATCGGAGGAATGGAGGAACCATGCCGTTGCGATCCTGTCACAAGAAACACTCCTGGGATGTCATCTCGGGTGTGCAGCCACCATCCAAAGTCCGACTCCAAGTTTATGAAGGAAGAGCCGGATTGCGATGAATCAAACCTGAAAGAAAACTCATGAAAGGGCTCGTCTCCAGGGAACTACCCTCCTGGCTGACCGCTGATGGGTCGTCGCATGAGGAAAGGAACGCGGCGTGGAGACGTACCAGACCTCGGATGTGACCCGGGTCACCGTCCAGCTGCGCCAGGTGTTCGAGATTGGATAGTCCTGTGAGCCCACTCGGCCCAGCCGAATCGCCGGAGGTCCGTCGAACATGCCACTCCATCCGATTCCCGGCGCCTGGAGCCTGGCCCGAACCACATGGCTGGTCCTCGCCCTGTTCTCCGATGCGGCGCAGGCCCAGATGCTCGGCGCCCGGGCAGTGATCGCAGACATCAATCACTCGCGGATCGGCGGCCTGTTTGGAGCCGCTCTCGCGGCGGAGATACCGCTCGATGACAGTCGGATGGCCCTGACCTTCGGACTCGAGCGAACCGCCGACGGGTTCGATGGCGTCGGGATCGCCTGCGGCGGGTTCATCCTCCCGGGCACCTGTCCCTCGGAACCGGTGCGGAACCACGCCTCGGCCACCACCGGCTCGGTGGGCGTCGCCGGTATCGTCCTCGACCGGAGAACCTGGGCGGTGCGCCTGCTCCTGGACGCCGGGATCTCCCGGGTCACGACGGAGACCCGGGGTCGTACAACCGGCAACACACTCCCTGCAGCCAAGACGATGTTCCGCGGTGGGGCCGGCGCCGAGACCTCCTGGCGCCCGTGGCGCAGGACACCGGTGGCTCTCGACGCCGGGGTGAGCCTCGGATTCCAGACCCCGTTCGACAAGGAGATCCTGGTGGATGGGTTCACCCCCCTCAATCGCAGTTCGCGCGTGTTCAGGGTGTGGCTTGGAGCGAGTTGGCGCCCCATACCACGCCACCCCCGGTCCGGGGGGTGACCCTCCCAGCGCTCCACGATCAGGGCAGGAGGACCAGACTCGGGACGTGCCGGGGGCGGATGACCGGGAAGTGCCGCCGATCGGTGGTGAGGAGCCGAATGGCTCCGAGCCGCTCGGCCATGGTCACAAGGGAGGCGTCGACCATACCAATCGGAGTGTCGAGGTAGGTCATCACGAGATCGGCGATCCGGGGGAGGTCATCGTCCTCAAGGGGCTCGACTTGAAACTCCCCGTTTGCCACCGCCCGCACAAAAGCCGACTCCGCCCGGGGACCGATCCGGGTGGCCAGGAGCCAGGAGACCTCGGCCAGGATGGTGACCGGAAGCCGAATCGGCTCCCGGTTCCCTTCCCACCACGACCGGACACGGCTGTGCCAGACGTCATCACGGTCGATGAGGGCGTAGACCGCCCCCGTGTCCGCAAGAATGGTCACTGGTGCGGATCAGTCCAGAGCAGCGAGTCGACCCGTTCCGACGTGTCGGAACACCCACTCGCAAACCGTCCGGAGATGCTGGGCACATGGTCAGCCATTGTTTCCTCCTCAGTGAGATACACGGCCAATGCCTCCCGAACCACCTGGGCAAAGCTCTTTCCGTCCCGCCGGGCTTGTTGCTTGGCCCTGGCAAGGAGCTCCTGGTCGACGAAGATCGTGGTGCGCTCCATCATACATATATGATACGACATATATATTCCGTGTCAAGAGGGCCAGGAGGAAGCCACCGGACGACAACACCAGAATAGCCGCTGGCCATACCTGCACCGGTACCGAAAGCACGCCCCTGGGGTCGCCAAAACGTGCGACATCAGGTCCGCCCGGGTGCAAGGGATTTCCCGTCTTTTCTCGACGATCTCGTTGTGCCCCGGGCGCGCGACCCTCCCGGAAGATTGGTGTTGGGTCGGCTCCGGGGCAGTGTCACACCCCTCGCCTACACTGGGCTCGTGCCATGCCCTGGTTCCTGGCGCCCTTGTGATCGGGTCACCCAACACCGGAGGATCACCATGATCATCGACACCCCGTCCGCCAGCACCGAACGAAGCTGGACTGTTCTCGCCCTCTGCACCGGCCTGTTCACAATCGGTCTGCAGATATACCTGGACCTGTTCCTGAGCCTCGATCTGCCGCTGGAGGTGACCCGGGTTCTCTTCTTTGCCCTCGCGCCGGTGGCTCTGGTGGCTGTGGTCGGGTTCCTGGGGGCCACGTGGCGCGAGGCGGTGCGCATACCGCATCTCCTCGGCGCCCTCTTCCTCCTCATCGCCTTCGTCTTCTTCACGGTGACAACGATCTTCGGAGAGATCCATATGGGAAACCTCCTTGATCGGCTGAGGGGACTCGAGAATGACGCGGAGCGGGACACCCTCCGGTTGGTCTCGTCCGGACTGGTGATCGTGTCGCAGTCGTTGAACTTTGCCGCGCGCCTGTTCCTGAGCCTCGGCATGATCCTGCTGAGCATCGCCCTGGGACGGCATCCGCGGTTCGGCCTGGTGTGGAGCGCAGTCGGTGTTGTGCTGTACTCCGTCTGCCTGGCAGACCTCTTTGCCGGCTTTCCGGGGCGCCCTCTCGAGGATGGCTACTCCGATTTCGACCTGCTCCTCGGGGGGTGGCTCGTCGTGACCCTGTTGCTTCTGCCACGTGGCCTGTCACGACGCACCCCGGCTCCACCCTCGGAGGCCCCGGAACGGGCCCCTGCCTAGCAAGGTTCTCGCAACGTCAGGGCCGATCCCGTCGGTCGGTGCGCAGGAGGTCACCGAGTTCGCGGAGAATGCGGTCCCGCTCGGGCACCAGAACGGAATCGGCGGTGGCCCAGGCGTCCCGGTATCGTTCGGCCCATTGCCGGGCCTCGGCCGTCCGCCCTTCGGCGGCGAGGAGCACGGCGCGCATCGGCCAGGAGCGGACCACGGTGACCCACGCCGGGTC
>JBGSKF010000243.1:0-29181 GCA_041741375.1 Gemmatimonadales bacterium | reverse complement strand
GGCGATCCGGTTTGCTGCGGGTGCGCCGGTTGAGGCGCACCCACAGGCAAGCGGCGCACCCACAGGGTCATCACCAAATGATGGCCCCCACCGCCTACCGCCCACCGACTGCGTTTCCACCTGGTGCTCGGGCGACGCTGGTGCGTCGCCCCTGTTCCCTACTCCCTACTCCCTACTCCCTACCCCCCACTCCCGACTCTCCCGAGAATGAAACCTTGTCGCCCGGCCTTTCGTAGACTACTGGCACAGTTGGCCTTCAGGCGGTAGACTCTGGGATCCGCCCCCTGTGCCGGCGGCAGTTTCTCCACGACACGCGTCTTTTCCGGTCCGTCCACACGGAGCTTCAGGCATGATGCAAACCCGTCCCATTCACCCCACCCCAACACCCAGCATCTCCACACCACCCACACCAGGTATTGGGTTTCGGGTCCTGGGTATCGGGTCCCCCGCCCCCAACACCCGGATCCCAACACCCAATAGCCCTTTCCCCATGCTGGCCGGACTGGCACTCCTGGCGGCCGCCCTCGGGGCGATCCCCGGTCCTCTCCAGGCCCAAGGGTCCTCGGCGGAGCAGAAGCCGGGCCTCCCGCTGGAGGCGACACAGACGGCCCGATTCACGGCCACCAAGGGCACCTGGATGTCGGTGGATGTGAGCCCCGATGGCCAGACCCTGGTTTTTGATCTGCTGGGAGATCTGTACCGGATGCCGATCACCGGGGGGACGGCCACCCGCCTGACCCAGGGCCTCGCCTACGACGCCCAGCCCCGATTCAGTCCCGATGGGTCCCGCATTGTCTTCCTCTCCGACCGGACCGGAGGCGAGAATCTCTTCACCATCGCCACGGACGGCTCCGACCTCCGCCAGGTGACACCGCCCGGCAACCAGCTCGGCTACACCTCGCCCGAATGGACCCCCGACGGGAAGTACATCGTCGCCTCCCGCTCGGGCTCGGGCTTCGGCGTCAAGAAACTCTGGCTCTTCGACACCGAGGGAGGAACCGGGGTTCCTCTCGGCTCCCAGGCGGGACCGCAGGGGCTGTACGGTGCGGCCTTCGGACCCGATGGGCGATTCGTGTATTTCGCCTGGCGGATCGGGCTCTGGCAATACAATGCCTCGATGCCGCAGTTCCAGGTGGGGGTCTACGACCGGGAGACGGGGAACACCACCACCATCACCTCCCGCTACGGATCCGCCTTCCGGCCCGCCATCTCTCCGGACGGGAAGTGGCTTTCCTACGGTTCCCGTGAGAACACCGAAACCGGACTCCGTCTCCGGGACCTGGCGAGCGGAGAGGAACGGTGGCTTGCCTATCCGGTCCAACGGGACAACCAGGAATCGGTCCCCGATCTCGATGTGCTTCCCGGCTACTCCTTCACCCCCGATTCTCGCTCCATCGTTCTCTCCTACGGGGGCGAGTTCTGGCGGGTCCCGGTGGATGGGACGGCCGCCACGAGGATCCCCTTCACGGTGAATGCCGAGGTGGCGGTGGGCCCCGTGGTGAAGTTCGAGTATCCGATCGAGGACACCCCGACCTTCACGGTCCGGCAGATCCGGGAGCCGGTGGCGTCCCCCGATGGGCAGCAGGTCGCGTTCTCCGCGCTGGACCGCCTCTACGTGGCGGACCGCGCGACCGGGACGCCGCGGCGCGTCACCACCGCGGACGTCGGTGAGTACACCCCGACCTGGAGCCCGGACGGGCAGTCACTGGCCTACGTGACCTGGGATGGAACCCGCGGCACCCTGTCGAGAGTGGACCTCGCCACGGGAACGGTGACGGAACTGGCCGGGGACGGTCTCTTCCTGAGTCCTGCATGGTCCCCCACCGGGGGGGGGGGGCGCATCGTCGTGACGCGAGCCTCCGCCCGGGAGATGCGCGAGGCGGTGGATCCCTTCGTGTCGGGCTTTGGCGCGGAACTGGTCTGGGTTCCGGCCTCGGGCGGGCCGGTGACGACGATCCGTCCGGCGGGGAACGTGTCCGCCCCTCACTTCACGGCGGATACCTCACGAATCTTTGCCTACGGCTTCATTCCGCCCCCGCCCGGGGCGCCCCCCGGATCGGCGGGACCTGCCCTGGTCTCCATGCGGTGGGACGGGACCGATCTCCGGCAGCATGTCCGCATGCTCGGTCCCCTTCCGCTCGGCGCCACCCCTCCGGAGGACCCCAGCCGGGGTGACATCGTCATGCCCCCCACCGAGACGGATCAGGAGGTGAACAGGGGACTCTCCGCAGGCACGATCCGGATGGCCCCGAGAGGGGACTTCGCCCTGGCCGAGATCGGCCGGGAGCTCTACCTGGCCCGCGTCCCCCAGATCGGGGGGACGGTTCCGATCATCAACATGTCGACGCCCGACAGCGCCGGCACCCGGGCGATCCGGCTGAGCGACATCGGGGGTGAGTTCGCCTCCTGGAGCGCGGATGGGCGCACGGTCCACTGGGGGATCGGGAACGCGTTCGTCTCCTATGATGTGGCCCGCGGGCTGGCCGTGGATGACAGCCTCCGGCGCGCGGGGGCCGATTCGGCCACCCGGTGGAACAATGCCTACCGCCCCGCCGAGCAGCGGATTCTCGTGAGCGCTCCCCGGGACATTCCCGAGGGAACCGTGGTGCTGCGCGGGGCCCGCATCATCACCATGCGGGGAGAAGAGGTGGTGGAGAACGGAGACGTGGTGGTCCGCAACAATCGGATCGTGAGCGTCGGGCCTCAGGGCACGGTACCGGCCGGAGCCCGGGTGATCGATGTGCAAGGCAAGACCATCGTGCCGGGCTTCGTGGACACCCATGCCCACATGTGGCCCGGGTGGGGGATCCACTGGAAGCAGCCCTGGATCTACCTCGCCAACCTGGCCTGGGGCGTCACCACCACGCGGGATCCCCAGACCTCGACCACCGATGTGCTCACCTATCAGGACCGGGTCGAGGCGGGTCAGGCCGTCGGCCCCCGGGTGTACAACACCGGACCCGGCGTGTTCAGCGTGGACCGGGTGGGAACCCTCGAGCGGGCCCGGGACGTGCTCCGGCGCTACAGCACCTATTACGACACCAAGACGTTCAAGATGTACATGGCGGGGAACCGGCAGACCCGGCAGTACCTCATCATGGCGGCGCGGGAACTGGAGCTCATGCCCACCACCGAGGGCGGACTCCAGTTCATGCTCAACATGACGCACGCCATGGACGGGTACTCCGGGGTGGAACACACCATCCCTCTCGCGCCGATGTATGACGACGTGGTCCAGCTCTACAAGACCTCGGAAACCACCAACACGCCGACTCTCCTCGTGTCCTACGGTGCGCCGTGGGCGGAGAACTGGTTCTACACGACCGAAAAGCCCACGGCCGATCCGAAGGTGCGTCACTTCATGCCCGCCGAGGAACTCGACCTCAAGGCCCGTCGCCGGAACTCGATGGCGAGCCCCGGTCCCTCGGGGTGGGTGCATGAGTCGGAGTATGGTTTCCGGCGGCATGCGGCCTTTTCCAAGGCTCTGGTCGAGGCCGGGGGCCGGGCGGGCATCGGGAGCCACGGACAATTCCAGGGGCTCGGCTATCACTGGGAGCTCTGGGCGGTACAGAGTGGGGGAATGCGTCCCCACGATGCCCTCCGGGTGGCCACCCTGCTGGGCGCCGAGGCGCTCGGGCTGGGACGGGATCTCGGCTCGGTCGAGGCTGGCAAGATCGCCGATCTGGTCATTCTCGATGCGAATCCGCTCGACGACATCCGCAACACCAACACTGTCCGCCACGTCATGAAGAACGGGCGGCTCTACGAGGGTGACACGATGAACGAGATCTGGCCCCGACAGCGCCCCGCCGAGGATCAACCGTGGCGTCACTTTGCCCCGACCAACACCACCGGCCAGCGGTGAGGCGCGCCATGACAACCTCGACGACTTCCCTGCTTCGCCGGATTGCCGCGGTCACCCTGGTGAGCGCGACGGCCCTTGCCCTTCCGCTCGCCGCCCAGGGACCGCGTCCCGGTGCGGGTGGCCCCGGTGGGGCGCCGCCCAAGCCACTCCCGCTGGAAGCGAAGCGATCCGCCACCTTCACCGCCACCGAGGGCACCTGGATCTCCCTCGATGTGAGCCCCGACGGCCAGACCATCGTGTTCGACCTCCTCGGGGACCTCTACACCATGCCCATCACCGGGGGCACCGCGACGGCCCTCACCTCGGGCCTCGCCTTCGACGCCCAGCCCCGGTTCAGTCCCGACGGGAAGCGGCTCGTTTTCATCTCGGACCGGAGTGGCGGCGACAACGTGTGGTTGATGGATCTGGAGAGCAAGGACACCACCCAGCTCACTCAGGGAAACAACGCCCTCTACGTATCGCCCGAGTGGACACCCGATGGACAGTACATCGTGGTGAGCCGGGCCACCGGGTCGTTCGGGACCGCCAAGCTCCATCTCTATCATGTGGACGGAGGATCGGGCATCCCGTTGATTCGCCAGCCGGCCAACGCCAAGACGATCGGCGCCTCCGTCACGCCCGACGGGCGGTACATCTGGCATGCCCGCCGGAATGGGGACTGGAACTACAACGCCCTCTTCCCGCAGTATCAACTGGCGGTGTATGACCGGGAAACGGGGGAAACCCGCGGCATGTCGGGTCGCTACGGCTCCTCGTTCCGGCCGGCGATCTCTCCGGACGGGAAGTGGCTCGTCTACGGGACACGGCACGAAACCGGGACCGGGCTTCGGGTGCGGGATCTGGCCACCGGCGACGAGGAGTGGCTCGCCTGGCCCGTCCAGCGGGATGACATTGAATCCCGCGGCACCCTCGACGTGCTCCCGGGCTACGCCTTCACCCCCGACTCCCGGGCGATCATCACCTCGTACGGAGGAGGGATCTGGCGGGTGCCGCTCGACAAGTCCGCCCCGGTGCGCATTCCCTTCTCCGCCGAGGTGAAGACCGCGGTGGGACCCGAAGTGAAGTTCGCCTGGCGGGTGGACACCGCCGCCACCCTCACCGCCCGGCAGATCCGGAATCCCGTGGTGTCGCCCGATGGGAAACGCGTGGCGTTCACCGCCGTGGACAGGCTCTACGTTCTGGACCTTCCGGAGGGAACCCCCCGCCGGGTCACGACCGAGGACGCCGGGGAATACCAGCCGGTGTGGTCCCCCGACGGATCCTCCCTCGCCTGGATCAACTGGAGGGACGGCAGCGGCGGACACCTCATGCGTGCCACCTTCGATGCCCGCGGCACGCCCCGTCCGGTCCGGGTGAGTCGCGTGGCGGCTCTCTACTCCAATCCCGCATTTGCGCCGGACGGGAACCGGATCGTGGTGACCCGGGCCCCGGCCCGCGATCTCCTCGAGGCCTCCGGAAACGGGGGAGGGACGTTCGGGGGGGATTTCGTCTGGTTCCCCGCGCCCGGGGGTGATGCCACGCTGATCGCGCCGACTGCGGGCCGGGACGTCGCGCATTTCGTGCTCAACGAACCCGATCGGATCTACGCCTCAAGTCCCTTCCGGGGTCTGGTCTCGTTCCGGTGGGATGGGACCGACGAACGCCAGGTGGTGCGCGTCGTGGGAGCCATGCCTTTCGGATTCGGTCAGTTCGATCCGGAGGAGGAGCTGGTCTTCCTCCCCCGCCGGATCGCCCCGGTGCGCGCCGACGCTCTCTACACCCGCGTCTCCCGGGACAACCTGGAACCGGTGCCGCAGCCGACACCGGCCGGGGTGATCATGATGTCCCCCGCCGGCGGCCAAGCCCTGGCCCAGGTCAACACCGATCTCTATGTGGTGACTGTTCCTGTGGCCGGAGGACCGGTGCCCACGATCAACGTGGCCGGTGGGAGCGCCGTGCCGGTGCGGAAACTGACCGACATCGGTGGGGAGTTCCCCGCCTGGTGGGGACCCGAGGGCCAGCACGCCACCTTCGCACTCGGCAACACCCTCTTCCAGTATGACCTCGCCCGTGCCAAGACGGTGGACGACAGTCTGAAGACCGCCGCCAAGGCCAAGGCGGACACTGCCCGCGTCAAACAGGCCACCAACGACACAATCAAGACACTGAAGACCCGGGCCGACAGCCTCCTCAAGGCGAATCAACCGGTGCCCGATTCGATCAAGATCCGGATCTTCGATCTCGAGGCGCGGCTCGTTTCCGATTCCATCGCCGCCGCCAACGCCGCCAAGGCCCGTGCCGACAGCGTCAAGGCCAAGGCCGACACGAGCAAGGCCAAGGCGGACACCACGAAGAAAGCCCCTGGCGACGACAAGCCGGGATACAAGCCGGTGGAGCGGAAGATCACCGTGACTCTCCCCCGGGACATCCCGAAGGGAACGGTGGTGCTGCGGGGGGGCCGGGCCATCACCATGAAGGGCCACGAGATCATCGAGAATGCCGATGTCGTCGTGCGGGACAACCGGATCGTGGCCGTGGGCGCACGAGGGTCGGTGACGATCCCCGGTGGGGCACGCATCATCGATGTCACCGGAAAGACGGTCATGCCGGGGATGATCGATGTGCACTATCACGCGCAGTGGCTCATCCCGGAGGTCCACCCGGGCCAGACCTGGCAGTATCTGACCACGCTGGCCTATGGCGTCACCACGACGCGGGATCCGCAGACCCAGTCCACCGATGTCCTGAGCTACCAGGACCGGGTGGAGACCGACGGCATGCTCGGTCCCCGGATCTACTCCACCGGCCCCGGCGTCGGGCTCCCCAACAACGAGGGGGTGCGCGACCTGGATCACGCCAAGAACATGCTGAAACGCTACAGCGAGTTCTGGGACACCAAGACCCTCAAGATGTACATGAGTGGCAACCGCCAGCAGAGGCAGTGGATCATCATGGCGGCCAAGGAGCTTGGCATCATGCCCACCACCGAGGGGGGCCTCGACTTCCGGCTCGACCTGACCCACGCCATGGACGGGTATCCCGGCGTGGAGCACTCCCTGCCGATCACCCCGATTTTCGGTGATGTGGTGGAGCTCTTCAAGGCGAGCCAGACCACCCACACGCCGACCCTGCTTGTCTCCTACGGGGGGCCGTTCGGGGAGAACTACTACTACACCCATGAGAACGTCCTCGGAGATCCCAAGCTCAATCGTTTCATGCCACAGGGCCAGATCGACGCCCGGGCCCGCCGCAGGGGGAGCGAACCTGCTGTGTTCAACCCCAACGGCTACCGCCAGGGTGGCTGGTTCCTGGAGGAGGAGTACGTCTTCCCGAAGCACGCCGAGTTCGTGAAGAAGATGATCGAGGGAGGGGCGCGCTCGGCGGTGGGGGCTCACGGGCAGATCCAGGGGATCGGAAACCACTGGGAACTGTGGGCCATGGCCTCGGGTGGCCTCTCCAATCATGATGCCCTCCGGACCGCCACCATCTATGGGGCCGAGGCGATCGGTTTCGGACAGGATCTGGGCAGCCTGGAGACGGGAAAGCTCGCGGACATCCTGGTCCTCGACGACGATCCGCTCGCGAACATCCGGAACACGAACAGCATCCGGTATGTGATGAAGAATGGCCGCCTCTACGAAGGGGCGACGTTGAACGAGGTCTGGCCGCGCCAGCGGGCGATGCCGGCCCAGTGGTGGGCCGAGGCGGCGGAGGGTCCCAAGGTGGCCGCGGGCCTCGGGATGCCCTGAGGAAGTGTGAAGTTTGAAGTTCGAAGTGTGAAGTGTGAAGCGTGAAGCGTTAAGGGGGTAAGGGGGAAGGGAAAGACGTCTGGAGGCCCTATCGGAGCGTCACCCCGGCGAACGCCGGGGTCCATCGCTAGCCCTCGTCGAACGTGATCGTCATCCCCGCGAAAGCGGGGATCCATGTAATCGAGGGATAGGCAATGACAATGGATTCCCGCGTGCGCGGGAATGACGGGCGATGGCTGCCCCACCCATGTCATCAGAGGTTCTCTGGATGACGAACAACCGACGTGTCTCCACTACCCTGATGAGCACGTTTCTCGCGGTCCTCACGGCCTGCGGGCCCGCGGAACCGGCCCCCGACCTCATCGTCCTGGGGCGGGTCTGGACCGGGGACAGCGTCGCTCCCTGGGCGCAGGGTGTTGCGATCCGGGGCGACCGCATCCTCGCCCTGGGGGACCGCGACACCATCCTGGCGATGGCGACCTCCGGGACCGTCACCCTCGACAACGGGACCAACCTCGTCACGCCCGGCCTCCAGGACGGCCACACTCACCTGTTCGGGGGCGGCTTCCAACTTCAATCCGTTGACCTGCGGGACGCCTCCTCGCCGGAGGAGTTCATCCGAAGAATCGCGACCTTCGCCGCGACCGTCGGCGAGGGCGTCTGGATCCAGGGTGGCACCTGGGACCACGAGCGCTGGCCCGGGGCCACGCTTCCCAGCGCGGCATGGATCGATTCGGTGACGGGGAACACCCCCGTTTTCGTGAGTCGTCTCGACGGCCACATGGCACTCGCCAACTCGGCGGCGATGCGGCTGGCCGGGGTGACGTCCGCCACGCCCACTCCCCCCGGGGGCGAGATCGTCCGTGACCGGAACGGGAATCCCACCGGAGTGTTCAAGGACGCCGCAATGGATCTCGTCGCGCCGGCGATCCCGGCGCCGAGCCCGGAGCAGCTCGACAGTGCGCTGTCCGGGGCGATGCGGCACGCCGCGTCGCTGGGAGTGACCGCGGTATCGCATGTTTCCGCATCCTGGGAGGAGGTTGCCGCCCTCCGGCGGGCCCGGGACCAGGGGCGGCTCACGCTGCGGGTGACGGTCTACACCCCGCTCGCGGGCTGGCGAGAGGCGGCGGAATCACTCCGGGTGTCGGGGCCTGGTGACGAGTGGCTCCGCGTCGCCGGGGTCAAGGGGTTTGTGGACGGATCCCTCGGGTCCACCACCGCCCTGTTCGAGGATCCCTACACCGACGCCCGGGGAACGTCGGGGCTGTTCGTGACCCCCGAGGATTCGCTTCGGCGGTGGATCGCGGCGGCGGATTCCGCGGGGCTGCAGGTGGCGGTCCACGCCATTGGCGATCGTGCCAACGCGATTCTCCTCGACATCTACGACAGCGTGGCTCGCGCCCACGGGCCCCGGGACCGCCGGTTCCGGATCGAGCATGCCCAGCACCTGCGCCCGGTGGACATCGAGCGGATGGCCCGATTCGGCGTACTGGCCTCGATGCAGCCCTATCATGCCATTGATGATGGGCGCTGGGCGGAAAAGAGAATCGGCCGGGACCGCATCCGCACCACCTATGCCTTCCGGTCGTTGCTCGACGCCGGGGCCGAGCTGGCGTTCGGCTCGGACTGGCCCGTGGCGCCCCTCCGGCCGGCCGAAGGGCTCTACGCGGCGGTGACGCGTCGCACCCTGGACGACTGGAATCCCGAGGGATGGGTCCCGGCGGAGCGGATCACCCTGGAGGAGGCGTTGCGGGCGTACACGGCGGCCAGTGCCCGGGCCACCTTCCGCGAGGAGGAAGCGGGTGTCCTGAGGGTCGGGGCCCTGGCCGATCTGGTGCTGTTCGACCGGGATCTCTTCCAGGTTCCGTCCGATCAGATCCGCCGCGCGGTTGTGAAGCACACCGTGGTGGGGGGGGTACCCGTGCAGAGGATACCCCCCGGGTGACTACCTGATCAGATCCCGAGTATTCCGCGTGCGCCTCACCCCGATGAAAGGGCGCCCCATTTCGTTGAATATGCGCAACACTTTTTGGGATCGCCACGGAATGGGGTTGTCGCATGAGAGATTTCCATAATGCCATGTGAATCAAATGGTTAACCATTGCCACATCCACCTCGCGAGGCGGTCGGGCCACGGGCTGCAAGTGGCTGGTTTCTTGCCGTATGATTATTGTTCGGTGATGTTGCGATATCGCCGAAGGGGCATCGAGCCCTTGGGATCCCTTTTTCGCTTTGGAGGTGTATATGGCCAGCCACAAGACACCGTGGACCCGCCCGGTTCTCGTCACCAAGCCCGTGCAGGAGACTCTGCAGGGTATGGGGAGCAACCAGGACGGCATCGGCGGCGAATTTCCGGTGCAAAGCTAGCCGAAAGTTCGCGTCGGAAATTGATGCCCCCCAGGAGTACACTCTGGGGGGCATCGGTTTTCCGGTTCCCTGCCCATGGGGGAGTGGGGCCCAATGGCATTGGATGAGATTCTCCTTCCACAACCGCGGCAATACTTTCTCTATGGTCTTCGCATCGAGAGCGACATCGGTCTTCCGGGCTGGGAGGAAGCCGAGGCCGGGTCACCCGCCGATGTGACCATTCGCCATCGCGCGATCGCGATGGATCGGTCACCGGGAGCGCCCTACACCGCTCAGGGAAGCATCGGGGACGCCCGTATCGATCTTCAGGTACGGGGGGTTGCCGCCTACCGGGCGATGGATGGGACAGCGATCGATGTGGATCCCGAGCCCTCGGCAGCTCCGGAGGATGTCCTGCTCTACCTCACGGGCGCGATGCTTGGGGTGACACTCCACCTGCGGGGTGTCTATCCCCTCCATGCGAGTTGCGTCACCATGAAGCCGGGGGGTGGAGGCATCGCATTTGCAGGCCCCTCAGGGGCCGGCAAGTCGACCCTGGTCAGTGCTCTCCTCGAGAGTGGAGGGGAGTTGGTGACGGATGATGTGGCGGTCCTGTTTCAGCCCGAACCGGGGTGTACCAACACCTGGCCCGGCGCGCAACGGCTGAAACTCGATGAGGGTTCCCTGTCTCTTCTGCAGATCCCGATAGGTGACGGAATCGGGCTTGATCGCGCGGGGGGGAACCGCGGGAAGTACCATCTTCCAGTGCAGGGGTCCACAGGGCGGTCGGTTCCACTGGCCAAGGTATACATCCTGCAAGAGGAGGAGGGACCGGTTCGCACGGAAAACCTCGTCGGGGTCGACGCGGTGGCTGCCCTGGTGGAGCAAACGTACCTCCTGGCCTACGCGTCTGGCCTCGGAAGGGGGCGCCAATGTTTCCGGCTCGCGGCAGAAGTGGCCCGCACCGTGCCGGTCGCCCGCCTCATTCGACCGAGGGGGTTCCAGTATCTGGGCGCCGTGCGGGATCTTGTCGAACGGGAGGTGCGGGAAATGTCGGACAGGACACGGGGGAACGCATGACACAGGGCAATGTGATCGGTCCCGACACACGGGTCACCCGGAGCGATGAGCCGGTGGCGGTCGAGGTGGATCGGACTGTCGTGATGATGAGCGTGGAGCAGGGGAAATACTTCGGACTCGAGGGGCCGGGAAGCCGCATCTGGGCATTGCTGGAGCGACCGAGCACGCCTCACGAACTGCGAGATGCTCTCCTGAAGGAATTCGCCGTCGATCCCGATCAGTGCCTCCTGGACGTCTGTGATTTTCTGGAGCAACTGCGCCTCGCGGGTCTGGTGCACCCCTCATGAGCCTGCTGGCTCGGGTCACCCGGCTTTCCGCTTCGGAGGCAGGTCTGCTCGGTGAGGCGATCCTCGGATTGATGGTGAGCGGAATCCTCATCCGGTGGTGGCACTTCCGGAATCTCGCCCGGCGTCTCGGGGCGCACATGGCGGAAAGCCCGGTTGACCAGGAACCCGCCCATCGCCTGGTTGCCCACGGTGTCCGGTGGGCGGTTCGTGCCGCGGCGCGGCGCCTTCCCTGGCATCCGGTGTGTCTCCCCCAGGCCCTGACCGCGCAGTGGATGCTTCGGCGCCGAGGAGTCCCCTCGACGCTCTATCTGGGCGTTGATCCCGGTTCCCGGTACGATGCCCACGCCTGGGTTCGAGCCGGTCGTCTGATCGTCACGGGGGGGCCGCTCCGACCCGAATTCGTGGTTGTCTCCACTTTCGCGTGAAGGCGGAACGATGAGCCTCACCGGGCTCCGGAGCCGGGTCACCCGATGAGTGCCCTGGCCGGGATCTACCGGTTCGATGGTGCCCCCGTCACAGGAGACCACCTCGCTCCCATGCTCCAGGCCCTGGCGGCGTTCGGTCCGGAGGTGCGATGCTGGATGCCCGGGAGTGAGGGAGATCCGGTGGCCTTGGGATCTCGCCCTCTCCGGATCACGCGGGAGGACGAGGCCCACCACCCGCCACTCCTGTCTCGGGATGGTGCGCTCGTCCTCGTGGCCGACGCCCGGATCGACAATCGGACCGACCTGGCAAACCGACTCGGCATCTCATCCGCCCAGGCCGCACACATGCCCGATCCCGGGTTCATCCTCGCCGCGTATGAGGCCTGGGGCAGCGAGTGTGTTCGCCACCTCCTCGGTGACTTCGTGTTTCTGCTCTGGGATGGGCGGCGGCGAACTCTCTTCGGTGCGCGGGATGGGTTGGGGCAGCGGGTGCTGTTTTTCCACCGAAGCACCTCCCGTGTGGCCCTGGCCAGCACCCCTGCTGCGCTGCTTGCCCTCGAGGATGTCCCCGCCCGACTGAACCGGCGCAAGGTCGCCATGGCGCTGGTTCTCCTTCAGGATCCCGGTACGACGTACTTCGAGGGAATCGAGCGGTTGCTCCCGGGACACACTCTGGAGGTGGGTCCCTCCGGGATGCGCATCGCTCCCTTCTGGACGCCGGTCCCCACCCGCGAGATCCGGTTCTCCTCGGATGGAGAGTATGTCGAGGCCTTCCTGGACGTGTTCGACGCGGCGGTGCGGGCACGAACCCGAGGCACGGGTCGGATCGGCGTGCTCTTGAGCGGAGGGATCGATTCCACCTCCGTGGCCACCACCGCCGCCCTGACCATGGCCGGACGGCCGCTCCATGCGTTCCACTCGGCGCCGGCCCCGACCTTCGACGGTCGGATCGGGCGGGGGATGGTGGCCGATGAATCCGCCGACGTGGAGGCGGTGGCCGACCTCTGTCCCGGCATCGACCTCCGGATTGATCGCGATCCTCACCTCGAGGAGCTCTGGGAAGTCGATTCGCTCTACCGCGCCATGGGAGCTCCCGTTCGCAACCCGAGCAACTGGGGGTGGTATCGGGGACAGTACGCCGCGGCTCATTCCGCCGGGGTGCGGGTGATGCTGAACGGCAGTCTGGGAAATGCAACGATCAGTCATCTCGGAACCCGGTCCCTTCGTGACCTCCCGGGACGGGGGGAGTGGGTCACCCTCTGGCAGGAAATCCGATCCGTGGCCGCCGCCTCCGGGGCCGGCCGGTGGGGGGTGCTTCGGGATCAGGTTCTCCTCCCCCTCGCTCCCCTGCCGATGGAGCGCTCGTACCGGCGCTGGCGGGGGGGG
The DNA here is from genome assembly GCA_041741375.1 of Gemmatimonadales bacterium. GTDB lineage: Bacteria > Gemmatimonadota > Gemmatimonadetes > Gemmatimonadales > GWC2-71-9 > OFTM291. The sequence continues at coordinate 16,064 of JBGSKF010000243.1, read as the reverse complement.
CGCGGCGACTCCCTCACACTCCTGGAGCAGACGTCCTCGGCCCTTCGGACGGAACAGGCTGCGGCCCTGGGCCTGGAGGACATCGCCCGGTCCATGGGGCGCGGCGCGGACCATCTCCGGCGGTGCCGCGGCGTGGACCTCCGGATCGCGACTCTGAGTGGGGTGGGGGACACCTCCGACGTCCTCAACTGCTTCCGGGCCTGGTATGGGATTGAAACTCGTGACCCGACGGCGGACACGCGGGTCGTGGAGTTCTGCCTGGCCATCCCCGAAACGCAGTACCATCGTGGCGGGGAGAAGCGCTGGTTGATCCGTCGTGCCATGCGAGGCCGGGTTCCTGACCAGGTCCTCGACCGGAAGGAGTTCGGCGGTCAGGGGGCCGACTGGATGGACTGGATGCACCTCCTGCGACCGGATGCGGCCAGGGAACTCGACAACATGGACCGGTCGGAGACGGTCCGGGACCTCCTCGATCTTCCGCGCCTGCGCGCCCTCCTCGATCGGTGGCCGGAGCGATTCGGCCCCGAGCACGAGGTGGACTACAAGCTGCGATTTCTTCGGGGAGTCATGATGGGTCGCTTCCTCCTCTGGTTCGACAGGACCCACGGGTGAGGGCGCCGCGTCGGACGGAGAGCCCGTGGCTGTTCGACCTGGGGCCGCTGCGGCATGGCCTTGCTCTGGTCTGGCGGAGCGCACCGGGGTGGTCTCTGGTGCAGGGAGGTCTGCTGGTCGTGCAGGGGGTCCTCCCCCTCGCGGCACTCTACCTCATCAAGCTCATCGTCGACACGGTCAGCGCCGCCGTGACCACGGGCAGCGGCGATCCGGGCCGATTGACCCTTCTCGTCCTGCTGGGGGGCGGGGTGGCCGCGCTGTCGGCGGGACTGGGGGCCCTCAGTACCATGGTGGGAGAGGTACAGTCGCTCCGTCTTGCCGATGCCGTGCTGGACGTGATGCACGCTCAATCGGTGTCGATCGACCTCGAGCGATACGAAAGTGCGGAGTATCACGACACGCTCCATCGCACCCAGGAGCGAGCCCCGTACCGCCCTGCGCGCATCGTGCAGGAACTGTCTCAAATCGCGCGGGGGGGGGTCTCCCTCGTCGGCATCCTGGGCCTCCTGCTCGCGTTTCATTGGCTCCTCGTGGTGGTCTTGCTGGTGGCGGCGATTCCCGGACTGGTGATCAAGACGGTTCACTCCCGGCGCCACCACGCCTGGGCCCAGACCCGCACCGCCGTCCACCGGTTGGCACAGTACCTCAGCTCGCTGATGACCAGCGCGGCCTTCGCCAAGGAGATCCGGCTGTTCGACCTCGGCGGGCCGCTTCGCGAACGGTTTCGGGTCATCCGGGAAGCGGTCATCCGGGATCGGATCCATCTGGTGCGACGGCGCGCGATCGCCGACCTGGGAGCGCAGGTCGTGGCCGTGGCCGCAGTCTTTGGTTCCCTGCTGGTGGTGGCGCGGTGGGCCGCGTCCGGCGCCTTGTCGGTGGGGGACATGGTGATGTACTTCGGAGCTTTTCAGCGGGCGCAGGATTACTTCAAGGACATGCTGTCAGGGGTGGCCGGATTGTATGAGGACAACCTCTTCCTGGCGGACTTCCAGGAGTTCGCCTCGCTCCGCCCCAGGGTCGTGGATCCCTCCGTGCCGCGAGCCTTCCCCCGACCCCTGACGGAGGGCATCTCCTGCGGCGGGCTGACCTTCCGGTATCCGGGGACCGATCGGGATGTGCTGACGGACATCACCTTCGACATCCGTCCGGGGGAGCACGTGGCGCTGGTCGGGGAGAACGGCTCCGGAAAGACGACGCTCGTCAAGCTCCTCTGCCGGTTGTATGACCCCACCCAGGGCGAAATCCGGATCGGAGGGGCCGATCTTCGCACGTTCCGTCTCGCCGACCTGCGCCGGGAGCTCTCCATCGTGTACCAGGACTTTGCGCGCTATCAGCTCTCGGTGCGCGACAATATCTGGATGGGCAATGTGGACCTCTCTCCGGACAGCCCCCGGATCGCCGAGGCGGCGCGCCGCACCGGAGCGGATACCGCAATTGCACGGCTTCCGCACGGGTACGACACGATCCTGGGTCGCCAATTCGTGGACGGAGCGGAGTTGAGCCTCGGGGAATGGCAGAAGATTGCCCTCGCTCGCGCCTTCGTGCGCGACGCCCAGATCATCATCCTGGATGAACCGACCGCAGCGCTCGATCCTCGCTCCGAGGCCGAGGTCTTTGAGCAGTTCACCGCTCTGGCGGCCGGGAGAACCACCCTCGTGATCAGCCACCGGCTTGCCACGGTCCGGAACGCCGACCGCATCTTCGTGATGGCCGACGGCCGACTCGTGGAATCGGGGTCCCACGACGACCTCATGACACGGCACGGCATCTACGCGCATCTCTTCGAGACCCAGGCGAGGTCCTACCGGTGAGCGAACCCGGGGGTCGCCTGCTCGCCCTCCTGCGGGGAAAGGGCCGTGATCTTGGATGCCCCTCCGAGGACGAGTGGCCTCTCCTCCTCGGTCAGGCGGCCCAGTGGCAGTGCGGAGCACTGACTTACCGGACGCTGGAGGAGGCCCGGTGCCTCGAGCTTGCTCCCGCAGGCGTACGCGACCGGCTGCGATCGGCCTATGTGCAGGCCGCCACCCGGAACGCGCTCCTCTTCCGGGATGTCGCCCGTGCGGCTGCGATGCTTGCGCGCGCCGACATCCCTCTGATGCTTCTCAAGGGGGTGCACCTTGCCCGGTTCGTCTATCCCGAACCGGCCCTGCGAAGCATGGCAGATCTGGATCTGATGGTTCCGCGGGACCGGCTCGTCGAGGCGGAGAACCTCTTTCTGGGGGCCGGGTATGGACCGACCCCGCGTCCCGATCCCGTCGAGTTCTGCACCCGCTCCAATCATCTCGCGAAGCTGTCCGCCCCGGGCGGAACGGTGGTCGAGCTGCACTGGACCATCGAGCGGCCCACGAGTCCATTCGCCATCGATCTGGACGGCCTGTGGGCGCGAGCCGACATCGTCCCGTTCGAGAAGCAACGGGTTCGGGTGCTCTCCCCGGAAGACCTGGTGCTGCACCTGGTGCTTCACACGTCCTATCACCACGGGTTCGATCGCTCGGCGATCAAGGCCCTGGTGGACCTTCGCCATGTGATCGACCACCATCGCGACACGCTCGACTGGAACGCCCTGGTCGCCCGCGCGAATGCCTGGGGAGCCGGTGGAGTCACCTACGTGACCCTGCAACTCGCCACCTCCCTCATGGGCGTACCGGTTCCGGCCGCAGCCCTGAGGACCCTGGAGCACTCCCCCGACGATGAGGTGGCGATGGAGGCGGCCCGGGAGTTTGTCCTGAGGCCACCGATTCTGCCGAAGGTGTTCGTGGAAGTCGTTCGGCGCACGGGATCGGACCGGTGGAGGTGGATCTTCCATCGGATCTTCCCCCCGCCGATGACCATGGCGAGGCTCCACGGCCTGCCGCCCGGCTCTCCGTGGGTGTACCCGCTCTACCTGATTCGTCTCGCTGGTCTGCTGCTGGGGCGGGGACTCCTGCTGCTGAGAGCGATGCTTCCCGGGGCCGCCCGCAAGGAAACCCTCGAACGAGAGTCGAACCGGCAACGCATCGAGGAGTGGATCAAGGCCCAGGACGGCTCCTGAAAGAAGCGGGGGCACGATTCGTCCCTTGGCTGCTATATAGTAGTAGTGTGTAGTACTACGTACTGGAGACCCTCCTCTCCGGGGCCATGCCCGGACTATATTGGGACGTTCGGCGCCCCTCGGGTGCGCGCTTCGATTCTCCAGCCGGCAGATTCCCATGGCCACTCGTTCCCCGACCCGCTCCAAGTCCCAGCCCTCCTCCCGGCTCGACAAGGGCGACCTGCTCGACATCTACCGGATCATGTATCTGTCACGGCGCCTGGATGACAAGGAGATCCAACTCAAGCGCCAGAACAAGATCTTCTTCCAGATTTCAGGCGCAGGGCACGAAGGGGTCCTCGCCGCGGCGGCCAAGATCTTCCGGCCGGGGCACGACTGGTTCTACCTCTACTATCGCGACCGGGCCATCTGTCTCGGGCTCGGCATGACCGCCACCGAACAGCTTCTGTCCGCCGTGGCCGCCGCAGATGATCCCAATTCCGGCGGGCGTCAGATGCCGTCGCATTGGGGCCACAAGGATCTGAACATCGTCACGACTTCCAGCCCGACCGGAACGCAGTTCCTGCAGGCCGTGGGCGCCGCCGAGGCGTGGTTGCGGTACAGCCAGAACGAGGAGATCCCCGACCGGGACGAACGGATCCGGGGGGACGAGGTGGTGCTGGTGACGTCGGGGGACGGGACCACATCGGAAGGGGAGTTCTGGGAATCCCTGAATACAGCCTGCAACCTGAAGCTTCCGATCGTGTACCTGATCGAGGACAACAAATATGCGATCTCGGTTCCGGTCGAGGTGAACACGGCGGGCGGATCGATCTCGAAGCTGGTGACCGGCTTTCCCGGGCTCCTCATCCAGGAAGTGGACGGGTGCGATCCCATCGCCTCGTACGATGCCCTCTCCCGCGCCGTGGATTATGCCCGTCAGCGGAAGGGGCCGGCCTTCGTGCATGCCCACGTCATCCGCCCCTACAGCCATTCCCTCTCGGACGACGAAGTCCAGTACCGCACTCCGGAGGAGCGCGAGGCGGACGCGGCCATCGACCCCCTGGTGACTTTCCCGGCCCGCCTGGTGGCCGATGGCGTCGCGACGGAAGCGGAGTTGGAACGGATTCGGGCCCAGGCGGATGAGGAGGTGGGGGTGGCCACCGAAACGGCCTTGGCGTCCCCCCAACCGGCGGCCGACACGATCTACGACTTCGTGTACTCCCCGGACGTGGACCCGACCTCCGAGCAGTTCGACACGGAAGACGATCCGCAATTCACCGGGGATCCGACCACGATGGTGGACCTTCTCAACGCCTGCATGAAGGATGAGATGGCCCGGGATCCTCACATCGTGATGTTCGGGGAGGATGTGGCCGACTGCAGCCGGGAGGCGAGTGCCGGGTCGGTGAAGGGGAAGGGGGGGGTGTTCAAGGTGACCTGGGGGCTCCAGAAGGCGTTTGGAACGCACCGGGTCTACAACTCACCTCTCGCCGAGGCCAACATCGTGGGCCGGGCGATCGGGCTCGCGACCCGCGGCCTCAAGCCGGTCGTGGAAATCCAGTTTTTCGACTATATCTGGCCCGCGTACATGCAGCTCCGGGATGAACTGGCCACGATCCGGTGGCGGTCCAACAACGCCTTCTCGGCTCCGCTCGTGGTGCGGGTGACCTATGGAGGGTACCTGAAGGGGGGAGCACCCTATCACTCCCAGACAGGGGCCGCGATCTTCACCGGCGTGCCGGGACTCCGGGTGATCTGTCCGGCCACGGCGCTCGATGCGAACGGGCTGCTCCGCACGGCCATCCGATGCGAGGATCCGGTGCTCTTCCTGGAGCACAAGCACCTGTATCGGCAGACCTACAACAAGGCGCCCAATCCCGGCCCCAACTTCATGATTCCGTTCGGCAAGGCGAAGGTGGTTCGAGAGGGGACCGACCTGACCGTCGTGACCTACGGCGCGGTGGTGCAGCGATGCCTGGTGGCGGCCAAGGAGCTGGAGGAAGAACAGGGCATGAGTGTGGAGGTGATCGACCTGCGCTCCCTTTCCCCGGTGGATTGGGAAACGATCCACGCCTCGATCCGCCGGACGAACCGGGTCCTGGTGGCCTACGAGGACTCCCTGTCCTGGGGGTATGGAGCCGAGATCGCAGCCCGCATCGCCGACGAGAGCTTTCCCTGGCTCGATGCTCCGGTTCGGCGGATCGCCTCCACCGACACCTTCGTGGCCTACGCCCCGGAATTGGAGGATGTCATTCTGCCCCAGGTTGGCACCATCCGTGCAGCCATGGAGGATGTGTTGCGATTCTGACACCGCAGGCCGAGGCTCGGGCCGGGCGCGACCGTGGCGCCTTGCACAGATTCGCGCATTGTCACATACTCGAATGTACCCGCCGGGAACGAGTCGTTTCGGCCTTCCACGGGACCTCATCCTCGGACTGGTGAATGGCGCGCATCTTCGTGGCGGATGACAATCCCCAGGTGGCCGACATCCTCTCCCGGATGCTGCAACGGGAGGGTCATGCGATCGAGGCCTATTCCGATGGAGCCTCCCTTCTTGCCCGGGCCGGAACCGACCAGCCGGATCTGTTCATCCTCGATGTGGTCATGCCGGGGATCGGGGGCTTCGAGGTCTGCACTCGTCTCAAGGCCGATCCCGCCACCCGCCTCGTCCCCGTGGTTCTGGTCACCGGCCTGGGGGACGCCGAGAGTCGGCTCCAGGGTATCGAGGCCGGGGCGGATGATTTTCTCACCAAGCCGTTCGATCGCGCCGAGCTCCTGGCACGGGTGCGGTCCCTGCTCCGGCTCAAGTCGTACACCGACGAACTCGATCGGGCTGAGTCGGTCCTCTTCGCCCTGGCGCGGAGCATCGAGGCGCGGGATCCCTACACGGGGGGCCACTGCGAGCGCCTCGCCACCTTCGGCCGCGCGCTGGGACAGCGCCTGGGGCTCCCGGAGAGCGCTCAGGTTGCCATCGAACGGGCGGGTACCGTGCATGACATCGGCAAGATCTCGATTCCCGATCGGATTCTTCTCAAGGCGGGTCCGCTGGAGGAGGACGAATGGACCCTCATGCGGCAACATACGGTCACCGGCGAGAAGATCTGCGCCCCGGTTCGATCGTTCCGCGAGGTGCTTCCGATCATCCGCTCCCATCACGAACGACTGGATGGCTCCGGCTATCCGGATGGTCTGACGGGAGAACAGATCCCGATCACCGCTCGGGTGCTGCAGGTGGTGGATGTGTTCGATGCCCTGACCACGGAACGGCCGTACAAGCGGGCCATGCCGCTGGAACAGGCAATGGAGGTGCTTCGCGAGGAGATGGCACGGGGCTGGTGGGACCGGGAGGTTCTGGGGGCGTTTGAGCACCTGATGGGGGAACGCGAGGATCTTCGCCGCCTGGTGCCGCGGACGGACGGATCGGATCGGGTGGGCGGGGCGTAGAAGGAGAGACCGTCTCCCCGGGTGGTGTGCGCGCGGAACCTACCGGGTGCGGTGCGGGCCGAATGCGGTGAGGTCGAGCGCCTCCAGGCTCAACGGATCCACGGTCACCCTGCCATAGCGGGCAATCCAGTGCAGGTGAGGTCCGGTGACCCGGCCCGTGGCCCCGACCCGTCCAATCGGTGTGCCGGTCTCCACGGTATCCCCCTCGGCGACCAGAATCCGGCTGAGGTGCAGATACGCGGTGACCACCCCGGCTCCATGATTCAGATAGACCACGTTGCCCCCGTACCAGGTGGAGTCCACGAGCGCCACCGCCGCACGGTTCGGGGCGACCACGAGCGCCCCCGGGGCACCGGCCAGATCGGTGCCCAGGTGGCGGCTCCGGATCTCACCGTTGAATTCGCGCCCCGTGCCGAATGCACTGGTGATGCGTGTGGGGCGTGGACGCGCGAAGGCCCCCTCCCAGAGACGCGGTGTGGCCAGGGCCTCGTCCGAGATGCGCATGGCACGGGCGTACTCGGCGGCGATGCGAGCGGCCAGGGCGGAGTCGGGCGGAGTGGCGAACCGGGGATCCACGCGGAGCCGCTCGACCTCGAAAGCTCCCCGCTGCACCGGCACCGGGACGATCCGGGTGTCGCGGCGAGAGTGGCGGTCGAGGGTCTCGAGGGCGAGGGAGAGGGTGTCGGGGGCATCGACGGGAACGGCACCCAGAGCATGCCAGCGGCCGTCGCCATCGGATTCGAATCGCACGACCTGTCCGGCGAGGGTTCCGGTGATGCGGATCAGCGTGGTGATACCCTGCTCTCGCACGACCATCTGAACGAAGCGTCCCTCCACCGGTTCTTCCGGGATGAGTTCGACGGCCCACGATCCGATGCGCCCGATGGGGGGGCCAGGCACCGGAAGGGGGACCATCAGGAGGACAAGTGACACGCTGAGGCATGGCCGGAGGCGACCGATCAGGTCATCTTTAGCCCTCACGATGCCCATCCACGGTACGTGACATCACCACGAAAAAGAGGAACGCCTCCATGACACCAGAAGATACTCGCATAAGGCACGGGAGGCTCCCCCTCCTCGTCCTTACCCTCCTGTGGCTCGGAGGAGGTTCCGCGTCGGCGCAGGGGACCCGCAGTCCCTGGGATTCTCTGGCGCGGAGCCTCCTCCAGGAATTGGTGGAGATCAACACGACCGAGAGCTCGGGAAGCACGCTCGCCGCCTCCCGCGCCATGGCGGAGCGGCTGGTGGCGACGGGTTTCCCGGCGGGTGATGTCACCGTGGTTCCCCAGGGTGATCGCAAGGGAAATCTGGTGGTTCGCTACCGGGGGCGGAACACCGGCAGGCGCCCGCTCCTGTTGTTGTCCCATATCGACGTGGTGGAGGCGAATCCGGCGGATTGGACATTGCCACCCTTCGAGCTGGTGGAGCGGGAGGGCACGTTCTTTGGTCGCGGGGTGGCGGATGACAAGGACGAGAGCGCCATTCACCTCGCGCTATTGCTGCGGCTGCGCGCGGAGGGGTTCGTCCCCGATCGGGACATCATCGTGGCCCTCACCACCGATGAGGAAGGCGGACCCGACAACGGAGTGCAGTACCTGCTCGAACACCACAAGGCGTTGATCGATGCGGAGTTCGCCTTCAATGAAGGGGGTGGGGGGGACGTGCGCGACGGCAAACGCATCGCCAACGGCGTGCAGGCAAGCGAGAAGATGTTCCAGAACTTTCTCCTCGAGGTCACCAACCCCGGAGGGCACAGCTCCCAACCGGTGCCCGAGAACGCCATCACCCGGCTTTCGGCGGCTCTGGTCCGTCTCGGAGAGCACTCCTTCCCGGTCCGGCTCAATCCCGTCACCACCGCCTTCTTCGAGCGCTCGGCTCCGCTGGTAGAGCCGGAGGTCGGCGCGGCCATGCGGACGCTGGTGGCCCGCCCGGACGATGCGGCTGCCGCCCGGGTCCTCTCCGTCGACAAGGCGTACAATGCCCTTCTCCGCACGACCTGTGTGGCCACGCTGGTGGACGCGGGCCATGCCGCGAACGCGCTGCCTCAGCGCGCCCGGGCGACGGTGAACTGCCGGATCCTGCCGGATGGATCGGCCTCGAATGTCCGGAAAACACTCGTGGACGTGATCGCGGATTCCGCGGTGACGATCACGCCGATCGGTTCGGCGGTGGAAAGCCCTCCCTCACCCCTGGCACCCGATCTGGTCGCGACGTTCGAGCGGGTGACGACATCACTCTGGCCCGGGGTGCCCGTGGTTCCGAAGATGAGCACCGGAGCCACCGACGGGCTCTACCTCCGGAACGCCGGGATTCCAGTCTATGGGGTCTCCGGGCTCTTCTACCCGGACACGGGTGCCCATGGAATGAATGAGCGGATTCCGGTCCAGGCATTCTATGACGGACTCGAGTTCATGTACCGCCTGGTCAGGGCGGTGACCAACGGAAACCTCGGGGCCTGAACCCCCGTCCACCTTTCACAGGAAAAGAGACCGGAGTGCCAAAAGATCACGTGCCCACCACCGCGATCGGGATGTTGCAGATCGCGTGTCAGCGCACCGTTGTCCGCCGAGCACTCCGATATGGCGTGATTGTCGGAGCCCTGCTGATCGGTATCAACCATGGCGGGGCCCTCCTGTCCGGAACGGTGACGACGGGGCGAATGGTCCAGATGGCTCTGACGGTTGTCGTGCCGTACCTGGTGTCCACACTGTCGAGCGTGGAATCGGTGCTGGAGCAGAGGAAGAGGGAGAAGTGTGAAGTTGGAAGTGGACCCCGGCGTTTGCCGGGGTGACGCCCCGGTGCTGGGTCAGGCTCCTCCTTCACACTTCACACTTCACACTTTCTTCCTGCATACCATGAGCTCCGTGCTCGGGCTTTCCCGCATCCGGTGGACGAGGCGTTTTTCCAGCGGATAGAGAACGGCGCCGAGCGCGCCCCCGGCGTGATCGCTGAGGGCCGCGGGAGCGACCATGGCGGTCCAGGCCCAGCGGGCGAGGCGCGAGGTGGTGTCGGCGGGATAGTTCATGAGGACGAACATCGGCACCCGGGAGACGATCTCGAACCCCGCTTCCCGGACCTGGCGTTCACTCTCGGCGAGCGACCGGCTGGCCTGGTGCCGGACCCGCTCGGTGCCGTGCCGGAGAAAGTTGTCGGACCAGAGGAACCACCCCCCGGGCTCCAGCAGGGCTGCGATGTTCCGGAAGGACCGGGCCCATGCCTCGTCGTCCACGATATGGAAAAGGACGTCGAAGGCCGAGATGGCCGTGAAGGGCCCGAGACCGTCCGGGAGGGGGAGGTCGGTTCCGATGTCGAGCTGAGCGAACGGGTGCTCAGGCCAGCGGGCGCGGAGCCGGGTGATGGCGATCTCGGTGAGATCGGCGCCGGTGATCCGGGGGACGCCCATCTGCTGCCAGCGCTCGACATAGAATCCCGTCCCGGCTCCGATGTCCAGCACCGACGCGGTGCTCCAGTCCACGTCAAGGCTCGAGGCCACCCGATCAAACACCTCGCCGCGGATCCGGTACATCCAGGAGTTGAACCGCCGGCCCAGGCGAAGGTAGCCAACCCCGGCGAGGGAGTACTCCTCTCGAAGCCGCGCCTCCCAGTACGCCTGGTGGGCGAACCCCGTGTCGGTCAACCAATCGCCTCTCTGATTTCCTTGGCGGCGGCGAGCTTGAAGTCGATGTCACGGGACAGGGCACGGGCCTGCTGGGTCACCTGGGTCAGGTCCCCGATCGCGGCGCTGATCCCCTGGGTCTTGAGCCGCATCAGGTCGACCCGCATGTTCTGCATGGCGAGCAGGTGGGACTCGAAGCGACCGAGGACCCGGGCCCGCTTGTCATTGAGGTCGGCGTAGGCGGCCTTCTGCTTGTCGAGCATGGCGAGCTGCCGGTCCCGTTCCTCTCCCGCCGGCATGGACCGCACCGCCTCCATGCGCTGATCGATCCGGGCGATGCCCGTCTCTCCCAGGCTCGAATCCAGGGAGTGGAGCATGCGCGCGAGATCGAGGCACCGCTCGTAGAGAGCGTTCGTGGTCTGCTCCACCTCGGGGAGTTGCTCCCGTTCCTCGGGGCGGAGAGCGTCCAGAAGTTGAAGAATCCCCTTGCGGTCGGCCCACGCCTGATGCACGGCTCCATGGTGGGCGCCAAACTCCGCCTTCTTCGGGGCGATCAGGGGGACTGTGGCGGCGCTCCCGGGCGCACGGATCGCGTCGGGAGCCGGGGGCCGGTTCAAGACGTCACGCCAGCTGTACCCCGACTGCCAGAGGGTCGCATAGTTCTTGAGCAGGGGGATCGCCATGAATCCGCCGACCAGCAGGAACCAGGGGCTGTCCACCCCCGTGGCCACGTTGACCATGAAGAAACCACCGGTCACCGCCGCCCAGCGTGCGAACTGGGCGCGGACCCGCTGCACGATCGCCGGTTCACCAGTGTCACGGACCAGTGCCGCCTCCGGCTCGCTCCGGTTGGCGCGAACCCACTCGCCTCTTTCGTTGCGAACCCACTTTCCTCCCGCCAGGGAGCCGGTCCCCCGGGGGCGCTCCGCGGGGTGTTGTCCGGTCTCGGCTCGTCGTGCCGGCACCCCCCGCTCCCGGCCGGGGAGGGTGCGGCCACGGGATCCGGTCTCCCGGGCGAGACCGCCCCGGCGGCTTGTGGCGGCCGGGATTCCAGGGCTGGTGGGACGGTATCCGGTGACGGTGCGGCTCTCCAGCGAGCGCCGGAGGGCGTCAGCGGTGGGCCACCGGTTCTCCGGATCCTTTTCCAGGCATCGGCTCACGGCGAGGCTCAGGTCCTCGGGGCAATCGCGATGCGTGTCGTGCACCAGCGGCGCCACTTCGGTGATCTGCTTCATGAGGATGCCGGCCACCGTGGGGGCCTTGAACGGGACCTCCCCCGTCAACATCTGGTAACTGACGATGCCGAGACTGTAGATGTCGCTCCGTCCGTCGATCTCGCGTTCGCCCGCGGCCTGCTCGGGGCTCATGTAGGTCGGGGTTCCAATCGCGACACCCGCGCCCGTCAGGGTGGCGCCGGAACTGGCGGAGAGCGCCTTGGCGATTCCGAAGTCGGTCACCATCACCCGTCCCCGGGTTCCCTCCAGGAGGATGTTGTCGGGCTTGATGTCCCGGTGGATCACCGAGAGGGAGTGCGCGGTGGCCAGAGCATCCGCAGTTTCGCGCATGATCCGGCGCGCCTCCTCGGGGGGGAGCTTCCCCCGCCGGCGGATGCGCGCTCCCAGCGACTCCCCCTCCACCAGACCCATCACGAAATAGACGAGCCCCTGGCCCTCGCCCACGTCGTGGATCGGCACGATGTGGGGATGGGAGAGGCGGGCCGCCGTCTGGGCTTCCCGGGTGAACCGTTCCCGGATCTCCTTCTGGAACGCGAGTTCTGGGGGGAGGACCTTGATGGCCACTCGCCGGTGCAGGCGCTCGTCCCGGGCGCGGAAAACCACCCCCATCCCACCGCGGCCGATTTCGCCCTCGATGGTGTAGGAGTCACCCAGCGCTTCCTTCAACCGCTGGGGCAGGGATTTTTCGGGCTGTTCGCTCATTCCTGGGCTCACCGGCATGGCGACGGGAAGACAACAAAGGAACATGACAATTTGGGACATTCCGGGACTCGGGGCAACTCCGACTCTTTGGAGTGCGGGTAGTGCATGATCCTCCGACCCACTTGATCCCTTGGCACGGAAGGGAGCGAGACGTCCCGCCATTTTGGCGGAGGCTCCCCGGGTCCGATTCCATTTCGTCGCTCGAAGGCCGATAACCGAGTATTATAATGACACCCAAGATACGGCTGCGCAACGACTTGTGAACCCACTAGCCAAGTCGTGGCATGGCCGATGCACTCGGGTGAAGGAACGCCCGGCCTGACGCCGGACTGATCCCGCCGAGCGGGGAATGGAGAATCGTACATGAGCCCAACCCAGACGCTGCCGGTCTTGCCCTTGCGAGAGGTGGTCCTCTTCCCCGGTATCACCTCCACGATCGGCGCCGGACGGGCCGGGACATTGAAGGCGATCGAGGTGGCGCTCGCGTCGGAGCAGAAGCTGGTCTTCGCCGTGACCCAGAGGGAGAACACGGAGAGCATCCAGCCGGAGGGCCTGTATTCGGTGGGGACGATCGCCCGGATCGGGCAGTTGCAGAGGGGGCTGTCCGGCATGCAGCTGTTGCTCCACGGGGAGACCCGCGGGGTTGCGCTGCGTTACACGGAGGAGGATGGTCACCTCCAAGCGGTGGTGCGGGTGGCCGACGAAATCCCCCCGACCGATGCGAGCGATCCGGGATTCGTGGCGCTGACACGGGAGGTTCGCGAACGGGCCGCCGAACTGGGACAGAAGTCGGGTCTGCCGGAGGAGGTGGTGCGGCAGGTGCTGGGCAACGTGGCCGAGCCGGGCCGATTCGCCGATCTGGTGGCGGGGTACATCGATCTCTCCTCGGCGGAACGTCAGGCACTCCTGGAAATGGTGGCGGTGGAGGAGCGCCTCCGACGGGTGCTGGTCCATGTGCAGCGGCAGGTCTCGGTGCTCGATGCCCAGGAGGACATCAAGAGCCAGGTCCAGGAGGAACTCGGGGAACGCCAGCGCGAGATCTTCCTCCGGGAGCAGCTCAAGACGATCCGGCGCGAGCTGGGAGAAGGGGACGACCCCGACGATCTCGAGGAGTTGCGGATCCGTTTGGAGGAACTGGAGCTTCCCCCGGCCGTCCGCAAGGAAGTCGATCGGGAGATGGGGCGCCTCTCCCGGATCGGCCGGGAGTCGATGGAGTCGCAGGTGATCCGGAACTATCTCGAAACGATCGTGGAGCTCCCCTGGAACGTCCGGACCAAGGACCATCTGAGCATTCCGGCGGCGGCCACGATCCTGGAGGAGGACCATTACGCACTGGGGGACGTGAAGGACCGGGTGCTGGAATTCCTGGCGGTGCGGCAGCTTCGAGGCCGGCGGCAGGAAGAGGCCCGAGTGGCATCGGCCGCAGCGCACGCGGGCTCCGAGGGTCTGCCCGGAGCCGTCCCGGATTCGGGGGATGAGGGAGAGGCCATCGGCGACACGGTACCGGCGGGCGGGACCGGGGCACCAGCCCTGGCCGGGAACGATGATGACCGGGCCAAGGGATCGATCCTCCTCTTCGTGGGGCCTCCGGGAGTCGGGAAAACGTCGGTGGCCAAGTCGATTGCCCGGGCGATGGGGCGCGAGTACGTGCGGGTGTCCCTCGGAGGGGCCCGGGACGAAGCGGACATCCGGGGTCATCGCCGGACCTATGTGGGGGCCATGCCGGGGCGGATCCTTCAGGGGTTGAAGCAGGCGGGAACCAAGAACCCCGTCTTCCTGCTGGATGAGGTGGACAAGCTCGGCGTCTCGTTCCAGGGCGATCCGGCCAGTGCCCTGCTCGAGGTGCTCGATCCGGGACAGAACGACTCGTTCACGGACCATTACCTGGGTGTGCCGTTCGACCTGAGCGAGGTTCTGTTCATCGCCACCGCCAACCTGCTTCAGCAGATTCCGGCCCCGTTGCTCGATCGAATGGAGGTCGTCGAGTTCACCGGGTACACCGAGCGGGAGAAGCAGGTAATTGCCCGGAAATACCTCCTGCCCCGTCAACTGGAGGAGAACGGGCTTCGCGAGGAGGAACTCACGGTGAGCGATGAGGCTCTCGCCGAGGTCATCACCGGCTACACGCGGGAATCCGGAGTGCGGCAACTGGAGCGCGAGCTGGGCAAGCTGGCCCGGAAGGTGGCACGCAAGGTGGCCGCGGACGAAGCCGCTCCCATGGTGGTGGATCGGGAGGAGGTGGAACGCCTTCTGGGCCGGCCCAAGGTGCATCCGGAGAAGGCGCTCGGTGAGGACGACGTGGGGGTGGCCACCGGGATGTACTACACGCCGGTGGGGGGAGACATCATGTTCGTGGAAGCCAGCTCAATGCCCGGCAAGGGAGATCTGATTCTGACCGGCCAACTGGGTGACGTGATGAAGGAGTCCGCGCGGGCGGCGCTGACCTACGCCCGGTCCCACGCCGCGGCGCTCCGAATCCCCGAGGAGATGTTCCAGCGGGACATTCACATCCACGTGCCGGCCGGGGCCATCCCCAAGGACGGCCCCTCCGCGGGCGTCACGATGGCCACGGCACTGGTCTCGGCGCTGTCGGGTCGGCCGGCCCGGCATGACATCGCCATGACGGGGGAACTAACCCTGCGAGGCCGGGTGCTCCCGATCGGGGGGTTGAAGGAGAAGGTACTCGGTGCGATCCGGGCCGGGATCACCCGAGTGCTGATTCCCGTGGACAATGAACCCGACCTGGAGGATCTGAACGAGGACGCCCGGAAGAAGGTGGAAGTGTTCCCGGTCTCCACGCTCGGCGAGGTCCTGGCGCTGACCCTGCGCGGGGCCTCCTTGCGGGAAGGACGCCTGCTCTTTGGCAACGACGATCCCCGGGACGTGGCCCCGTTGCGGGCGGGGTACCATCACTGAAGGATGACAGTAGGACATAGGACATAATAGGACGTAGGACATGGGACACAATAGGACGTAGGACATGGAACGGAGGACAGGGTAGGCACCATCGTGATCCCGAGGGCAAAGCCCGAGGGATCTGAGACGGTGAATGGTGTACTTCCCGTCGTCCAGATCCTGGAATCCGCGTGCATGCTCACGGTGCCGGTGGACGCAGCCGACGGGAAGTGCAGAGGAACCGTCACAGATCCCTCACTCTGTTCGGGATGGCGGTCATCAGAATTCCCCAACACCCAGTTCTCCAGCCCGATGTTCTCCGTCCTGGGTTCTCTATCCTACCTCTGTCCCCCGTCCTGCGTCCTATGTCCTATGTCCTATGTCCTATGTCCTACTGTCCTACTGTCCTAGTGTCCCGTAACAGTGATTAGCGACATAACTCAGTGGGCTCCGTGAGCTTTGAGGGTGCGCTGCGCGAAGCGCGCGATGCTGGCGAGGATCTCGTCGGCGGTCTTGACCCAGACATACGGCTTGCCGGTGGCGTTGT
>JBGSKF010000242.1:0-2284 GCA_041741375.1 Gemmatimonadales bacterium | reverse complement strand
GGGCCCCCCGGTGGTGGCCATCGGGGGCATCACGCCGGAGCGGGTGGAGGCGGTGGCCGGGACCGGCGCCTGGGGTGTCGCCGCCATCCGCGCCCTCTGGGACTCGGCAGACCCTCGGGCCACGGCGGAAGAGCTCCTGGCCCCGTGGGTGGCGGACAGCGGCCATCGGCAATGAGGGGCCCCCGTCACCCCCAACACCAGATCCGGATCGTGGCGTGCCCTTCACGGCCTCCGCGGTGACCCCACTCCACCCCGGGTGAAACCGCGGAGAGCACGGAGGACACAGAGGGTTGACGGCTCCCACGACACGCTCCTCGTCTCGCACGGCGGGCATCGGCAGGATGGGGGTCCCTTCCCCCCCAAACAGAATCCGGATCTCAGCGCGCGAGGCGTGGAGCCGTGGGAATCGTTCGGAGACCCTCTGCGACCTCCGTGTTCTCTGCGGTGAATCCTTTCCACCTTCCCGATCCCGGACCCCCGGGCTTCGGCAGGATGGAGGCCCTTCCACCCCCCAACAACAAATGGATCTCAGCACGCGAGGCGTGGAGCGCCGGGAATCGTTTGGAGACCCTCCGCGACCTCCGTGTTCTCTGCGGTGAATCCTTCCACTCCCGATCCCGGACCCGCAGGGGTTCGACAGGATGGGGTACCCTTCCCCCCAAAAAACAAAATCCGAATCTCGGCGTCGCCCGGCACAGGGAAGTCCCCTGAAAACAGCGGTTTCAACCACGAAACGACACGAAAGGGGATGGGAGGTCACCAAGCGACCCTTCATTCCCTTCAAACTTCAAACTTCGAACTTCACACTTCGATTACCTTTCACCCATGACGACGACGCCCCTCTCCCTGACCGTCAACGGCGACCCCCGGTCGGTCCCCGGTCCCGCCACCGTGGCCGATCTGCTGGCCCACCTGTCCCTCGATCCCCGGGCCGTGGTGGTGGAGGTGAACCGGACCATCCTGCGCCGTCCCGACCTGGAGTCGACCCCGCTTCACGAGGGGGATTCGGTGGAAGTGGTGCACTTCGTGGGAGGTGGGTGACCGATGACCACGACCCTCTCCGCCGCCGGAAAGGACACTCTCCTCACCATCGCCGGGCGCTCGTTCCGGTCCCGCCTCATGGTGGGAACCGGCAAGTATGCCACCCACGCCCTCATGCTCGACTCCCTCGACGCCTCGGGAGCGGAGATCGTCACCGTGGCGGTCCGCCGGGTGGACCTCGACCGGACCCGGGAGGAGGGGATCCTCCACCACCTCGACCCCAACCGTTTCTTCCTGCTGGCCAACACGGCCGGCTGTTACACCGCGGAGGACGCCGTTCGCTATGCCCGCCTGGCGCGGGAGGCGGGATTCAACGACTTCGTCAAGCTGGAGGTCATCGGAGACCGGGAGACCCTCCTGCCCGACACCGTGGGCCTCCTCGAGGCCGCCCGGACCCTCGCCGGGGAGGGCTTCCAGGTCCTGGCCTACACCAGTGACGACCTCATCACCGCGCTGCGGCTGGAGGATGCCGGCTGCGCGGCGGTAATGCCCCTGGCGAGCCCGATCGGAAGCGGCCTGGGGATGATCAACCCCTTCACCATCCGCACCATCACCCACCGTCTCTCGGTCCCGGTGATCGTGGACGCCGGGGTGGGCACCGCGTCCGACGCCTGCCTGGTGATGGAACAGGGGGTGGACGGCATTCTGATGAACACGGCCCTGGCTGAGGCGAAGGACCCGGTCCTCATGGCCGGTGCCATGCGCGACGCCGTGAGCGCCGGACGCGCCGCCTGGCTCGCGGGCCGGATGCCGCGACGCGAGATCGCGGTCCCGTC
Source organism: Gemmatimonadales bacterium (assembly GCA_041741375.1). Taxonomy (GTDB): domain Bacteria; phylum Gemmatimonadota; class Gemmatimonadetes; order Gemmatimonadales; family GWC2-71-9; genus OFTM291. The sequence goes on along the minus strand of JBGSKF010000242.1, from coordinate 467 downwards.
GAGCCCGCTCACCGGCATGCTGTGATTCCCTCGGCCCGGGCCGGAGGACAATCCATGCGCTTCGACTCCTCCGCCCCCGGCGTGGCGGTGCGCCAGGCCGCGTTCGACGTGCTGAGTGCCCTGCGGGAGGGTGAGCCGTGGGACCTCGCGCTCGACCGCGCCCTTACTCCCCTCGCCGAAGCGGACCGTCACCTCGCCCATGAGATCGCGGCCGGCGTCTGCCGTCACCGCATCGGCCTCGACCTCGCCCTGCGACCCCTGCTTCATCACCCGCTTTCCCGTCTCGATCCCGGCCTCCGGGACATTCTCCACCTCGGGGCCTATCAGTTCGTGTACCTCGACCGGATCCCGGTCCATGCCACGGTGGACACGGCGGTGGCGCTGGCCCGCCAGGGGGGACATCCCCGGGCCGCCGGCCTGGTCAACGCGGTGCTCCGGCGCCTGGTGACGACCCCGGAACGCCGCGA
>JBGSKF010000241.1:0-66863 GCA_041741375.1 Gemmatimonadales bacterium | reverse complement strand
CCCCGGTGGCGGAGAGGGAACCGGCGGCGACGTAGGCGCTGTACTCGCCGAGACTGTGCCCCGCGGCCGCGACCACCGAACCAAGCCGATCGGCCACCACGGCCAGGACGGCCGCCGAGTGGGCCAGGATGGCGGGTTGGGCATGGCGGGTCTGGAGCAGATCGGATTCGGGGCCATCCCACATGACACGCGACAAGGGCTCCTCCAGCGCATCATCGATGGCGGCGAACGTGTCGCGAGCCACCGGGAAATGCTCCGCCAAGTCCTTCCCCATCCCCACCCTCTGCGCCCCCTGGCCGGGGAAGAGCAGCACCGTCACCACCGGATCACCGCGGCTCCCCAGGTGAACCCGGCCCCGAAGGACACGACGAGGATCAGGGAGTCCCGGCGAAGGCGTCCCTCGCACTGGGCCTGGTGGAGGGCCAGCGGGATGGAGGCAGTGGAGGTATTGCCGTACCGGTCCACGTTCACCATGACCTTGTCCATCGGGATGCCGGCATGGCGCGCGGTGGCCTCCATGATCCGAACGTTGGCCTGATGCGGGACGAGCAGCTCGATCTCGTCCACGCCCACTCCGGCCCGGGCCAGGGCGTCTTCACACGCGGTGGCCATCGCGAGCACGGCGGCCTTGAACACCTCGCGCCCCTTCATCTTCATGAACTGGGATCGTGCGTCCACGACCTGGTGGCTGATGGGGTCGGCGCTCCCCCCCCCCGGGATGCAGAGCAGGTCGAGAAGGGTTCCGTCACCTCCGAGTACGCAACTGACCATTCCCCGCGGTCCGCCGTCGGCCGGCCGGACCAGGGTTGCGCCGGCGCCATCTCCGAAGAGAATGGCCGTGGACCGGTCCTCCATGTCGGTGATGGTGCTCAACTTCTCGCCCCCGATGACCAGGATGTTCCGGGCCCGTCCCGCCGCGATGAACCCTTCGGCGATCGCGAGAGAATAGATCCACCCCGGGCACGCCGCGGCCACGTCGAAAGGAATGGCCTGACGGGCGCCCAGCATCGCCTGGATCTCGCAGGCGGTGGAGGGGAGACGGTGATCTGGAGTCACCGTCCCCAGAATGATGGCATCCACCTCGGACGCGTCCACGCCCGCCGCGTCCAGAGCTTCCCGGGACGCATCGGTACAGAGCGAGGCCAGGGAGGTCTCGGGGCCGGCCCACCGGCGCTCCCGGATCCCGGTCCGGTCCACGATCCACTGATCGTTGGTGTCGAGCCTGGCCTCGAAGTCGTGGTTGGTGACGACGCGGTCCGGCACGGCGATGCCGATCCCGTCGATCCGGCAGATCGGTGTGGGGCTCATGCGGAGGGCTCCGGGGCCTCGTGAAGGCTGAACTCGGCTTTGATATGGGCGTCGAGGCCGGACTCGACTGACTGCACCGCGACGCGGATCGCATGCTTGATGGCGTTGGCCGGGGAGGATCCGTGACACACGATGGAGACTCCGCGGATCCCGAGGAGGGGTGCCCCGCCATATTGGGAATAGTCGAGCATGCCGAGTGCCTCGCGGATATCCTCGCGTTGGAGCAATCCCGGAACCCGCCCCAGAAGGCGGTTGATCATGTGAATGACGGATTCGTAGAACTTGAGCACCGCGTTTCCGACGTGACCGTCACAGATCACCACATCGACCGGACCGTGTCGCGGATGGCCCGGCAGGATGTCGCGACCCTCGATGTTGCCCAGATACCGGATCCGGGGCGCGGACCGCAGAAGCCGGTGGGCCTCCTTGACGACGGCGCCTCCCTTTCCGTCCTCCTCGCCGACGTTCAGAAGGCCGACTCCGGGGTTGTCCCGCCGCAACACATCCCGCATGTAGGCACTGCCCAGATAGGCGAAGTTGACCAGCTCCCGCGCGGAACAGTCGACGTTGGCGCCGGCGTCGAGCAGGAGGACGGGGCGGTCCGCGGTGGGAAGCAGGGCGCCCACCGAGGCGCGATCGACTCCGTCGTGGAGCCCCAGCAATATCGTGGACCCCGCGAGAAGTGCCCCGGTGTTGCCGGCGGACACGAAGGCGTCCGAGAGACCCTCGGCCTGCATCTGGAGACCCACCGCGAGGCTCGATTTCGGCTTGCGACGCACCGCGGTCAGCGGCTTCTCTCCCATGCCGATGACGTCGGGGGCTTCATGAACTTCGATGCGGGAACGATCGACCGCGGGGTGGCGCGACAACTCGGCCTCCAGGACGTCCGTCGGCCCGACGAGTTGGACGAGAAAACCCGGTGGCAGGTCCCGGAGGGCGCGGAGAGCGCCCTCGACCTCCACCCCGGGTGCACTGTCTCCGCCCATCGCGTCGAGCGCGACGCGAATCACGGTCAGCTGTCCTCGACCTCGAGACGCTTGACCCCGCCGTAATACCCGCACGAGGGGCACACGCGGTGGCTCCGCTTGGGGGAACCGCAGCGGGCGCACCCCTGAGGGGCGACCGAGGCGGCGTGATGATGCCCGCGGCGAAGTCGCTTCCGGGACTTCGAGGTTCTGCGCTTGGGGACCGCCATAGCTACCTCACTTCAAGGTCATCCGGGGCTCCACAGCGGCACGCCCCGACGTTCAGATCCATACCGCACCGGGCACACAGACCGGCGCACGACTCCCGGCACAGCGGGAAAGCCGGCACCAGAAGCGCCAGCTCCTCCCGTACCGCGACCCCGAGGTCGAGCGCGGTCATCGCCGGGTCCACCGAGTACACGGCCGGATCGGACTCCAGGTCGGGGTCGGAACTGAAAACGACGCGGATCTCCCCGTCGATCCCGGTTCGGACCTCTTCCAGACACCTCCGGCAGGCTCCGGTCACCACCCCGCTGAGGGTGGCCTCCCAGATGTGATTTCCATCGGCCGCTCGGGCCACCAAGCCCTGAACCGTGAGCGGGCCATCCAGAGGGACATCGAGGCCTTCAAGCGCCTCATGGTCCGGCGCCAGAACGAAATCAGTCCGAACCGGCCCCCGGAGTAGGTCTCGAATATCAATCCGGAGCATAGCCCTTAAACATACGCAGCCACACGCCTTATGGCAACTGAACCGGGATCAGCCCGCCAGCCGGGCCAGTTCCCCTTCCGGGAAGAAAAAGCCGATTTCCCGTCTCGCGTTCTCATCACTGTCCGACCCATGCACCGCATTCCGCCCCTTGGATTCGGCGTACAGCTTCCGTATGGTGCCCTCGGCGGCCTCGGCCGGATCGGTGGCGCCGATGATGGCGCGGAAGGCCGAGACCGCATCCGGGGCTTCCAGTGCCATCGGAAGGCAGGGGCCGCTGGTCATGAAGTCCACCAGTTCCTCGAAGAAGGGGCGGCCCCGGTGTACCTCATAGAACGCCTCCGCCTGAGCCCGGTCCAGTCGGACCAGGCGGGCTGCCCGGATCCGGAAACCCGCGCGTTCAATATGGGCCAGAATCAGCCCCGCTTTTCCCGAAGCGACGCCGTCCGGTTTGACGATTCCCAGTGTCACATGACCAGCCATGTCCGTCGGCTCCCGCAAAGGATGAGTGGACGAAGTCGAAAAGGGTCAGAGACCAAGGCGCTCGCGAACCAACCGGACCACGTCAACCGGGCGCTCCATGACGGAGATGCCGGCCTCCCGAAACGCGGTCATTTTCTCCTCGGCCGTCCCCGACGATCCCGAGATGATGGCACCGGCGTGACCCATCCGTCGCCCCTTCGGGGCGGTTTGTCCCGCGATGAACCCGATCACCGGTTTGGAGGTGTTTTCGCGAACCCAGGCCGCGGCCTGCTGCTCGTCGGTGCCGCCGATCTCGCCCATCATGACAATGGCATCCGTCTCCGGGTCGGCTGCGAAGGCCTGGAGCACATCGATGAAATTGGTGCCGATGATCGGGTCCCCCCCGATCCCGACGCACGTGCTCTGACCGAGCCCCTGGCGCGTCAGGTGATTCACCACTTCATAGGTCAGCGTGCCGCTCCGCGAGACGAGCCCGATGCGGCCGGGGGCGCAGATGTTCCCCGGGATGATTCCGACCTTGGCCACACCCGGAGTGATCAGTCCCGGACAATTGGGTCCGATCAGGCGAACGCCCCTCTCGCGGACATAGGGCATGACCCGCGTCATGTCCATGACCGGGACGCCCTCGGTGATGCACACGATGAGACTCACGCCGGCATCGGCGGCCTCGTAGATGGCTCCGGCGGCCAGGGCGGCGGGGACATAAATGACCGAGGTGTTCGCTCCGGTCCGGGCCACGGCATCGGCCACGGTGTTGAACACGGGGACAGTCTCGAACTGCTGCCCTCCCTTCCCCGGCGTGACTCCCGCCACGACCGGTGTTCCATACTCCAGCATCTGCCGGGCGTGGAAGGATCCTTCGCGGCCGGTGATGCCCTGAATGACGAGCCGGGTGGCTTCGGTGACGAAGATGCTCATGCGGCCCCCTGGGCCAAGGTGACGACGCGCTCCACGGCCTCGTCCATGTCGTTCAACGCGGTCATGCCGGCCGCCTCCAGAATGGTGAGGGCTTCGGCCTCGTTGGTCCCGGTCAGCCGGATCACAATGGGGACCGGGACCGAAAAGGACCGGGTGGCCGCGACGATGCCATTAGCCACATCATCGGTCCGCGTGATGCCACCGAAGATGTTGAAGAGGATCGCGCGCACCGAGGGATCGCGGGTGATGATCTTGAGGGCGTTGATGACCTTCTCGGGATTCGAGCTGCCCCCGATGTCGAGGAAATTGGCCGGTTCCCCCCCGTAGTACTTCACCAGGTCCATGGTGGCCATCGCCAGGCCGGCCCCGTTCACCACGCAGCCGACATTGCCGTCCAGCTTGATGAAGGAGAGTCCCGCGTTCCGGGCTTCCACCTCGCTGGGATCCTCGGCGGAGAGATCCCGCAGGGCGGCCAGATCGGGTCGGCGATCGAGTTCGTTGTCGTCGATGGTGATCTTGGCGTCCAGCGCCACCACGTCACCCGCCGGCGTCGTGACCAGGGGATTGATCTCCGCCAGGGAGGCACCGTTCGACACGAACACCTCGTACAGCTGCTGGAGGATGCGAGCCGCGGCGCGCACCTGGGCAAAGGAGTCATACAGACAGAAGGCGAGGCCCAGTGCCTGGTGTGGCAGGAGGCCGTAGCGGGGGTCCACCGCCAGCCGGGTAATCCTGTCGGGGGTGGTCGCGGCGACCTCTTCGATGTCCACCCCGCCCGCGGGGCTGACCATGAACACCGGACGCTGCGTCTCCCGGTCCATGATGATGCCCACGTAGCTCTCGCTCGCGATATCGGCGGCCGGCGCCACGAGCACCTTCTCGACCGTCAACCCCTTGATGCTCATGCCGAGGATGGCCTCCCCATGCCGCCGGGCTTCCGCACTGGTGGACGCCAGCTTCACGCCACCGGCCTTCCCTCGTCCTCCCGTGTGGACCTGGGCCTTGACCACCACGGGCTGGCCAAGCCGCCGGGCGATCGATTCGACCTCGTCCGGGGTGCTGGCAACATCTCCATCCGGTACCGGGATGCCCGCCGCCTTGAGCAGGGCCCGTGCCTGATACTCGTGCAGGTTCACGCTGGACCTCGAGTGAGGGTTTGATTCACGGGCGCCACCCTTCTCCGGTGACGCGGCGCGCGTAAGGTAGTCCGACCACCCATCGCCTACAAGCGGCTACCGGAGGAGGAGGTCGCGCAGAGCGGTGAAGGCGCTCCCAAAGGCCGCCAGGTCGCCCCGGCGCAGGGCGGAGTCCGCCAGGTGGAGCCAGACTCGCGCCTCCAGGAGCATGCTGTCCGGTCCCGTCGGCAGGGCCGGATCACGCTGCCCGGCCAGCACCTCGAGCGCACCCTCGAGGGTGCGATCGACCCCGATGCGAGCGCCGCTCGCCGCCGTGACGGCCAGAAGAACCGGCGGACCCTCGGACGGCACGGCATACCAGGGTTGGTAGGCGAGCAGAGTGTTTCCGGAGACGTGGTATCGCAGCCCCCCGCGGAGGGCCCGTCCCCCCGAGGCCAGGACCGAGTCCCGCATCTGGCGGAGGAGCGGATTGCGGTTCCATCGTGGCTCCAGGGACTCCGGAGTCAGGCCCCGCATGACCGAGTCGACCGGATGGTATCGTGGCCCTCCCTGCTCACCGAGGCCCCCTCCCGGAGGAAGGAGCACTCCCAGCAACAGGGTGTGGTCGGCCGTGCCGATGCCGAGACCGCCGATCTCCGCCCCCGCGAGCGGCGATCCGAACAGGTGGGCCTGAAGTTCGAGCACCCCGCCGGGATACCGCGCGATTCGTTCCAGATGCGAGGGGATATCACTGGTGGGGGAGATCATCGGAGCTGCCACCGCGGCCCAGGCGAGCCCGACGGGACCGGCGTCCGGACGGAGGTAGATCCGGACCGACCCTTCCTCGGCTCCGATCACCGCGAGAAACTCCGCGCGGGCGAAGGCCACGGACTCTCCTCTCCACGGCAGCCGTCGGCTGGCCGGGAGGATGGGAGCGGTGACGACACCATCCACGAGCCAGACCGGCCTCCCCTCCAGGAGGACCAGCTCCGGTCTCACCCAGTCGGCAAACGGGGCCACGGTCCGGAGCCGGTCCGCCGGATCCAGGTGCCAGATGACCCGAGCCCCGGGATCGGCCGAAACAATTCCGCCCTCCTGAAGGACCCAGGCCAGGAGAAGGCGACGAGGCCAGGAGCCAGCCGGCACTCCGCGCCCGGCGGCGGAATCGGGAAGGACCACATGGACCGGAGCCCCCGGCCGGATCGTGCCAGGACCCAGGAGGGGTTGGTCTCCCGCGGCCACGGCAGGAAGCACCGGGGTTCCATCGCGTGCCACCTGGTCATCGGGGAGTTGGCGGACGTCGAATCGGGTTCCATTGCCCCGGTTCACCAGAACCCACCAGATGAGGCTCGGGATATCCGCAGTTGTCCGGCCTCGGTTGGCCCACTCGACCCGGTGAGAATCGGCTGCCGGAAGGGATAGCATGATCTGGTCCCGGTCCCACAACGCGCCCGGAGGTGGTGAGGCGGGAACCGATCCGGGCCACGGCCGAAGAGTATCGCCCTGGACCCGGGTGTCGACTCCGTACGCCGCGCGCTCGATGCGCCACCGGGCATCGAGCCAGGTGGCGTCACCCGAGCCCCTACTCGGAAAATCGGGAGGAGCGAGAAACCGGACGATCACCATGGCGGCGAGGAGGACGAGCCAGGAGGCGACGGCCGTCATGTGGGTGGCCCGGAATCCCCAGGCCAGGGTCAGGGCCGCCACCGCGCCCGCGGCACCGGCAAGGACGAGGGCGGTGGTTTCATGGAGTCGCACTTGCGCCGGGGAAACCACCTGGGGAAACCCGCCGGCCACTTCGGCCGGGACGAGGAGGTATCCCCACGCGATGCATGCGGCCACGGTGGCCCCCAGCAGACCGAGATGGCGGCGTGCGCTGGAGGAGACGAGCAGGTGTCCGCGGCGGATGGCGAGCGCCCCCCCCAGGCCGTAGGCCACCAGAGACCCGATGGTCGCGAGGAGGACCAGGCTGACGATCGTGTCGTGGATGTGATTCCAGAGGGGGATCGCCGCCACCCAGTCGCCGATGTCCCGGCCGAAAGAGGGATCCCGGATTCCGAACGGGACTCCCTGCCACACCAGCACGACCTCGTCGGTCCACCGGGAAAATCCAGCTCCGGTGAGGACCGCGAGAAGAAAGGCCAGGAGGATGGTGATGCGCCGGAGCACGGGCCGGGGGATGGTGCCGAGGCGGCTGGGCCCCATCTCTCCCGACGGATCACCGGGACCCGCACGGGTCACCGCATGCAGGAAATGAATGAGGAGCCAGGAGAATCCGATCGCGATCGCCACCGCATCCAGCGTGGTGCCGAGCAGATGCCACCAGGTTCCGAAGGTGGCCAGGTCGGTGTTCAGTGCGCTGCGCCACCAGCGTTCGACGGCGAGAGCCGCCATCCACCGCGACACCACCAGGATCCCGGCGAGACCGGCCAGCACGAGCGCGGTGCGCCGGTTCAGCGCGAACATGACCTACCCTGACGCCACGCCGCGGGCGGCAAGCCACGACATCACCTCGTCGCGGTATTGCTGAAGGGTCGCCTCCGTGTTCGCCTCGAACCGTGCCACCAGGACCGGTTGGGTGTTGCTGGCCCTCACGAGTCCCCACCCGTCGGGAAAGGCGATGCGAACCCCGTCGATGGTGTTGACGGGATAGCGGTCCGCGAAGACCGCGGCGGCCTCCTCCACGATGGCGAACTTTCGTTCTTCCTCGCAGGCCAGCCGGAGTTCCGGCGTGGCCACTGTGGCCGGAATGTCGGCCAGCAGAGCTGCCAATCCCCCGGGTCCGGAGGCCGTGATCTCCAGAAGGCGCGCGGCGGCGAAGAGCGCGTCGTCGAAGCCGAACCAGTCCCCGCCGAAGAAGATGTGTCCGCTCATCTCACCGGCCAGGGGAGCCCCCGTCTCCTGCATCTTCGCCTTGATGAGGGAATGACCCGTCTTCCACATGATCGGCTCCGCCCCGGCCGCTGTGAGGGCTGCGGGAAGCGCATTGGAGCACTTCACGTCAAAGATGACCGGGATGCCGGGACCGAACCGGCGGACCGCGTCCCGGCCGAAGAGGATCATCAGTTGATCCCCGAAGATGATACGCCCGGTTTCGTCCACCGCGCCGATGCGATCACCATCTCCGTCGAAGGCGATCCCCAGTTCCGCCCGATGCCGGCGGACCGCATCCTGCAGATCCCGGAGGTTCTCGGGCACCGTGGGATCGGGATGATGGTTGGGAAAGGTGCCGTCCGACTCGCAGAAGAGGGGAATGACCTCGATCCCCAGTGCCTCCAGGGTGGCGACCGCCACGAGGGAGGACACGCCGTTGCCACAATCCACGACCACTCGGACCGGCCGCGCGACCCGATGGCGGCTCACGATCGCCTGACGGTAGGCCTCGAGAATCCCCCCCTGCCCCTCGACGGTTCCCGTCCCGGTGTCCCAGCTCCGGGACACGATGAGATCGCGGAGCCCGAGGATGGCATCCCCGTGCATGGTTCCGGTCGCGAGCGCCAGCTTGAATCCGTTGTACTCGGGTGGGTTGTGGGATCCCGTGACCTGGACTCCCGCGGACGCCTGGAGGTGGTGCACGGCAAAATAGAGAGCCGGCGTGGGAAGCATGCCGATATCGATGGCCACGCCCCCCGCCTCGGCGATTCCTCGACACACCCATTGGGACAAGGCTCCCCCGGAGGGCCGGTTGTCCCGGCCCACCACGATGCGTGGCGGTCCCGTCTGTCCCGGGCTGGATTGGACGGAACTACAGAAGGCCCTTCCCAACGCGGCGGCGAGTGCTGGAGTCAGTTCACTGTCCACCAGACCGCGAACGTCATACTCCCGGAAAACATGCCGTGGAGGTGCGGCGGCATACTCGGTCATGACATCCTCCGTCTGCTCATGGGGCGTGGAGCGTGGCTTCGACCAGAGCCCGGGCACCCTCCAACGCCGTGTCGAGCGCAGGCAGAGGCCAGAACCCGAAGACGACAACCAGGGCCACCGCAAACGCCACGGTGGCGGCCGCGGGGGAACTCATCCAGACATGGGCGTGGGCCTCGTCATCCGCGGCCGGGCGCATGTACATCGCCATGATGACCGGGAGATAGAAGCCCGCGGACACCAGACTCGTCACGACCAGGAGCACCGACAGGACGAGGTGGTGCTCGCTCACGGCGGCGGTCAGGATTGTCCACTTTCCGATGAAGCCGAATGTTCCCGGGAAACCGAGAAGGGAGAGCATCGCAATGGTGAGGGCCAGCGAGAGACCGGGACGAGTCCGGCCCAGCCCCGCGAGGGAGTCGAGAGTCACATCTCTTTCCCCGCCCCGTCCGAGCACGGCAAGTACCCCGAAGGTGGCCAGGGTCGTGAGCACGTAGGCCAGGAGATACACCAGCATGGCGGTGATCCCGAGGCGTGTGCCGGTCGCCACCGCCAGGAGCAGATACCCGGCGTGGGCCACGGAGGACCAGGCCAGCATCCTCTTCAGCGAGCGCTGCGAGAGCGCCACCAGATTTCCCACGATCATCGAGGCGCCGGCCAGCACGCCCACAACCGGCATCCAGACCGAGGTGGCCCCCGGGAGGGCTTCGATCAGGACCCGGGTGAGCGCCACGAACCCGGCCGCCTTGACGCCCGTGGCCATGAAGCCGGTCACGGGAGTGGGGGCTCCGTCATAGACGTCGGGAGCCCACATGTGGAAAGGGACCGCCGAGACCTTGAAGGCGAGCGCCACGAGAAGGAGGCCGATGCCCAGCGCACCCATCGTGGAGACCGGCGGTTGGAGAATGAGCCCGATGCTGCGGAAGTCGGTGTGGCCAGTGGCCCCATAGAGCAGCGCGATGCCGTACAGCAGGAACGCGGAGGCAAAGGCCCCGATCAGGAAGTATTTGAGGGCGGCCTCACTCGAGAATCGGCTTCGGCGATCGTACCCCGCCAACACGTACATGGCCACGGACATGACCTCGAGCCCGAGAAAGAGCACGATGAGATCGGTGGCTCCCGCCAGGAACAGCATGCCCGTGGCGGCCAGGAGGATCAGGACGTAGTACTCGGGAGCGTTCATCTCCTCGCGTTCCATGTAGGCCAGGCTGAAGAGAATGGAGCCGGCCGTGGCGAGGAGGATGATCCCGAGAGAGGCGTAGCGGAACCCGTCCATCGCCACCATGGCCAGGGAGCCGCGGGAGTCCGGGGACCATGCCCAGAGGACAGCGAGGGCCACGGTGGCGAGTCCGGTACCGGCGAGGCTGATCCATCCGATGAGGCGGGAATCGGCCGGGGTCGTGTGCCGCCAGGCGGTGGCGAGGAGTGCCACCACGGCGGCCAGGGTCAGGACGAGCTCGGGGAGCAGCGCGAGCGTGATGCCGAGGGCAGTGTCGAGGTCGAGGATCATGGTGCACCTCCCGCGACGACGGGGCCGGGACCGGGGGGCGGAGCGGGGATTCCTACCGTCTCCAGATAGTGCCGGGTGGCGGGCTCGATCCGCCGAAGGACGGGGTTCGGGTAGAGACCCATCCAGAGGATGCCCGCCAGGAGGGGCATCAGCACGAGCAGCTCACGGGAGGTGAGGTCGGGGAGACCGGCATTGGTGTCGGGGTTGAGACGTTCGAAAATGATGCGCTGGAGAGCCCACAAGAGATAGGCTGCCGCGAAGATGACACCGGTTGTGGCGAGAACCGTGGCCAGAGGGAACGTGCCGTAGCTCCCGAGGAGCACCAGGAATTCCCCGACGAACCCGTTCAGTCCCGGAAGGCCCACCGAGGCGAGGGCCACCACCGTGAAGATGAGGCTGAAGACCGGCATCACCCGGGCCAAACCACCAAAGGCGGAGATCTCCCGGGTGTGGCGGCGCTCATACAGCATGCCGATGAGAAAGAAGAGCGCCCCGGTGGAGAAACCATGCCCGATCATCACCATCATCGCCCCTTGCACGCTCTGCACCGTTCCAGCCCAGATGCCCAGCATGACGAACCCGAGGTGGCTGACCGAGGAGTAGGCCACCAGCTTCTTGATGTCGGGCTGGACCATGGCGACCAGGGCGCCGTAGATGATCCCGATTACGGCCAGCACCGCCACCAGGCCCGAAACGAACGAGCCGAGGGCCACCTCAGGGAAGAAGGGAATGGCGAACCGGAGAAACCCGTAGGCGCCCATCTTGAGCAGCACGCCCGCGAGGATGACGCTTCCGGCCGTCGGCGCCTCGACGTGGGCGTCGGGCAGCCAGGTATGGAACGGGAAGACCGGCACCTTGATGGCAAAGGCCAGGGCGAAGGCGGTGAAGAGCCACGGCGCGAGGGAACCGAGATGACCGGCGTTGGCCAGGAGATGCTGATAGTCGAACGACAGGGTTCCCGTGGCCTCGCCGATCCGCCAGACCATGGCGAGGATGGCCACCAGCATCAGCAGCGACCCGGCCATCGTGAACACGAAGAACTTGATCGCGGCGTACAGACGGTTGTGGCCGCCCCAGATCCCGATGAGGAAGTACATCGGAATGAGCATGAGCTCCCAGAACACGTAGAACACGAAGAGGTCGAGCGCCAGGAAGACGCCGAGCATCCCCGCCAGCAGGGTCAGCAGGAAGCCGTAATAGCCGCGTTCCTTCGTGGTGATGTAGGTCCAGCTCCCCAGCACCGCCAGCAGGGTCAGTCCGGTCGAGAGCAGAACCATGAAGAGACTGATGCCATCGATTCCGAGGGTGTAGTGGATCCCCCAGGCGGGCAACCAGGGAGTCGTGGTCACCAGGGCCATGGTCCCGGCGGAGAGATCGACCCACCAGAGACCGAGGGAGAGCACGAACTCCAGGGCGGTGATGCCGAGGGTGAGGGACCGGGCATGGCGGGCGGGAGCCAGCGCCACCGGAAGGACCCCGAGGAGCGGCACCAGAATGAGGGCGTGGAGGATCCACTGCCCGTAGAGAACGGAGTCGAGGAAGGCAGCCATGGTTCTAGCGCCCCACGGCGTAGAGGACCCACACCACGCCAGCCAGGAAGAAGATGACGTACACTCCGACCTGCCCGGACTGCAGGCGGCTTCCCACCCGTCCCAGGCCGCGCATCAACCGGGCCGAGCCGTTGGCCAGCCCTCCGTCGATTACTCCCTGGTCCATTCCCTTCCAGAGCACCACCCGGGACAGGGTGACCAGGGGGCCGACGATGAACTCGTGGTACAACTCGTCCACCCGATACTTCTCGTACAGGAGCCGGGCCCAGCCCACGTCCGGTTCAGCCTCGCGGGCAGGAACGGTGTCGGCCCGGAGCGTGGCCCGGATTCCCCAGGCCAGGCCGATCACCGCGATGGCGATCGCCCCGAGAATGAGCGCCGTCTCCGTGGCACCATGGGGCAGCTCCACGGGAAGGATGGCGAGCGCGGGAGCCAGGACCGGCTCGAGCCAGTCGTCGAGCAGATGATGCGGCCCCGCGGGCATGAAGGCGGGCAGGTTGAGCACTCCCCCGATCACCGCCAGCACGCCCAGCACGGCAAGGGGGCCGGTCATGATCCAGGGCGCCTCATGCAGGTGGGGCCGCTCCGCCGTTCCGGTGCGATTGGACCCATGGAAGGTCATGATCATCAGGCGAGCCATGTAGAATGCCGTGAGCAGTGCCGCGAGCGCTCCCATGGCCCAGAAAAGGTACCAGATCGGCTCGTCTGCTCCCCGGGAAAACGCGAACGCCAGGATCTCGTCCTTCGAGAAGAATCCGGAGAACCCGGGAACTCCGGCAATGGCGAGGGTCGCGAGCCACATCAGAATCCAGGTCCAGGGAAGCGCCGAGCGCAGCCCCCCCATGTTGCGCATGTCCTGGGCGTCTTCGTGGGAGTGGGTGGCATGGTAGGCATGGTGCATCGCGTGGATCACGCTGCCGGCCCCCAGAAAGAGGAGTGCCTTGAAGAAGGCGTGGGTGACGAGGTGGAAGATGCCCGCGGCCCAGGCCCCGGTCCCCACGGCGAGGAACATGTAACCCAGCTGGGACACTGTCGAGTAGGCCAGGACCTTCTTGATGTCATACTGCCTCAGCCCGATGGTGGCGGCGAAGAGCGCGGTCAGCGCCCCGACTCCCGCGACCACCATCCCGGTGGTCGGCGCCAGGGCAAAGAGCACGCTGGTGCGCGCCACCAGATAGACTCCGGCCGTCACCATCGTGGCGGCGTGGATGAGGGCGGACACCGGCGTGGGGCCCGCCATGGCGTCGGGCAGCCACACGTAGAGGGGGATCTGGGCGGATTTTCCGGCGCAGCCGAGGAACAGGAACAGGGTGATGGCCGTGATGACCGCTCCCCCCACCGGGAAGAGTTCCGGGGCGCGGGCTGTGATCTCGGTGAAACTGAGGCTCCCCACGGTGTGCCACAGCATGAACATCGCGATCAAGGCGCCGAAATCGCCGATCCGGTTCACGATGAAGGCCTTCTTGCCCGCGTCGGCGTTGGCCTTCTCGGTATACCAGAAGCCGATGAGGAGGTAGCTGCAGAGTCCGACCCCCTCCCATCCGATGAAGAGAACCGGGAGGCTGGATCCGAGCACCAGGACCAGCATGAAGACGACGAACAGGTTCAGGTAGGCGAAGTAGCGCGCGTATCCCGGGTCGGTCCTCATGTAGCCGACACTGAACAGGTGAATCAGGCTCCCGACTCCGGTGACCACGAGCAGCATCACGAGGGAGAGCTGATCGACCTGGAGCGTGAGATCGAGGGAGAGGCGTCCGGCCGCGATCCAGGACCAGAGGGGGATCAGCGCGGGCTCATGCGCTCCGGACCCGCTGTATCCCAGGAAGGCCGCGACCGCCACGCCGAAGGCGGCGAGGAGAACGCCCGGCCCGATCAGGGACACCAGCCCGGTGGCCGTGGGCCGTCGGAGAGCCAGGATGCCATTGGCCAGGAATCCGACCAGTGGCAGGGCAATCGTGAGCCAGACCAGCTGGACGGCGACGGGGAGGGGTGTGCCCGCCGCCTCCTGGGTCAGGGCCAGCGCCGGGAAAAGGAACGAGGACATGCTCATCCGTGCAGGAGGGTGGTGGACCGGAGGTCAATGCTGGCCCCGTGACGGAACATGGCCAGGATGATGGCCAGACCGACAGCGGCCTCGGCGGCGGCGACCGTCATCACGAAGAACACCATCACCTGCCCGCCCAGGCCATGGTATTGCGCCAAAGCCACGAACGTGAGGTTGACCGCGTTCAGCATGAGCTCGACACACATGAAGACCACGATGGCGTTTCGGCGGACGAGAACACCCACCGTGCCGATGCAGAACAGCAGAGCCGAGAGGGTCAGGGCAGGGCCAAGGAGCATCAGAGTTTCCGCTTTGCGAGGACAACCGCCCCGACCGCGGCGGTGAGCAGGAGGATGGACGTGATCTCGAACGGCACCAGGTAGTTTCGGAAGAGAGGCTCGGCCACGACACCCACCGCGCCCCGGGTCTCCGTCAACAGGCGGAGAGAATCCCCCATCGCGAGGACGCTGGCCGCCCCCCCGGCTGCGGGTCGGCTGGTCACGTCCACCACGAGCCGGTCGGGGGTGTACCGGCCCAGCACCATCAACTCCACCGCCAGGGCCAGCGCGAGGCCTGCCGCCATGACCCAGATAGGGCCGGTCCGGAAATCACCCTGGTCGCGGCCCAGATTGAGGAGCATGATGACGAACAGGAAGAGGACCATCACCGCGCCGGCATAGACCAGCACCTGGATCGCGGCGATGAACTGCGCGCCCAGCAGCACGTAGATGGCCGCCAGAGCGAACATCGTGGAGACGAGCCACATGGCCGCCGCCACCGGGTTCCGTTGCACGATCGTCAGCAGGGCGGACACCAGCGCGGCCGCCGCGAGGATGTAGGAGACGAGTTCGGTCATCATTCGCCCCGGGGGTCCGCAGGGTCCCACAGGGTGGAGACAGCGTGGGTCTGGGCGGTCAACCTTTCCAGGTCATACACGAACCGCTCCCGCTGGTATTCGGCGTTCTCAAAGTGCACCCCCACGTGGATGGCCTCCTCGGGGCACACCTCCTGGCAGTACCCGCAGAACACGCACCGGAACTCGTCGATCTCATAGATCAGGGGGTAGCGATTCCCGGCCTCGTCTTCCCCCGGGACCAACTTGATGCAGTTGGCGGGACAGATCTGGGGACAGAGCCCGCAGGCCACGCACTTCGAGCGTCCCTGCTCGTCGGCCATCATCCGGTGGGTGCCCCGCCACCGCGGCGAAAGGCTCCACTCGTCGGTGCTCTTCTGCTCCGGGTACTGCATCGTGACCTTGGGCTCGAACATGTGGCGGAATGTGAGGGCCATTCCCGTCAACGCGGCCCGGATGTAGCTGGTTTCCCGTCCCGGTCGGGTGAGAACCTTGACGCCGATCGCCATCAGGACACTCCCTCGGAGCGGCCAGGCTCCGCCATCGGAAGAACAGACCGCCGCGGGCCCACCCCCGAGATGATGACCCCGCGGTCAAGAATGAAGAACACGAGATACCCCAGGACCAGATTCAGCCCGAACAGAAGGAACATCTTGAGGCGCGGACTGGTCACCCCAAGGCCCTGGTCGATGCCGACGATGGCAAACCCGGTCACCATGATGTACGCGAGAGCCAGGGGGAGCATGAACTTCCACCCGATGGCCATCAACTGGTCGTATCGGAACCGGGGTAGGGTCCAGCGGATCCACATGACGAAGAAGATCCAGAACAGCACCTTGAGGAACATGACCCCGGCCGTGGCCACCGCCGGCACTATCCCTCCCCCTTCGTCCCAGCGCGTGAACGGGATGTCCCATCCGCCGAAGAAGAGGGTGACGACCATCGCCGCGATGGTCACGATGTTGGCATACTCCGCGATGAAGAACATCGAGAACTTCATCGCGCTGTATTCGGTATGATATCCCGCGACCAGTTCGGACTCCGCCTCGGGCATGTCGAAGGGGAGCCGGTTTGTTTCCGCAAATCCGGAGATCAGAAAGAGGAAAAACGAGAGGAAGAGTGGCAGCACGAACCAGAGTCCTTGCTGCTGCTCCGCAATGATGGCACCGAAGGACACGTTCCCCGACAGGAGGAGCACCGGGATCAGGCTCATCCCCATCGCGACCTCGTAACTCACCATCTGGGCACTCGACCGCAGACCGCCCAGCAGGCTGTACTTGCTGTTCGAGGACCAGCCGGCCAAGGCGATCCCGTACACCCCGAGGGAACTGATGGCCAGGACGAAGAGAAATCCGATCGGCAGGTCCACCACTGCCAGGGGCATCAGGCCCTGGTGCACGAAGCGTCCCACCAGGGGAAGCATGAAGTCGAAGTCGACCTGGACGGGAGCCCCCCAGGGAATGACCGCCCCGAGGAGCATTGCCGGGATGAAGGCGAGAGCGGGAGCCAGCATGAAGATGATCGGGTTGGCCTGTCCCGGGAGGGTCTCCTCCTTCAGGATGTTCTTCACGCCGTCGGCGGCGGGTTGCAGGAGGCCGGCCCACCCGACCCGGTTCGGGCCCCGCCGGTTCTGCATCCAGGCGGACACCTTCCGCTCCATCAGCGTGAGCAAGGCCACCCCGACCATGGTGACCGTGAACACGGCGAGCATCTTGAGAGTGGACAGCAGCAGGAACCCCTTGAGCTCCGGGGTCATCCGTGGACTCCCGCGCCGGCGACGATCCGCCCGGTCAGTCCCAGCCGCGAGGGCGTGAGTCCGTCGAGCGCCGGGATGACCGAGGCCACACTGGCCATGGCATCATCCACCCCCGCCTCCGCTTGTCGCCCCGGTTCGAGCCGGGACCAGGCCTCGGCGGCCACCCACCAGGCGGGTCGCGCCATGCCCGGGGCATGACGGGCGGGGTGGTACGCCTGGGCCCGGCCGTCCCGATTGATCCAGGTTCCCTGCTCCTCGGCCATGGTCGAAACGGGAAGGACGTGGCTCACGGCGACGGGCCACTCCCGGTCGATCGTGTCAAGCACGCACACCACCCCGGTGGCCGCCGCGAGCCGGTCGAGGAGCTCGGGCAGGTTCAGATCCAGGACCATCACCAGGGCCGCAGAGGCCACCCGGTCGAGCGCGGCGTTCCAGGCATCGGTGTACCCGACGAGGCGGGCCCCGAGAGCATTGGGAACCCGCTCCGCCCGCAGGGCCAGATGGGGTATGCCCGGAAGCGAGTGCTCCTCGCCCTGCGGGATGTGCACCGCGGCCCTCACCGTTCCCCCCGCGGCTTCCGCCAGGCGGTGGAGCAGCCCGAGCGACTCGGTGGAGGCGCGTGCGGAGGCCAGGAGGACCACGTCCCCCTGCCCCGCGTCCCCGACGGCGGCGGAGAGCCGATCGAGCGCATCGTCCCAATCGGTGGCCCGCAGACGTCCCCCCTCGCGGATCAGGGGGGCCTCGACCCGGTCGCCCCGGTTCATCCATCGGTAGTCGAGCCGGCCATGGTCACAGATGAAGTGGCGGTTGACATCGAGGTTGGGTCGCGGGCGGAGCCGAACCACCACATCGTCGCGCGTGTCGATCATGATGTTGCATCCCTGGCTGCAGCCGGGGCAGACACTCGGGCTCTTGTCGAGATCCCAGGCCCGGGCCTTGTGCAGGAAATCCTTCGAAATCAGGGATCCGACCGGGCAGAGGTCCACCACGTTACCCGCCCAGGGATGATCCAGGGCGTGCGCGGGATCGATGCCGATGTAGGCCCGGTCCCCCCGCTCCGACACATTCAGCACCGGTGTCTCCGCCACGGCGTCCATGAATCGCACGCACCGGGTGCAGAGGATGCAGCGGTTGGGGACGTAGAGGACATCCGGTCCGAACTCCTCCACCGGATTGAACCGTTTCGGGTAGTCGGCGTAGCGGGTGCCGGAGCGGCCCTCCTGGAAAACATAGTCCTGGAGCTCGCACTCCCCCGCCTGGTCACAGATGGGGCAGTCGAGGGGATGGTTGATGAGCAGGAACTCCAGCACCCCCTCGCGCGCCTTTTCCGCGGCCGGACTGTGGACCTGAACCACCTGACCATCCGCCACGGTCGTGACACAGGCGGGCAGAAGCTTGGGTGCCTTCTCCACCTCCACGAGACACATCCGGCACACCGCCGGAGAGGGGAGCGACGGATGGTAGCAGTAATGCGGGATGAGCACCCCCGCCTGCTTGGCGGCCTCGATCAGCGTCGTTCCCTTGGGAACGGAGACCGTGGCACCGTCGATCGTCAGGGTGACCAGTTCGGTTGTCATCGGTTCACACTCCGGCGAGCGCGTGGGGGCGCCCGGCCGTCAGGTAGGCCTCAAAATCGGCGCGAAACTTCTGAATGCCGCTGACCACCGGTGCGGCGCAGGAATCGCTCAGGACGCAGATGGTCTTGCCGGTCATGTTCTCCGCGAGGTCGAGCAGCAGATCCAGGTCGCTGGCTTTTCCCTCGCCCCGGAGAATCCGTTCGAGAATGCGGACCGTCCACCCGGTCCCCTCTCGGCACTGCGTGCACTGGGCACACGACTCATGGGCATAGAACCGGGTGAGCCGGTAGATCTCGTAGACGATGTCGGTGGAGTCGTCCATGACGATCATTCCCCCCGAGCCGAGCATCGATCCCGCCGCCACGACACCCTCGTAGTCGGTCACGCAGCCCTCGACCTCCGTGGCGTTCAGGATCGGCACCGAGGAGCCTCCGGGAATCACGGCCTTCAGGGTGCGTCCGGGACGCATGCCGCCGCACATGTCGAAGATGAGATCCCGCATCGGGGTGCCCAGCGTGATCTCGTAGTTCCCCTGGCGCATGACATGACCGCAGACCGAAATCAGCTTGGTCCCGGTACTCTTGGAGTTGCCGAGCGACAGACCCCGATACCAGTCGGCCCCGCGGGTCAGGATATGAGGGACGGCGGCCAGGGTCTCGACGTTGTTGATGGTCGTGGGGAGTCCGAACAGTCCCGCCTGGGCGGGAAATGGGGGCTTGATGCGGGGATTGCCGCGCTTGCCCTCGATGCTGTTCATCAGGGCGGTTTCTTCGCCACAGATGTACGCCCCGGCCCCGCGATGCAGCACGATGTCGATCCGCCGGCCCGACCCCAACGCCGAGGCCCCCAGCACCCCGGCGGCATAGGCCTCCTCCACCGCCTCGGTCATGATGCGCCACGGTTCGGTGAACTCGCCGCGGATGTAGATGTAGCAGCGCTCGGCGCCGATGGCATGACTCGCGATGGCGCACCCCTCGATCAGGGCGTGGGGCGTCCAGCGCATGATCTCGCGGTCCTTGAACGTGCCCGGCTCCGATTCGTCCGCATTGCAGACGAGGAAGTGCGGGCGGCCGTCCTCCTTCGGCATGAACGACCACTTGAGTCCGGTCGGAAACCCCGCTCCGCCCCGGCCTCGCAGTCCCGAGGCCTTTACCACCTCCACGACCTCGCTGGGCGCCATGGCGAGGGCCTGGCGCAGCGCGGTATATCCCCCGCGCTCGACCCAGCCGGCGTGAGAGTGGGCTCCGGGGTCACCGAAATGCGTCGAGAGAACCGGGTTTTCCCCGGGATGGATCGGATGGGGAAATCCCATTATTCGTACCTCTGCAGAAGACCGGCGACCCGCTCCGGCGTCACGCTCTCGATGAAGTCGTCGTCGATCAGCATCGGAGTGGCAAAGCCGCACGCACCAAGGCACTCGACCTCGACCACGGTGAACCGTCCATCGGGGCTGGTCGCGCCCAATTCGCCACATCCGGTCTCCTTCAGGAGAGCGCCCACCACGTCGGCCGATCCGTTCAGGTGACAGGGGGACGTGGTGCACACCTGGATGACGTGGCGGCCCATGGGGTGCTGATGATACATCGTGTAGAAGGTCACCACGCCGCGCACGTGGGCCGGAGTGAGCCCGAGGACCGTGGCCACCTCGGCGATAGCCTCGGGACTGATCCAGCCGCGAGCCTCCTGGATCATCCAGAGGGCGGGCAGGAGGCACGCCTGGCGGGTCGGGTAGCTGTCGTAGAGCGCCTCGAGGCGCGCGAGGGTGTCCCCGGTGAACACGGGCGGGTGGGTTCCCGCCTCGGTCGCGTGCGCGGCACTCATCGGTCGATCTCTCCCATCACGATGTCCACACTGGCGTTGATAGCGATGACGTCGGAAAGCAGAACTCCCTCACACAGGGTTGGCAGCACCGACAGATTGATGAAGGACGGGGGGCGGATCCGCCAGCGCACCGGCTTCGCGGTGCCGTCCGACACCAGGTAGTACCCGAGTTCCCCCTTCGGATTTTCGACGCCGAAATAGGCCTCGCCTTCGGGCGCCGCCACCCCCTCCATCACCTGCTTGAAATGGAAGATCATCGCTTCCATGTCGCTCATGGCGCGGCTCTTGGGGGGGAGAATCACCCGGGGGTCGTCCACATTGATCGGTCCCGGCTCCAGCCGGTCGAGCGCCTGTTCCAGGATCCGGGTGGACTGGAACATCTCCTCCAGACGCACCCGGTACCGGTCGTAGACGTCCCCATGTTCCCCGATCGGCACGTCGAAATCGTACGTCTCGTAGTCCAGATACGGGCGATCTTTGCGCACATCGTAGTCCACTCCGCTGGCCCGCAGCATCGGCCCCGTGAGGGACCAGTTGATGGCGTCCTCCCCCGAGATCGCTCCCACGTCCCGGGTGCGTCCGATCCAGATGGCGTTCCGGGTGAACATCGTGTCCACCTCGCGGAGCGTATCGGGGAAGGTGCGGCAGAATGTTCGCAGCCGGTTCGTCCATCCGTCCGGGACGTCCGCCATCATTCCCCCGACCCGCGTCAGGCTGGTGGTCAGGCGGGCGCCGGTCCACGCTTCCTGCAGGTCGTAGATGCGTTCCCGTTCCTGGAACGACCAGAGGAACGGAGTAAACGCGCCCAGGTCGATTCCCGTGGTGCCGAGCCAGACCAGGTGGCTGATGATCCGGCTCATCTCGCAGGCGATGACCCGGAGCACCCGGCACCGGGGTGTGATCTCGATGCCCATGAGCTTTTCCGCGGCCAGGGCGAAGCCCACGTTGTTGGCCATCGGAGAGAGGTAATCGGTGCGGTCGGTCAGCGGGATGATCTGATTGTAGTGCCGGTACTCACCGAGCTTCTCGAAGCCCGAATGGAGGTACCCGATGTGGGGGACGACGCGCCGCACCGTCTCGCCGTCGAGCTCGACCAGCAGCCGGAGCACGCCGTGGGTCGCCGGATGCTGCGGTCCGATGTTCACGATCATCGGCTCCGCCCCGGGCTCGATCTCGGTGGAACTGACGCCGAGGGGATGGCGCACCGCCCGCCCCCGTTCGTCGAGGCCGGGGGTGGCCAGGGCCAGTTCCACGGTCCGGGTGGTCATCGGACTTCTCCCTTGCTTCCCTCGGACAACCGTTGCCGCATATCCTCGGGGAGCTCACGAGCGGCGGCCGCCAGGGAGAGTTCCTCGTGGGAATAATGCGCCTCCGGTTCGGCCGCGAGCGCCTGCCGGACCTGCTCGGACCGGGAGAACCGTCCCCGCAACGGAAAGGCCTTTCGCAGTGGATGGCCCTCGGCGTAGGTCTCCCACATCAGAATGCGGCGCGGGTCGGGGTGCCCGGCGAATCGGATCCCGAACATGTCATAGACCTCCCGCTCCAGCCAGTTGGCCCCGCGCCAGATGTCGGTCACCGAGTCCACTTCGAGATCGGGGCTGTCGGCGGGGAGGGCGATCTTGACGCGCAGGTCGGCCCGTCGAGTCAGAGACCGGAGCTGGTAGACGACTTCGAGGGGGCGCTCGGGGTCCCGGTACTCCACCGCCGTGATGTCGGTGAGAAAGTCGAACTCTTCTCCGGGGGTCTCCCGGAGCCAGGCCAGGATCTCGTGAGCCCGGTCCCGATCCAGGTAGATGATGGTGTCACCGCAGGAGACGACACTGCGACCGATGGCGTCCCCGAACATGGTCCGGAGTGTCGCCACGGAGGGCGAGAGCGGGGCGGCGCTCATGCGCTGCGGGTCTGGTGGATGGAGTTCCCGAACGGTTCCGACAGCTCGTCCACCCTCTCCGGCGGGAGGAAGAGCCCGGTTTCCGGGTCGGTGAGATGCTCCACCCGCAGGGAGGTGTCGGAGAGCCGTTCCCCGCGGATCTTTTTCTGAAGCAGCATGATGCCGTAAATCAGGCCCTCGGGTCGGGGAGGGCACCCGGGGACGTACACATCCACCGGGATGATGGTGTCGATCCCCTGCACCATCGCATAGGTGTCGAAGATCCCCCCGGTCGATGCGCACGCGCCCATCGAGATCGACCACTTGGGCTGGGGCATCTGATCCCAGACCCGCCGGATGATCGGCGCCAGCTTGAAGGGGAGCCGTCCGGCGCAGATGAGGACGTCGGCCTGGCGCGGCGAGAAACTCATCCGTTCCATGCCGAACCGGCTCAGATCGTACCGGCTGGCGGCCGACGCCATGAACTCGATGGCGCAGCAGGCGGTCCCGAACGGCATCGGCCAGAGGGAGTTGGACCGGGCCCAGTTCGTGACCCAGCTTCCCAGCGCATCGAGCCGGGTCGTGAGAAAGTTGGCCGACGCCTCCGGAGGGATGTCGGGCAGATCGGTGGCTTCCGTCGTGGGGGTCAATCCCATTGCAACGCTCCACGCTTCCAGATGTACACGTATCCGACCGCGAGAATGGCGACGAACACGAACATTTCGATGAGGAGGAGTCCCGCGAGATCGCTCAGCTGCCGCACCGCGACGGCCCAGGGAATCATGAAGACGGTTTCAATGTCGAAGATGATGAAGAGCATCGCCACGAGATAGAACTTCACCGAGAACCGCTCCCGGGCATCGCCGAGGACGGGGACACCCGACTCATACGGCGCCAGCTTGACGGCACTGCGCCGGTAGCTGGACAGCACATGCGACAGGACCAGCATCCCGATCGCATTGACGACCACGAACCCGATGAGCACCAGAACTGGCACATATGGCTGCAACATTGGAACCGAACCCCGGTGGCAGGAACCGTGACCTCAGGGACGAAGCCCGAATCTATACCGTTCCGTAACGCAGTTCAAGCCGCGCATCGTCCGCAACTTGCGGTTCCGGCTATATTTACCGAGAGGACCTTTCCCCTCCCCTCCCTCTCACCCCGGACCCACCCGATGTCCATCAAGTCCGACCGTTGGATCCGCCGCATGGCACGCGAGCATGGCATGATCGAACCCTTCGTCGACGGCCAGATTCGGAAGCCCGCGGCGGACGGAGATCGCGTGATCTCCTACGGCGTGTCGTCGTATGGGTACGACATGCGGGTCGCCCCCGAGTTCCGCATCTTCACCAATGCGCTCTCGGCGATTGTGGATCCGAAGAACTTCGATGCCCGGAGCTTCGTCGAGTACGAAGGGGAGATCTGCCTCGTTCCCCCGAACTCATTTGCCCTGGCACGGTCGGTCGAGTACTTCCGGATTCCGCGGAACGTCCTGACCATCTGCGTCGGAAAGTCGACCTATGCGCGCTGCGGGATCATCACCAACGTCACCCCGTTCGAGCCCGAGTGGGAGGGGCACGTCACCCTGGAGATCAGCAACACCACTCCCCTCCCCGCCCGGGTCTACGCCAACGAGGGGATCTGTCAGGTCCTCTTCTTCGAGGCCGATGCCGATGATGAGTGTCAAGTGAGCTACCGGGACAAGGCCGGCAAGTACCAGGCCCAACGGGGAGTGACGCTTCCCCGGATGTAGTACGAAGTTCGAAGTGTGAAATTCGAAGTGTGAAGTCTGTCGTAAGTTCGGGCCGATGTCGCGGGAGCGAGATCGGGACGGTTCAATCCGGGGAGGGGCAGGCCTCCTTCAAACTTCAGATTTCCAACTTCCTCAGGCCGCTTCGCCGTCCCGCGACACCAATCTGGCCCGAAAGAAATCGGCATTCAGCCGCGCGATCGCCTCCAGGGGAATCTCCTTCGGGCAGGCTTCGTGACACTCCCCGAAGTTGGTGCATCCTCCGAACCCCGCCTCGTCCATCATGTGCACCATGGCCACCACCCGCCGGTGCCGTTCCGGCTGGCCCTGGGGGAGGAGGCCGAAGTGCATCACCTTGGCTCCGGTGAAGAGCATCGCCGAGGCGTTCGGACACGCCGCGACGCAGGCGCCGCACCCGATGCACTGCGCCGCGTCCATGGCACGGTCGGCAGCCTCCTTGGGAATCAGGATGGCGTTGGCGTCCGGAGCACTTCCGGTGCTCGCGCTGATATACCCCCCGGCCGCGATGATCCGGTCCAGGCCCGACCGGTCGACGATGAGATCCCGGAGCACGGGAAAGGCAGTGGCCCGAAACGGCTCGATGGTGATCGTGTCGCCGTCGCGGAAGAACCGCATGTGAAGCTGGCAGGTCGTGGTGGCCCGGTTCGGGCCGTGCGGCACGCCATTGATCGTCATGCTGCATGCCCCGCAGATCCCCTCACGGCAGTCATGATCGAAGGCGACCGGCTCGGCGCCCCTCGCAATCAGATCCTCGTTCACCACGTCGAGCATTTCCAGAAACGACATCTCCGGATTGACGTCGGTGGCCTGCACCGTCTCGAGCCGTCCCGGAACCGAGGGGCCGGCCTGGCGCCAGATGCGCAGGGTGAGGTTCACTTGTAGCTCCGGGTGGCGAGGTGAATGTTCTCGAAGACGAGTGGTTCCTTGTGGAGGATCGGAGGACGGCCGTCGCCGGGGGTCTCCCAGGCGGCGACATAGGCGAAATCATCGTCGTTCCGCTTCGCCTCCCCATCGGGCGTCTGGTGCTCCTCCCGGAAGTGACCGCCGCACGACTCTTCCCGGTGCAGCGCGTCGATGCACATGAGCTCGGCGAACTCCAGGAAGTCCGCCACCCGGCCCGCCTTTTCCAGCGACTGGTTCAGGGCATCCCCGGATCCGGGCAGCCGGAGGTCGGCCCAGAACTCCTCCCGGAGCGCGGGAATCAGCTCCAGCGCGCGGGTGAGTCCGCTCGCATTCCGGGCCATGCCGCAGTGGTCCCACATGATCTTTCCCAATTCCCGGTGGAACGAATCCACCGACCGGCGACCCCCGATGCCGAGCAGCCGGGTGATCCGCGCGCGCGCGGCGGCCTCGGTGGCTCGCACGTCGGGATGGTCCCGTGGGACGGGCGCGGGGCGCGTGGTGGCGAGGTAGTCGGAGATGGTGGCGGGAATGACAAAATATCCGTCGCCCAGTCCCTGCATCAGGGCGCTCGCGCCGAGACGGTTGGCCCCATGATCCGAGAAATTGGCCTCGCCCAGCACATGGAGGCCGGGGATGGTGCTCATGAGGTTGTAGTCCACCCAGAGTCCGCCCATGGCGTAATGGGCGGCGGGATAGATCCGCATGGGCACGCGGTACGGATCGTCGCCGGTGATTCGTTCGTACATCTCGAAGAGGTTTCCGTACCGTTCCCGGATCGTGTCCTCGCCCAGCCGGCGGATGCTGTCCGCGAAGTCGAGATAGACACCCAGGCCCGTCTCCCCGATGCCCCGCCCCTCGTCACAGACCTCCTTGGCACTGCGCGAGGAGATGTCCCGCGGTGCGAGATTGCCGAAGCTGGGATACTTCCGCTCCAGGTAATAGTCGCGCTCGGCGTCGGGGATCTCGCCGGGCCGGCGGGTGTCCCCCTGGGTCCGGGGCACCCAGACGCGTCCGTCGTTCCGCAGCGACTCGCTCATGAGCGTGAGCTTGGACTGGTAGTCCCCACTCACCGGAATGCAGGTGGGGTGGATCTGGGTATAGCATGGGTTGGCAAACGCCGCCCCCCGGCGGTGGGCCCTGTAGCCCGCGGTGACGTTGCAGCCCTTGGCGTTGGTCGAGAGGTAGAAGACGTTGGCGTAGCCGCCGGTCGCCAGAATCACGGCATCGCCGAGATGGGAACTGATTTCCCCGGTCACCAGGTCCCGCACCACGATGCCCCGGGCATGGCCGTCGACCACGATGAGGTCGAGCATCTCGGTGCGGGGATGCATGGTCACGCTGCCCCGCGCGATCTGCCGCTCCAAGGCGCTGTAGGCGCCCAGCAGGAGCTGCTGCCCCGTCTGGCCCCGGGCGTAGAAGGTCCGGGACACCTGGGCGCCGCCGAAGCTGCGATTCGACAGCAGGCCGCCATACTCCCGGGCGAAGGGGACGCCCTGGGCCGCGCACTGGTCGATGATATTGACGCTGATCTCGGCCAGCCGGTGCACGTTGGCCTCGCGCGACCGGAAGTCTCCCCCCTTCACCGTGTCGTAGAAGAGGCGGTGAACGCTGTCTCCATCGTTCTGGTAGTTCTTGGCCGCGTTGATCCCCCCCTGCGCGGCGATGGAGTGGGCCCGCCGGGGCGAGTCCTGGAAACAGTAGCACTCCACCCGGTACCCGAGTTCGCCGAGGGTGGCGGCCGCGGAGGCACCCGCCAGACCGCTGCCCACCACCAGCAGGGTGTGTTTCCGCTTGTTGGAGGGGTTGACCAGTTTCAGGTCGAACTTGTGCCGGGTCCACTTGTCGGCGAGGGGGCCACCGGGAACCTTCGGATCGAGTGTCATCTGCGCTCCTACTGCACGACGCGGAAGAGAACGCCCACCACGATGGCCATGAAGCCGATGGGCACGAGGACCGCCAGCAGGGTGGCGAGACCGCGCCGCGCCATGTTGAGGTGGGGATGGTTGATCCCCAGCGTCTGGAAGAGGCTCCACACCCCGTGATGGAGATGCAGGGCGAGGGCCACCATCGCCACGAGATAAAAGGCGGCCACCCACGGCACCTGGAATCCGATGATCACGTTGGCATACACGTCGGTGTGGCTGAAGGCGGGGTGGACCGAGCCCACGGTGAAGTGGAGCAGGTGATAGACGATGAAGACCAGAAGCAGCACTCCCCCCCAGCGCATCGTGTATCCCGACCAGGTGCCGGCCCGGTGGGCCAGCCGATCATAGGACGTGGACCGGGCCGCCCGCGCGAGCCGGGTGAGCGACCATGCGGCGTGGGCATGGAGGAGAACCGAGGCCAGGAGCGTCAGGCGGACGCCCCAGAGCACCACAGCCGAACTCTTGAGGAAGGCGGCATACGCGTTCAGGGCCTCAGGACTCTTGTAGACGAGGAGATTCCCTGCGACATGCCCCACTACGAACCCGGTGAAGATGATTCCGGTCACGGCCATCACGATCTTCTTGCCAATCGTGGAGCCGTAGAACCGACCAATCCAATGCATGATATCTCCGGCGTCAGCCGTTGTCGATGACCTGCTGGACACTCCGAACCGCTTCGGCGGAGGCGTGCAGATCCCGGCGTTCATCCTCTGTCAGGGTCACCTCCAGAACCGCCTCGATGCCGGCGCGACCGAGCTTGACCGGCACCCCGCAATACACATCCCGGAGGCCGTACTCCCCCTGCAGCCAGGCCGAGGCCGGCAGGATGCGCTTCTTGTCGAGCGCGATGGCCTCCAGCATCTGGACAGCGGCGGCGCTGGGAGCGTAGTAGGCCGAGCCCGTCTTCAAGTGCCCCACGATCTCCGCCCCGCCGTTTCGGGTGCGGGCGACGATGGCCTCGAGCGCGTCGGGGCTGAGCAGCTGGGAGACCGGGATGCCACTCACCGTGGTATAGGACACCAGCGGCACCATCGTGTCTCCATGGCCTCCGAGCACCATGGCCTGGATATCCTCCACGGAAACCTGCATCGCCTCCGCCAGGAACATCCGGTACCGGGCGGTGTCGAGCACGCCAGCCATGCCGATCACCCGTTCGCGGGGAAATCCCGAGGCGGTTCGGGCCACATAGCACATGGCATCAAGCGGGTTCGAGACGACGATGATGATCGACTCGGGGGCCACACGACGGATCTGCTCGGACACCGAGCGCACGATCCCCGCGTTGGTCTTGACCAGGTCATCCCGGCTCATCCCCGGCTTCCGGGCGATGCCCGCGGTGACGATGAAGACCTCCGACCCCCGCGCGATTTCGTAGTCATTGCTGCCGTAGACCCGGGCGTCGAACCCCTCGACCGGAGCCGACTGCCACTGGTCCAGCGCCTTGCCCTGGGGGATCCCCTCCACAACGTCCACCAGGATCACCTCGCGTGCCAGGTGCTTTTCGGCCACCCGCTGCGCGGCCGTGGCCCCGACGTTGCCCGCACCGACCACCGTCACCTTGTTCAGCATGTCATGTCCACGTCATGAAGTTGTCGCCTCCCGCAGGATGCCGCCAAAACGTAATGCAGTTTAATCGGATGCCGCCCGATTCTCCACCGCGCGGGTGCGGAGCCCGGGAGGCCGTCGATCCTGACTCATTGCGGTTCTGTCGGCTGTCCGATACTCTTTGTCCTTCATCCGATAGACCGGCAGGATCCCTTCACCCGTTCCAGGAGCGACGCATGCGCACGTCTTCGCGGTGGCAGCCGGTTCGTGCAGGGTTCTGGTGTTGTCTGTTCCTCCTTGGCAGTGTCGTTCCCACCCGGCTGATGGCGCAGTCCCAGGCGACCACGGGCGTGATCCGCGGCATCGTCTCCGACTCGGCGGGGAATCCGCTGCCCGGGGCCCAGGTGGTGCTCCGGAATCTCGAGACCAACGCGGAGCGGACCGTGACCACCAATTCCCGGGGGATCTTCGTCGGGTCCCTGCTGCGGGTCGGGGGGTACACGGCCACGGCCCGCCTGGTGGGTTACCAGGCCACCCGGCGGGAGGGCCTGACTCTTCGACTGGGTGAGGTCCTGCAGGTGGATTTCCGGCTGGTCCCGGTGACCGTGCAACTGGCGGATCTCACGGTTGCCGTGTCGGAGCCGGTGGTGGATCCCACCCGGGTCGCCTCGGCCACCCGCCTGGAACCGCAAGTGGTGGCGGGGCTCCCCAATAATGGCCGCAACTTCCTGAATCTCACTCTGCTCACCCCCAACGTCGGGATCGTCCAGGGCCCCGATGGGGATGAGCTCACGATCGGGGGACAGCGGGGCATCCACAACAACGTGAGCGTGGACGGGGCCGATTTCAACAACCCCTTCTTCGGGGAACAGCGCGGAGGTCAACGACCGGCGTTCACGTTCAACCTGGACGCGATCCAGGAAATCGTGGTGGTCTCCCAGGGAGCCAACGCGGAGTTCGGTCGCTCGGGAGGTGGCTTCGTCAATGTGATCACCAAATCGGGCACCAATGAGTTCCGGGGTACAGCACACTATTTCGGGAAGTACGATGGACTGTCCAAGGACTTCAGCACCGAGAATCCGAACTTTCGCGGATTCGAGCCCGACTTTACTCAGCACCAGTTCGGCCTGACATTCGGGGGGCCGATCGTGCGGGACCGGGCCTTTTTCTTCGTGGCATACGACCAGCAGGAATTCAATTCCACCAAGCAACAGGACCGCATCTCCTTGATCGACCCCGCTCTCCGGGCCTTCACCGACACGGCCTTTGGTGGGGCTCTCCAAGGCGACTTCGGAGCGATCAAGCGCACCAACGACGCCAATGCGCTCATGGCCAAGGTGGACGTCCGGCTCGATGACCGGAACAACGCCAGTCTCAAGTACAACTACACGAACTCGCGCCAGGAGAACGGCACGTTCGATGTGGATCTCTGGGGTCGGAGTGCCAACGGTCTCGAGAGGGATTTTTCCCACGCGATCAACGGAAGCCTCAATTCGGTGCTCTCGTCCACCGTCTTCAACGAGTTCCGCTTTCAGTGGGCCCGGGAGGAACGCCCCCGCCCCTATGACGGGCCCGTCAACCCCCGCACCGGCCGGCCCTTCCCCGATACCGACATTTCGTTCACCGGGTTCCGGATCGGGATGCCGTTCTTCCTCCCGGTCGAGGCCCATGATACCCGGTTCCAGGTTCTGAACAACATCTCCGTGGTGGAGGGGAACCATCTGTTCAAGTTTGGTGCGGAGTGGAACCGGACCAATGTCAAGCAGACCTTCGTCGGGTTCGGCAACGGAAGGATGGCGTTCAGTTCCGTGGATGGGTTCCTGAACTTCGTGCGCCTGGGCAACGGCTATGTCGAGTGTTCCAACGGATCTTCGTCCACCACGGGATCGTGCCCGGCCGGGACGGAGATCACCGGACCCGTTGTGCTCTATCTGCAGCAGGCGGGCGTCGGGGGCTTGACGGTGGAGCAGTCCGGCACCCAGTCCATCACCCAGAACGAGCTCGCCCTCTTCCTGCAGGACAGCTGGAAGCCGCACCCGAACGTGACCATTGACTACGGGGTGCGCTGGGAAGCCCAGATCCAGCCCGATCCCATCACCCCGGCGGAGGACGTGTTCTTCGCGCCTTTCATTGGACAAACTGTCTCCAACCAGCAGGGCACCTTCGCCTTCCCATCGGACGGGGGGATTCCCTCGGACTACTCGATGTTCCAGCCCCGGTTCGGCATTGCGTGGGACGTCAACGGGGACTCCCGTCAGGTGCTGCGCGCCAGCGCGGGGCTCTACTACGCGCGCACCCCCGGACTGAACCTGGCCAGCACGAGGAGCACCAACGGTTCGATCGGGCAGACCATCTTCCGGAACAGTGCCCTGACCGGGATCCTCGGCGCACCGCCGAACTACGGGGAGCTTCTCCCCACGCCGACCGGGGCACCCTTTCAGCCGGGAGTCTTCGTGTTCGACAAGGACTTCGAGAACCCCCGCACCTTCAGCGCGACCGTTGCGTACGAAAGAGAAGTGGGGGGAGGCGTGGCGGCGAGCCTGAGCTACACGCATGCCCGGACCGACAATCTGACCCGGTTCATCGATCGCAATGATCCGGTTTTCGGTTCGCCCTGGGCCACCGGTCTGCCCGGGGGCAACGGCGTCGGAGTTCTCACCGTGGTCGAGAGCAGCGCCCGGTCACGCTACAACGGATTCACCGCCGGACTCAAGCAGATGCTCCACCGCGACTTCCAGTTTCAGGTGAATTACACCGTGTCCTTCGACAAGTCGGACGATGACAACGAGCGGGATCCGTTCAGCTTCCGCTACGCCCGGGCCGACAACCTGGGCCCCGAGTTCAACTGGAGCGACCGCGATCAGCGCCATCGGCTCAATGCGTGGCTCCTGGCCCGGATCCCTGGCGACATTTTCCTGAACAACCGGATGTCCTTTTCGTCGGCACAGCCGACGTCCGAGAAGTGTGTGAACAATCGGCCCAGCGGGGAACGGGCCGTCGGGCCTCAGGACCGCATCTGTACCGACGGGACCATCCTCAAGCGCAACACCCTGCGCAAGGACAACGCCACCTTCGCGTGGGACATCCGCATCTCACGACCGTTCCGCAGTGCCGGGGGCACGATCGAGGCGGTGTTCGAGGTGTTCAACATCACCAACGCCGACAATTTCAAGGATCCGTCGTCGCAGGGCCTCTTTCTGAACTTTGACGGGACGGTGCGAAGCGGCCTGGGAGAGCCCCGGCAGGCCCAGCTCGGCCTGCGGTACATCTTCTAGAGCTAGGTGCCATCACCCCTGCCCCCCTCTCCCACAGAGTGGGAGAGGGGGAAGCCGGGACATAGGACATCGGACGTAGGACGTAGGACGTAGGACGTAGGACGTAGGACGTAGGACGTAGGACGTAGGACGTAGGACGTAGGACGTAGGACGTAGGACATGGATTCGCCTCGACCGCCAATCGGCAGTCGTTTCCATCCGGGGCAGGGGCGACGCACGCGTCGTCCCTTACTCCCGACTCCCTACCCCCCACTCCCTCCCGTTTGCCGGAGCGCTTCGTACAGCACGATCCCCGCCGCCGTGGCCAGGTTGAGGCTTCGAACCGGACCGGACATGGGAATCCGGAAGCACCGTTCCGGATGCTTTTCCAGGATCCGCTCCGGCATCCCATCGGTCTCGTTCCCGAAGACGAGGCAGCTGGTCGGTGTGAAGCGAGCGTTCCAGAAGGGGACGGTGGCCCGCGCGGAAAAGTACAGGCAGCGCTCCCGGGAGATCGCCTCGCGGAACTCGCGCCAGTGTGCATGGGGCCAGAGGTCGACCGCATCCCAGTAGTCGAGCCCGGCCCGCAGAACGTCCGCGGAGTCGAGCGAAAAGCCGAGCGGACCGATCAGGTGGAGGCCGGTTCCGGTGGCAGCGCACAGGCGCGCGATGTTTCCGGTATTCGGCGGGATCTGCGGCTCGATGAGGGCGATGTTCAGGGCCATGAACCGTCACCCACCTCTCGTGTGCATTTCCAGGCGGGGATCCCTCCGCAACCCCTGCACCGGGTAGAGCACCGAACGCGACACATCACGCAGGCGGTCCTCCGCTCCGCGGTCGGTCCGCCGCGCCCATTCCTCCTGGATCAATGCCAACAGGTCGGACTCGGAGGCGCCTGCCCGGAGCGGCCCCCGGAGGTCGATCCCCTCCCGAGCGTAGAGACAGAGGTACCAGGTGCCGTCCGCGGTCAACCGGGCCCGATCGCAGGTGGCACAAAACGGCTGCGTCGTCGAGGCGACGATGCCGAACATGGTTCCGTCTCCCGCGCGGAAGCGTTCTGCCGGCGCCCGTGACCCCGGCTCGGGGACCGGCACCACCGGCCCCAGCGCGTCGCCGACCCGGTGCAGTATCTCCGCGCGGGACACCACCAATGCCGGGTCCCATCGGGTGGCCCCCCCGACATCCATGTATTCGATGAAACGCAGTTCGGCTCCCTCGGCCTTCGCAAATCGCAGGAGTGGGACCAGCTCATCATCATTGAATCCCCTCAGCGCCACCGTGTTCAGCTTGACCGGAAGCCCGACCCCCCGGGCGGACCGGATTCCCGCAATGATGTCCGCATGGTGGTCGGTACCGGCGTGGGCACGCATCCGGTCGGGTCGGAGCGTGTCGAGGGAGACGGTCACCCTCCCGAGCCCCGCGGAACGAAGCGAGGCGGCGCGCGACCCGAGAAGCAATCCATTCGTGGTCAGGGAGAGGTCGTCCACGCGGCGGGCAAGCCGCCCGACCAGGTCCGCCAGGTCTCGGCGCAGCAGAGGTTCCCCTCCGGTGAGCCGGATCCGGCGGACTCCACTCTGGCGGAACAGACCCGCCAGGCGATCGATCTCCTCGAAGGTCAGCAGCGACGACCGGGGAAGCCACGTGTATTCGGCTTCGGGCATGCAATACTGGCAGCGCAGGTTGCACCGGTCGGTCACCGAAATCCGCAGACTCCCGAGAGGGCGTCCGAAACGATCGGACACTGTCGCGCCTCCGCCGATCCCCGTCATCCCGATTCGCCCGGCAGGGTCGGCGCCGTCGGGTCCACCCAGACCTCTCGACCATCGGCGTACCGCTCTCGCTTCCAGATCGGAACCCGGGCCTTCACCTCGTCGATGACATGTCGGCACGCCATGAAGGATTCCTCCCGGTGCGCTCCCGCCGCCGCGACGAGGACCGACGTTTCC
This sequence comes from Gemmatimonadales bacterium, assembly GCA_041741375.1. Taxonomy (GTDB): domain Bacteria; phylum Gemmatimonadota; class Gemmatimonadetes; order Gemmatimonadales; family GWC2-71-9; genus OFTM291. The sequence goes on along the minus strand of JBGSKF010000241.1, from coordinate 33,179 downwards.
CCCACAGCCAACCGGCCGATCCGATGGCGCACCTCCACCCGGACCCGCCACCGCTGCTGAGCTTCGTGAATGATGTCCGCCAGGGTCGCTTCCGCCATCGGAAGATAGGCGGTGTACTCAAGGGAGGTCACGGAATGTCCCTGGTGACGATCCCGCACCACTCCCTCGAACAGGACAACGGCACCATGCCCGGAATCCGTCACCAGCGCCCGCAGCTCGCCCGCATCGAGGGGAGTCTCCACAACCCGCCGGGGCGCGGCACTCATCCGCCCGCCACGGGAGGAAGGATCGCCAGCTCATCGCCGTCCCTGACCGCGGTGAGCAGGTCCGCCTGGCTGCGGTTCAGGGCCACCAGGGGCCGGGGTGGGAGCACGTCCGGCCGGGAGAGCCGAGTCCTGACCAGGTCCAGGACCCCCCCGACGGTCGACCCGGACGGGACCTCCATAATCAACGAATCGGTGCCGGCCTCTTCGGCGTACCGGGCAAAGAGGAGGACCTGAATGGTCAGTGGTTCGCGGACAGACATGGGGAGGAGTATCGCCGAGTGATGGGATTGGAACAAGGAAGCCCCCGGGACCGGGGGCCTCTGGGACTGTGGGAGGGGTGGGATGTCAGTTGTGAAGTGGCGGCATCGCACCCGCTGTGCCTTCGGGATGATTCCTTTCCTCGGCCACTTTGGCGCGCAACTCCTTGCTCGGCTTGAACACGGGAACCGGGCGGGCGGCCACTTCGACCGGATCACCGGTGCGTGGGTTCCGAGCCATCCGGGTCTTCCGGCTTCGAATCTTGAAGGTGCCGAAGCCACGGATCTCGATGTTCTGCTGGTCGGCGAGGGCGTCCTTCACCGTATCGAGAAAGGTATCGACTACCCGGGCACAATCCTTCTTGGATATGAGAGGCCCCGCCGTTCGCGCCATGGCAGCGGTCACCAGTTCCACCAGATCAGCCTTGGTCATGCGTCCCCCGTCCGGGTCACCTGGAGCGGCTGCCCTGCGCAACCGCATAGAGGCGATACTAGGAGCTTACCTGTTGTCTGTCAAGAGCTTGCGACCCCGTCACACAGGAATCGGCCTCAGAAGGCTCATGAAGTCCCCGAAATGAGGCCATGCATCATGCGGGCCAGGACTTGCTTCGGGATGGTATTGCACGCCGAACATCGGAAGTTGCTTGTGGCGAATACCTTCCACGGTTCCGTCATTCAGGTTGATGTGGGTGACGGCCAGTTCGGGGGCCCCGGGGATCCCATGTTCATCACCGGCCACGGCGAATCCATGGTTCTGGGCGGTGATCAGCACCCGCCCTGTCGCGAGGTCCCGCACGGGGTGGTTCCCTCCCCTGTGCCCATAGGGGAGTTTGGTGGTGTGCCCTCCGAACGCGAGTCCGAGCAGTTGATGGCCCAGACAGATCCCGAAAGTGGGAATGCCCCTTTCCACGAGGGTCCTGATGGTGTCGGCTGCCCACGGGATGGCGGCTGGGTCTCCAGGGCCGTTCGAGAGGAAGATCCCGTCGGGGGAGAGCGCCTCCACTTCGGCCACGGTGGTTCGGGCCGGGACGACCGTCACCTGGCATCCCGCCCCGACCAGCATTCGCACGATGTTGCGCTTCATCCCGAAGTCGAAGGCCACCACGTGCGGGCCCTCGGATCCCGCGCGATACGCGGTGGCGACTCCCGCAGTGGAGGCGAGATCTCGTCCGCTCATGGAGGGCGAGGCCTGAAGCCTGCTGTGGTCCTCCTCGCTGGGCGAATCACCCGGGGCCACGAGGCCGCGCATCGCTCCCCGCTCCCGGAGATGCCGGGTCAGGGCGCGCGTGTCCACCCCTTCCAGGAGGGGGACCTGGTGCCGGGTGAGCCATTCGCCGAGGGTACCCTCTGAGCGCCAGTTCGAGGGTGAGGGTGACAGCTCCCGGACCACCACTCCGGCAACCTGGGGCGTGGTGGCCTCGCAATCGTCCGATGTCACCCCGTAGTTGCCGATCATCGGGGCCGTCATGACGACGATCTGGCCGAGATAGGAGGGATCGGTGAAGGTTTCCTGATAGCCGGTCAGATTCGTGGTGAAGACGACCTCGCCAAATGCCCGGGTGAGAGTTCCGCAGTACTCTCCCCGGAACCAACGCCCATCCTCCAGGAGGACGAACCCCGGCCGTGGCTCCGGCCGGGGTGCAGAGTCCGGGAAACTACTGACCGTTGCCACCGGGGGCAGGCGGTGGGGTCACCGGGGCAACGGGGGAGATCGGGGCGGGCTGGAGGGGAGCGGGCGCCGTGGGCTGCCCCTGCTGCAGCTGCTGCTGAACTGCGCTTGTACCCCCCGGGGTTCCCGACATGAGCGAGAGGAGGAGTGAAATGACCAGGAGCGCGCCTCCCGTGATCCAGGAGGCCTTGGTCAGAACCGTCGTGGCCTGGCGTCCCCCCAGAACGCTTTCCGTGGTCCCGCCTCCGAGGGAAGCGAGACCGCCACCCTGCCCCGCCTGCAACAGCACGACGGTGGTCAACAGGAGGGCATCGAGAATGAGCAGAATGAGGAGAAAGTAGAACATGGGCGACCTTGTATGTGTTCCGGACCAGTGCTGAAAGATATCAGGGGAAGTGTCGGCGGGTCAACCGGTTCCGGTCGATGCCCCCGCGAGGACCACCTCCGCCCAGGTGGCCGGCTCGAGGCTCGCCCCCCCGACGAGCACACCGTCCACCTCCTGCTGGGCCAGAAGCGCCCCGGCATTTCCCGGATTGACGCTCCCCCCGTAGAGGACGCGAGGCGCGGAAGCCCCGAATCCATCCAGTGTCGCCCGGATCAATGCGTGGACCCGTGCGGCATCCTCGGGAGTGGCATTCCGACCGGTTCCAATGGCCCAGACCGGCTCGTACGCGACCACCACCCGAGAGACCTCCTCGGGGCCGAGTCCCTTCAGGGCAGCTTCGAGCTGGCGCAGAACAACCGCCATCGTGTCGCCGCGCTCGCGCTCGGCCAGGGTCTCCCCCACACAGAGCACGGGAGTGAGTTGACCGGACAGCACCGCCGCAACCTTCCGGCGCGTGTCGTCATCGGTCTCCCCAAACAGCTGCCGCCGTTCGCTGTGCCCCACCAGGGCGAGGGTGGCCCCCGCGCCGGCGGCCAGGGGAACCGAAAGGGCGCCGGTGAACGCGCCGGAAGGTTCCCAGTGAACATCCTGGACACCGCAGCGAATGTCCGGGCGACTCCGAAACGCGGTCACCGCCACGCCGAGGGTGACCGCGGGCGGAAAGAACCAGATCTGGCGATGGGCTTCCAGGGGAACTGCCGAGAGGAAGACCTTGGCAAATCGCCTTGCCTCCGCCGGGGTCATGTTCATCTTCCAGTTGGCGGCGAAGATCACGGGGTGACCTCATCGAGCGCGGCAACGCCCGGGAGGGGCCTCCCCTCCAGGAATTCGAGCGACGCTCCACCTCCGGTGGAGACATGCGTCATTCGGTCACTCAATCCCGCCTCCGCCACGGCCGCCGCGGAGTCTCCCCCCCCCACGATCGTGATACACCCCCGATCGGTGGCTTCCGCCATCGCCTGGGCGATCGTGATCGTTCCGACATGGAATGGGGGAACCTCGAAGACGCCCATCGGTCCGTTCCAGAGCACCGTCCCGGCCTTTCTGATCCAGTCGACGAACGCGGTGGTGGTGTGAGGGTCGATATCGTACATGGCGAACCCCACGGGAATGCGATCCCGGGGCACCGACTGGGTCGTGATCCCCTCGAGGAGTTCGGGGGCCACGAGGGCACCTCCGGGGAGCACCAGCTTGGTACCCGCCCGGGAAAGAATGTCCTGTGCCATTTCGAGGCGGTCGTCTTCCACAAGACTCAAGCCGGTTTCGAATCCCATGGCGCGGAAGAAGGTGCACGCCATGGCCCCTCCAACCAGGAGGGCATCGACCCGGGGAAGCAGGGCATCCACCAGGTCGATCTTGCCCGAGATCTTGGCCCCACCGAGAATGGCCACGAAGGGACGGGCGGGGTTCTGGAGGGCCTCTCCGAGATAGTGCAACTCCCGCTCCAGGAGAAATCCGGCCACGGCCGGCTTGAGGAGATGGGCCACCGCCTCGGTGCTGGCATGAGCCCGGTGGGCGGTTCCGAACGCATCGTTGACGAACAGATCTCCGTGGTCTGCCAGCAGCCGGGCAAACTCGGGGTCGTTCCGCTCCTCTCCCGGATAGAAACGGAGGTTTTCCAGCAGGGCAATCCCCCCCCGGGGGAGACGGCGCGTTTCGGCCACCGTCTCCGCTCCCAGAGGAGTCTCCAGAAATTCGACGGGAGAGGCCAGGTGCTGCTCCAGGGATCGCCGGACCGGGGCCAGGGAGAAATCCGGACTCACGGTGCCCTTGGGCCGCCCCAGATGGGAACAGAGCACGATCCGGGCGCCGTGATCCCGGAGCCAGGAGATGGTCGGGAGAGCGGCCTGGATTCGCGTCGCGTCGGTCACCACGCCCTCGCGGATCGGGCAGTTGAAGTCCACGCGAACCAGGGCCCGCTGTCCCTCCAGGCGGCTGGGGTCGAGGGAGGCGAGGGTTCGCTTCATGTCAGCCTCGGCTGGCGATGTACCGCATCAGATCGACGCATCGCGCCGAATACCCCATCTCGTTGTCATACCAGCCGGACACGTGCACCATGGTGTCGCCGATCACGTTGGTGGAGAGGAGGTCGATCGTGCAGCTGTTCAGGTTGCCGATGTAATCGCAACTGACCAGTGGAAGATCACTCACCGCCAGCACCGCGGCCAGGGGTCCCGATTCCGCCGCCGACCGGAAGGCGGCGTTGACCTCATCGATCGAGGCGGGCCGGCGGACCTCGCAGGTGAGGTCCACGAAGGACACGTCGGCGGTCGGCACGCGAAGGGCCACGCCGTCCAGCTTTCCCTTCACCTCGGGAATGACCAGGGCCGTGGCCTTGGCCGCACCGGTGGTTGTGGGAATGATGGAGAGCATCGCCGCCCGGGCCCGCCGGAGGTCCTTGTGCGGGAGGTCGAGAATGTTCTGGTCGTTGGTGTAGGAGTGAACCGTGGTCATGAACCCCTTCACGAAGCCGAATTGCTCGTGGACGATCTTGACCATCGGGGCCAGGCAGTTCGTCGTGCAACTCGCGTTGCTGATGATCCGGTGGCGGGCGGGGTTGTAGTCCTGCTGGTTGACCCCGTAGACCACCGTGACGTCCTCCTGCTTGGCCGGGGCGGAGATGACCACCCGGGAGGCACCGGCCTCCAGGTGCTTGGAGGCCCCGAGGCGATCGGTGAAGCGCCCCGTGGACTCGAGAACCAGATCCACCTTGAGATCGCGCCAAGGCAACGCGGCGGGATCGCGCTCGGACAGGACCTTGATCACCCGCCCGTTGACCACGAGTCCCTCGGCCGTCGGCTCGACCGTGCCGTCGAACCGGCCATGGACCGAGTCCCAGGTCAGCAGATGGGCCAGAGTGCGGGTATCGGTGAGATCGTTCACGGCCACGATCTCCAGATCGTCGATCGCCATCCGACGTGCTGCTCGGAGCACGTTCCGTCCGATCCGTCCAAACCCGTTGATCGCGATTCTGGTGGTCATGATGTGTCAGGTCTCCTGCAATGGAAGGTTCAGGTCACGGTGTGTGTCACCGGCGTCCACCCCATCGAGGGGACGGAGTGCACGACCGAAAGTAACGGCGGACACCGAGGAGGCGCCCGCATCCCGGAGAGCGTCAGCGACAGCAAGGAGAGTCGCGCCCGTGGTAAAGACATCGTCCACCAGCACGCAGTGCAGTCCGGTGGCCCCGTCAGCCTGGAAGGCCCCGGCCAGGTTGGCCCGCCGCTCTTCCGGCGTGAGGCGGGTCTGGGTGACGGTCTGACGGGTGCGGCGGACCCGCGTTGCGTCCACCACCATCCCCCGGAGCCGGCCGATCTCCTCCGCCAGCACTTCGCTCTGATTATAACCTCGTGCCCGACGCCGAGCGCGTCCCAGGGGGACCGGAATGAGCACCGCGCTCGATGACGCGAGAGGAGCGAGCGGGAGCATGACGGCGGCCATCGCCTCGACGGCACGGGTCCACCCATGATACTTGAGGGCATGGACCGCGCGCCGCGCCGAGTCGTCGAGCCAGACGGCACTGCGCACCAGGGGGATCGGCGGGGTCCAGTCGGCGCACAGGCGGCAGGGCAACCCCGGTTCCTCGGGCTGGCCACACCGAGGGCACAGGGGTTCGGGAAGCCGCTGCCACCGGCTCCGGCAGAGGTCACAAATGAGGGGATCCCGGGCGGCGGCGGTGGGTGTCCGGCAGAGAAGGCACTCTCCGGGAAATGCCCATCGCTCCACCGCCACCGCCACCCGGGCCAGATCACCCCAGGACACGATTCACCACCGCGCGCATCACCTCCACCGGGGGGTCCATGCCGGGAAACCAGTGGCGAAAGGCAGCGGCACCCTGCGCCACGAGCACAGTCCGCCCATCCGACACCGGCACGGACCGGGCGGTGAGGGCGCGTGTCCAGGGGGTGCCGGCCGGTCCGTAGACCAGATCGAGGGCCACCGCTCCCGCCGGAATGAGATCAGGATCCAGGGGCAGAGAGTCCTCAGCCCGGAGGCCGAGGGGAGTAGTGTTCACCACCACCCGGCACGTGTCCCGTGATGCCGGCGGGACGCCCAGCGCCGCGGCATCGGACAACAGCTGCCGGGCACGATCCGGGTCCCGCGAGGAGACCGCAATGCGGGCTCCGGCCTGGCGGGCCACCTCGATCACCGCGCGAGCGCTCCCTCCGGTGCCGAGGATCCACCAGTCACCGGACACGACCTCGAGCTGCGCGAGCGCACACCGGATCCCTTCCACATCGGTGTTGGTGCCGACGAGCTCCCCGCTCTCGTCGCCCCAGAAGGTGTTGCAGGCCGGCACCAGAGACTCGACAGGTCGATCCAGTGCCTCAACCGCGGTCTGTTTGTGGGGTATGGTGACGTTTCCGCCCCCCCCTCCCCGCGCGATCGCCCGCATCAACACCGCGACATCGTCGCTCCGGCAGGGCAACCCCACGTAGGTTGCATCAAGTCCCATTGCCTGGAACGCCGCCGAATGCATGGCGGGAGACAGGGAATGCGCCACCGGATCGCCAAGAAGCACAAAGAGCCGGGTCCGACCGGTCGTTCTCATCGGGCCGTCCCCACCTCATCGTCGGGAGAGTCGGCCGCGATCCGGTCGGCCACCCGGGCCACCAGCGGTTCCAGACGGTCGAGCAGGTTCCGGTAGGCGGAGATGTCGCCGCCGAACGGATCCGGGATCTCCTCCGCGGCGCCTCCGGCAAAGCTGCTGAGGAGATGCGCCGGGACCATCGGATCGAGGGCCTGGGCCACTCGCACATGCCTGGGTGTCATCCCGAGAACCAGCGTCGTTCCGGCAAGGAGAGTGTCCGTGAGGGGAGCGGCCCGATGCCCCGACAAGTCGATCCCCCGCTCCAGTCCCACGAGGTACGAACCTTCGCTCGCCGGCGACCCCTCCAGGGCATCGGTTCCGGCCGAGCCGACCGTGACCCCGTCAATGCCCCGCTCCGCGAGGATGCGGGCTAGGAGCCCCGCCGCCAGGGGGGACCGGCACGTGTTCCCGGTACAGACAAACAGGACGCGCCTGGGGCGAGTCATGGCGCCAGACGTCCCACGGCACGGCGGAGTTCGCCGCGGGGCAGCGCGCCCTCCCGGACGAGCCGGGGGACCACGGTGGTGCAATCCACCAGCGTGGAGGGCGGCACATTGCCCAGAACTCCTCCGTCGAGGACCAGCAGGTCACCCGAACGGACTGCGTCGGGAAAGAGCTCCTCCACGTGGGCGGCTCCGGGAGCCGTCGGCCCTCCGGGACGGTTGGCGGAGGTGGAGGTGAGCGGTTGTCCGAGAGCCTCGATCAACTCGGCCATGCCAGGCTGGGAGGTGTGACGGACCGCGATGCCCCCTTCCTGCCCACGGAGCGAATCGGGGAGACGACCCTCGGCACCGGCCAACACCAGGGTGAGAGGCCCCGGCCAGAAGGCCTGGCTCAGCAGGTTCGCGGAGGGAGTGAAGACCAGTCCGTGGTGCTCCGCCATCGCGCGGCTCGAGACGAGGAGGAGAAATGGCTTGCCCTCGGGACGTCCCTTCATCGCCGCCAATCGGGAGAGGGCGCCTTCCTCCGCCAGGGACCCGATTCCGTATACCGTTTCGGTCGGATAGCCGAGCAGCCCGCCGGAGCGGAGGTGCTGGATCACCCGGGGAAGTGCGTCCCGGATCTCTGTGCCGGTCTGGAAGGGGATCATCATGGGGGACTCAGGGCGGCGATGGCTTCGGCGAGAAGGAAATCGCCGGGAAACGTCACCTTGATGTTCGTGGGGTCCTCCGCAACGAGCTGAACCGGCACGCCAAGCGCCTCCACCAGCATGGCGTCGTCCGTCGCTGCGGAGAACATCTCCGTGGCCGCCTGCGCGTGGGCCCGCTCCAGCAGGGCACGGGGAAACGCCTGTGGGGTGGCGGCTCGCCAGAGCGTCTCCCGGGGAATCGTCCGCGAGACAACGACTCCGACACCCGCGGGGCCCGGAGAGCCCGCCTTGATGGTATCGGTCACGGGAATCGCGGCGATCGCAGCCTGCCCCTTCCGCGCGGCAGACACCACGGCCTCGATGGCTCTCCGGCTCGGAAAGGGCCGGACGCCGTCATGCACCACCACCGTGTGGCAGTCCGAAGGCAGTACGGCGAGCGCCGCCCGAACACTCTCCGCCCGCGTGGCTCCCCCGGCGATGATCAGGAGCCGCTCCCCCTCCACCGCCCGGACCCAGGCCTGAGGATCGACCACCTCGTCGGGGGGAAGGGTGATCACCACCGCACCGATCGCTTGATGCCAGGCGAAGGCTCGCAAGCTGCGGAGGAGCAAGGGGACCCCGGCGACGTCACGGAACTGCTTCGGGATTTCCCCTCCCGCGCGGAGCCCGGCGCCGGCCCCGAGCAGCACCAGCCCGACATCACGCGGCAATGACATGGGCCAACTCCTCGACATGTTCCAGGGGAATATGCCGGATTCCGGGCACCGACAGGGTCATTCGCGCCGGAGCAACGGCCCGGCGAAACCCGAGTCGCTCGGCCTCGGCCAGGCGCCGGTCGCCCCCGCCAACCGGCCGGATCTCCCCGCCGAGGCCCACTTCCCCTAGGAAGAGAAGGTCGGAGGGGATGGGGACATTGGTTCCACTCGAGAGGAGTGCCGCCGCCACCGCGAGGTCGGCCGCGGGCTCGGTCAGGCGCACCCCGGCCGTGACCTGGACGAACACATCGAGGGATCGGAAATCCGCCCCTCCGCGCCTCTCCAGGACCGCCAGGAGCACCGCCAGGCGCTTGGGGTCGAGACCGGTCGCGACCCTCTGGGAGGTGCCGTACCCACTCGGCGAGGCGAGAGCCTGCACCTCCACCAGCACGGGGCGGGTCCCTTCCATCAAGGCCGTCACGGCGCTTCCACTGGTGGAGGACGTCCGCGCGGCGAGAAAGAGGGCAGACGGATTGGGAACCGGAACCAGCCCGCGTCCCGTCATCGAGAACACCCCGAGTTCATCCACCGACCCGAAGCGGTTCTTGGTGGCACGGAGGAGGCGATAATCAAGCGACGGCTCACCCTCGAAGTAGAGCACCGTGTCCACGATGTGCTCCAAAGTCCGGGGGCCGGCGATTCCCCCATCCTTGGTCACGTGTCCCACCACGATCACAGCCGTGCCCGTTTCCTTCGCGCATCGCATGAGACGCGCCGCGCATTCTCTTACCTGGCCGACACTTCCGGGAGCGCTCTCCAGGGCCTCCGTGTATACGGTCTGGATCGAATCCAGGACGAGAAGGTCGGTCTTGGTTTCGGCCGTGGCGGCCACAATGGCCTCGAGCCCGGTGGCCCCCGCCACGAGCACCCCCCCGGCGTCCTCCTCCAGCCGGTCGGCACGCATCCGGATCTGCTCCGGGGACTCCTCACCGCTGGTATAGAGAACCCGCCTCCCCGACGCCACGAGACGTGCGGCTACCTGGAGCAGGAGAGTCGATTTGCCAATGCCCGGCTCACCCCCGATCAGGGTGATCGATCCTGGAACGACGCCCCCCCCAAGGACATGATCAAGTTCCCGCAGGCCGGTGGGCCACCGCACCAGGCGCTGCCCGGTCACTTCCCCGAGGGGCTGTACCTCCGCCGACGGGCTTCCCCGGCCCCCCCGGCGGCCCCGACCCGGTGACTGCCGAGACCCCGCCTCCTCCGCGATCGTGTTCCAGGCGTGACACGCCTCGCACCGGCCGGCCCACCGGGGGTGGGTGTGCCCGCATTCGGTGCACCGAAAGCTCGACGAACCGTGGCGCCCCATCGTCTATTCCCGATCGCTGCGGGGGGAGAAGTCCTGGAAGAGCGTGAACTCGCGGTGGAAGTGAAGCGTCACTTCACCGGTGGGACCGTTCCGGTTCTTGGAGAGCATGATCTCCGCCACGCCCCGCTTCGATTCGTCCTCGCGGTCGTAGTACTCGGGACGGTGGATGAACATGACGAGGTCGGCGTCCTGTTCGATGGCGCCGGAGTCCCGCAGGTCCGAGAGGATCGGGCGCCGTTCACCGCCCCGTTGTTCCGAGGCGCGGGACAGCTGCGAGAGCGCGATGACCGGCACGGCCAGTTCCCGGGCCAGCCCCTTCAGGGAGCGGCTGATGTCGCTGATTTCCTGCACCCGGTTGTCGGAGTACTCGGGGCTCCGCATCAGCTGCAGGTAGTCCACGATGATCAGCCGGACGTCGTTGTCCGCCCGGAGCCGACGGGCCTTGGACCGCATCTCGAGCAGGGCCAGAGCGGGAGTGTCGTCGATCCAGAGCGGGCAACTCTGGAGAATGCCGGCGGCACGGGCCAACTGGGTGAAGTCGGCGTCCCGCAGGGAGCCGGTGCGCACCCGCTGGGCGTCCACCTGCGCCTCGGCGGTCAACATGCGTTGCACCAGCGCCTCCTTGGACATTTCCAGGGAAAAGACCGCCACGCCATAGCCCTCGATCGCGGCATGCGCCGCCAGATTCAGACAGAACGCCGTTTTGCCCATCGACGGGCGGGCCGCCACGATGATCAGCTCCGACTCCTGGAACCCGCTGGTCAACCGATCCAAATCTCGGAAACCGCTCGGAACTCCGGTAATCGATTTCCCGCTCTTGTGGAGCGTTTCTATGCGCTCCATCGTGGGCCAGAGCATCTCCTTGATCCGGGTGAAGCCGGCATCCCGTCGCTCCTGGGAGATCGTGAAGATCCTCCCTTCGGCCACATCCAGGAGATCGGAGGCGGTGGAGCGCCCTTCGTAGGCCTCGGTGATGATGGTGGTGGACGCCTCGATCAGTCGGCGGAGGATGCTCCGGTCCCGGATGATCTTGGCGTGGAACTCGAGGTTCGCCGCGGTGGCCGTGGCCTCCAGCAACTCGGCGATGTACTCGATGCCGCCCGCCGCCTCCAGATCCCCCCGGCGGGTGAGTTCATCGCGGAGGGTCACATGATCGATGACGGTCCTTTGTTCGGACAGCGATGCCATGGCCCGGAAGAGGCGGCGGTGCGCCTCCCTGTAGAACATGGTATAGTCGAGGAGCTCGACGGCCCGAAGTGCCGCGTCCTGGTCGAGGAGCATGGCGCCGAGCACCGCCTGCTCGGCCTCCAGGCTCCAGGGGGCGGCCCGGCCGATCTGCGGTTCAGCCGTCGAGGAGCTGTCGGGCAATCCGTACGTCATCCCAGGTCGGTTTCTTCCACTGCGGGTTGCGAAGCAGTGCTGCGGGGTGATAGGTCACGATGAGCGGAATCCCGTCGTATCGATGCACCGCCCCGCGGAGCTGTCCCAGGCTGCTGCGAACGTCGAGCAGCGCCTCGGCCGCTGTTCCTCCCAGCGCCAGGAGGACACGGGGCTTCACCAGAGTAATCTGGCGATGGAGATAGGGGAAACAGGCGGCCATCTCATCGGGGAGCGGTTTGCGATTCTTCGGGGGCCGGCACTTCACCACATTGGCGATGAAAACCTCCTCCCGGGTGAGCCCGATGGCGCCCAGGATTCCGGTCAAGAGTTCACCGGCCCGCCCGACGAAGGGGCGTCCCGTTTCATCTTCGGTGGCACCCGGTCCTTCCCCCACCAGCATCAGCCGAGCTTCGGGATTCCCCTCGCCCGGGACCGCGTTGGCCCGTTCGCGGCACAGCGGACAGGCATCACACCCACGAACCGCCTCGGCGAGAGCCCCGAGGTCGGGGAACAGGGCCCTCGCCGAGGAAATCACGCCGGGCGCCGGAGTGACGGTTCGTCCGGGTCCGGGGATGGCGGGGGCGTCAACCCGCCATTTCTCCTCGGAAGATGCCGAAGGGGTGGTCCCGGCCGGTGTCGACGGGGACGCGGGAGCGGGCGCGGCCCCGTGGGCCTTGGTCGTCCGCAGAGGCCGGGCTGCCGTTGGTGCGGCGGCGGCGCGGTTGATTCCGGCCGGGAGGATCACGACCTCCCCTCCCATCTCCATCTGCTGCCGGAGATAGCGTCGCCGCAGGTCATCGGGCAAGGCGACCCTCCACCGTGGCGAGGATGGCGTGGGCCACCTCACGCTTGCTGGCCAGCGGTACCTCGATCACCTGCCCGGTCCGATCCACCAGGGTCACCCGGTTGGTTTCCACGTCGAACCCGGCCCCCGGTTCCAGAGCATCGTTGATGACGATGATGTCGAGATCCTTGCGTTCCAGCTTGGCGCGTCCCTTCGCCACGGCATCTCCCGTCTCCAGAGCAAACCCCACGATGACCGCCCCGGGCTTCCGTGCCTCCCGTGTGGAGAGAAGAATGTCCTCCGTCGGCTCGAAGTCGACCTGCAGGGTGCCCTCGCTTCGGGAACGCTTCCGGTCGGCGGACCGGGCGGGCCGGTAATCCGCGGGTGCCGCGGCCATGATCAGGACGTCGGCCGTGGGAAGCGCCGAGGCCACGGCGGCCTGGAGGTCTGCCGTGGTCGTGATCCTTTCGAGCGTGACGCCGGTGGGAGTCGGCTCCGCCGAGGGCCCCGTGATCAGGTGGACATCGGCCCCGCGTTGCCAGGCGGCCTCCGCGAGCCGGAAGCCCATCTTGCCGCTGGACCGGTTGGTGACGACACGGACCGGGTCGAGGGCCTCCCGCGTGGCTCCCGCTGTGACAACCACTCGGAGACCGGAGAGGGGACCGGCGCCGTGAAGGAGACGGGCCGCGTGATCGAGGATGGTCCCAGGTTCGCTCATTCGCCCCGGCCGGTCCGAAGGGCCCTCGGCGAGAGGTCCCACCTCGGGACCGACCAGGTGCACCCCGTGCGCCCGCAGGGTGGCGAGGTTGACCTGGGTGGGCGGGGCGGCATACATCGCATCGTTCATGGCGGGGGCGACCAGGAGTGGTGCCGTTCGTGCGAGGAGGAGCGAGGTCAGCAGATCATCGGCCAGGCCGTGCGCCAGCCGGGCAATCAGGTGGGCGGTGGCGGGGGCCACGACGATCAGGTCGGCGTCCTGCCCCAGCCGCACATGCGAGAGTGCCGCGTCCAGGGCCCAGAGGTCAGTCAGGACCGGTCGACCGCTCAACGCCTCGAAGGTCAAGGGACGCACGAATTCCATGGCACCATGCGTCAGGATGACGTCCACCCGGGCCCCCGCCTCCACCAGGCGCCGGAGCAGAGTGCAGCTCTTGTACGCGGCGATGCCTCCCGTCACGCCCAGGACGACGTGCCGGTTGGCGAACGACATCAGGCCCCGGCGCGCCGACGCCGCAGTTCCCGGAAGTTGAGCGCGCCGGTCGTGAGCTTCTGGAGGGCCAGGGTGGTGAGCTTCTTCGGACGATCCTCCCCCTCTACCTGGAGCAGGCGATCGCGGGGAAGCTCGTTCACCTGCCGGGCAAAGCGAGCCGCCACCAGAATGCTCCGGTATTTGGTCCCGGCAAACCGGGCCGTTTCCATCGGTGTGAAAATTTCCATTATGCGTTCTCCTGGACGGAGGATCCCGTCGCTTCAGTAAGAGCTACCGTGCCGAGATCGGCTCGGAGCTTTTTCACAAAGGCATCGAGGCCGGCCCGGCGGCTGACCCTGGTGCCTTCCGCATCCAGAATGGCGGCCACCCGGTCCACCGCGTGAACCAGGTCGTCATTCAGGACGACATAGTCGTACTGGGCCACATGGGACAGCTCTTCCTTCGCGTGTGCGATCCGCTGCGCCACGGCGTCCTCCGAATCGGTCTTCCGTCCGGTCAGTCGTTCGACCATGGTCCGCGCGTCGGGCGGGACCAGGAAGACGTGAATCGAATTGGGCATCCGCTCCCTCACCTGAGCCGCCCCCGCCACCTCGATGTCGAGGACCACGTTCTTCCCCGACTCCAGGCTGGATTCCACCTCGGATAGAAGGGTACCGTACCGGTGGCCCCCGTACGTGGCCCACTCGAGAAACGCCCCCGCGTCGACCTGCGCCTGGAACTGCTCCGGCGTCAGGAAGTGATACTCCACCCCATCCTGTTCGCCGGACCTCGGGGCCCGCGTCGTGGCGCTGACCGAGTAGGCCAGGTCGTCCCGGGCTGCCAGAAGGTGCCGGGCAATGGTCGACTTTCCCACCCCGGAAGGAGAGGAGAGGACCAGGAGGAAGGGCGTCACTCCAAGTTGTCGAGTTGCTCGCGAAATTTCTCGAGTTCTCCCTTCATGGTCACGACCAGTCTTGCCATGGCGGCGTCGTTGGCCTTCGATCCCACGGTATTGACTTCCCGCCCCATCTCCTGGGCCAGGAATCCCAGTTCCTTCCCGATCGGACGATCGGCCCCGAGGAGATCCCGTACGGCGGCAAAGTGGGCCTCCAGCCGGACCAGCTCCTCGGAGATATCGAGCCGGTCCGCGAGAAGCGCGATCTCCAGCGCGATCCGGTCCTCCGGTGCGGGACGACCCTCGAGCAGCTCAGCCACCGACGCTTTCAGGCGGTCCCGCTCGCGCACCAGGCGATCCGGCGCCAGCTCCCGTATGGCCGCAGCCGCGCGCTCCAGTTCCGTCACCCGCCCGCCGAGGTCCTCGCCGAGGGCCCTCCCTTCCCGGGTTCGTGCCGCGCGGCATCCAGCCGAAGCGGCGTCCACAACGGAGGCGACCGCGTCCCACGAGGGAGCCTGTCCGTTCTCCTCCTCCGGCATCCGGAACACGTCGGGCTGCCGGGCCAGGAGATCGAGAGGGATGTCGCCGCTCAGGCCGACAGCCATCTGCAACTCCCGGAGCCGTGCCATCGCTTCCCGGGCCCGGTCCACGTCGAGCAGGAGAGTGGGCGCCTGCCCCGGAGGCCGCTCGATCCATCGGCACTGTACCGTGACCGATCCGCGGTCGATTTCCCGCCGCACCCGCTCGCGAATCGCCACTTCCCAGACGCCGAGGTCGGAGGGAGCCCGGATCGTGGCCGAGAAATGCCGGTGGTTCACCGTCCGGATCTCCACCTGGAGGCGGCCGCCGTCGACGTCTCCCTCAGCAACCCCGAACCCGGTCATGCTCCGTGGCACAGTTCCCCCCGGTTGAGCAGAGACAAGCCATGAAACTTACTCGGTGGGCGGGTGGATCGGAAGGCAGGGGCGGTGGAGAACGCAGGACTTAGGACAGCAGGACATAGGACCTAGGGAGGCTCTAATCAATTGACGACAGCCAATGCCCGTCATTCCCGCGCACGCGAGAATCCATTCTCACTCCCGAAATCCAGTAAATGAATTCACGATCGGTCGGCGGGGGCGCCGGAAACGGTTGTCGAGCGACGGCTCTGCTCCAAGATCATTCGAAAGATATAGTCCCTCTCGTTCCAACGATCAATACCGCCAGTCCCTGGCCGTCCGTATTGTTGTTCTAGTGCCGGGCTTTGGGTGAGTCGGGAGCAACCCGGCCCGAATTCTTCATCAGGAGGGCGCTCATGTTAGTAACCGTTGCGATCGTACTGTTGGTGCTCTGGCTCCTCGGGTTTGTTGTGGTTCCCGTGGGCGGGGGGTTGATCCACCTTCTTCTCGTCATCGCCCTCATCGCCTTCATCTGGCATTTCGTGGGAGGTCGCCGTGGCACGCTCTGAATGGGCTCTGGGAGCTCGGAAGGCGTTCCCTCCGGGGGCGCCACTCCCGACGGGTGATCGGCTGCACCGGACGGGCGACGAGGTCGGTTCGAGGGGCCTCGCGGCCGACTCACCCGCACCGGGGAGGGTGAATGGTCAGGCAGCCGCGGGCGAACCGTCCGGTGCGTCCCATGAAAGCCCGGCACTCATGCACCGAGGATCAATCCGATGAACGCGAATCAGATCAAGGGTGAATGGAAGCAGATCCGAGGCAAGGTGGCCGAGCAGTGGGGCAAGCTGACCAACGATGATCTCGATGTCATTGCCGGGAAGCGGGACCAGTTGCTGGGTCGACTCCAGGTGCGGTATGGCAAGACGCAGGAGGCGATCGAGGAGGAAGTGAAGGAGTTCGAGGATCGTTTCAAGGAGCCGAAGTCGGCGCGCCAGTCTACCAAGGGGCCTTGAACTAATTCAGGAATCGCCAGCGGACCCCGAAGGTGCTGGTGATCGATGGAGGACGGAATCCCGGGACGAACCCGTTCTCCGTGCTCTGGAGGTTGCTCCGGTCCCAGAAGGCGATGAACGAATCGAACTGCAGCTGGATCTGGGCCCGGACATGCGTGGCGGAGGGAAGGAGAATGGCAGTTCCGTCTTCGAGGCGTCCCATCACCGCCTGCCCCCAGCGTTCGAAACCCACCTGGAGTTTCAGATCGAAGATCCCGCTCCGGAAGGTCCGGAGAAACTTGGACCGGATGGTCGCCGTTCCGACCATGTGCTCCGGAGGAGTTCCCTCGACCCCGTTCTGCACCGGATCCGACACCCATCCCTCGAGCGTGAGCCACTGCTTCGGGGCCACCCGCCCCCGAAAGGTGATCCAGTCGGCACTGGGCACAGGGGAGAGGGTTGGCACCGTCCGGAACTGCTGAAACCCCCGTCCACGGAATGCTCCCGTGTGGGCGTACTCCACCTCGAACCCCGCCCCCTTCGATTCCCATCCCGCCGTGAGACTCCGCTCCGACACCGACTGCACCTCGTCGGCGGTGTCGGAAGGAACCGCCAGAACTCGTCCGGTGCGCAGGACTCCCGCGGCAGTGAAGCCCAGCGGGAGGTCCGCCCCGACCCGCACCAGAAGCCATCGTGCGGTGCGGCCACCATCATGACGCTGGAATGCCGCCTCCGCGGTGGCGGAGAGAATGCGCCCGCGAGCCGCGCCCCCCGTGAGTCGGAGATCGAGGGGAGTGCGATCCGAGCGGAGGAAGCCGCTGAATCCGAGATGGGTGTTGGTGCTGCGCCAGCCACCAATGGCTCCGACCTGGGTGATCCCCTGGTTGAGACTGTCACTGCTCCACGAGGACCGCGAGAGGATCAGGTCGAGGCGAGGGCCCAGCCCATCCTCCTGCCGCCGCCAGTGGCCGCGGAGCAAAAGATCGGTCCGGTTGCCGTCAACGCCGGGATCAATGGTGTCGGCCAGGCTCCCGAACGCGAGCTGTGGCTCCCGTTCGGGCCGCGACTGATAGAGCTGGAGAAGGACTCCCATTCGAGGATTCGGCAGATAGGATGCCTGGAACCAGCTCGCGTTGTTCTCATAACTCCCCAGCGGCCCCACGGTGGCGGGAAGACTGATATGGTCCACTCCGATTCCGAAGCCAAATCCCTCCTCGCCGCGCCTTTCGAGGCTCCCCTGGAAGCGGGCGATCTCGAAGTCTCCCGCCGCCACCCCGATCCGGGATCGCGGGGCCCGACGCGCGTGACGCGGGGTATACAGGTGGACCCTCAGTTCACCCGGGAGCCGCTCCACTTCCACGCGCTCGAGCATGCTGAGGGGAAACAGCGTTGCGTCGATGGAGACGCTGTCCGGTCCGAGGGGAAGAAGGGGGACCCCGTCGAGCCACCAGGAGATCGAACTGGCCCCGCGACCCCGGAAACTGGGCATCTCCGCCCGATTGAGCCATCCCCCCCGCCAGAGGAAGGCTCCTGGCACCCGGGCCACCAGGTCTCCCACTGTTTCGGCGTTGGTCCAATCGATGGAGTCCTGGTCAAAGACGATGAGGGCATGCGGGGTGAAGAGCCGCTCGGTGCCGATGGTGGGAAGCACCGGTGTGACCGTGCTGGCCGCCGATGCGACATCGAGGAGCCGGGCCGTGCGATCGACCGTGTCGGCTTCGACGGTGTCCCGAACCACTGCCCCCGGCAAGGGAGGGAGAGGGGGCGGCGGTGGGGGGTTCTGCCCGTGCAGAAGCCCTGCCCCGGAGACCAGACCTGCCAGACCAACCCCAACCAGCCCCCGGAGCAAAGACCCCACAGACGATCAGGCCGATCGGGCGAGCAGGAACTCGGCGAACAGACGTACTCCCATGCCCGTGGGACCGCGCGCCCCGGTGGCACTCTCCTTGTCGGTGTACGCCGTTCCAGCGATGTCGAGGTGAGCCCAGGGGAAGCCCTCGACGAACTCACGGAGGAACCAGCCGGCCGTGATCGTGCCCGCCGGACGCCCCCCGCTGTTCTTGATGTCGGCGATGTCGGACTTGATCTGATCCCGATAGCTGTCCCAGAGCGGCAGGGGCCAGACCCGTTCCCCGGCCCGATCTCCCGCCTCCCGGACGGAGGCGATGAGGTCCTCGTCCGTCCCCATCACCCCCGCCGCCTCATGTCCGAGCGCGATCACCACGGCGCCGGTGAGGGTTGCGGCATCGAGAACGCACGCCGGTTCATACCGCCGAGCCCAGGAGAGCGAATCGGCCAGGACCATGCGGCCCTCGGCATCGGTGTTGACCACTTCGATGGTCTTCCCGAGGTGGCTCGTGATCACGTCTCCCGGCTTGACCGCCCGGCTTCCCGGCATGTTCTCCGCCGTGGGCACCAGTCCGATCACCCGCACCTTGGGCTGGAGACGCCCGAGCATCTCGAAAGTGCCGAGCACCGCCGCGGCGCCCGACATGTCGTACTTCATGTCCTCCATGTTCTGGGGCGGCTTGAGGGAGATGCCTCCGGTGTCGAAGCTCATCCCCTTGCCGATGAGGACCACCGGGGCGCCCTCGGATCCGGCGTACTCCAGCGTGATAAACCGGGTTTCCTCGGCACTTCCCTGCCCCACCGCCAGGAGAGCGCGCATCCCTTCGCGTTCGAGCTCCTCCTCACCGAGTACCGTCACCATCATCCCATGCCGCTGTCCCAGCTCTTCGGCGGTCCGGGCCAGATAGCTCGGCGTGCAGACGTTTCCGGGAAGCATCTGGAGGGTCCGGGCCAGGGTGTGCCCCGCCCCGATCGCCTCACCAGCGGCGGCCCCCGCCATCCACTCGGGCGAGGGCGCCTCGTGTACGAGGGAGATCGCGTCCGGAACCGGCTTCTTGTCCTCGGGAGGGCGCTGCATCGCCTCGTATTTCCAGATGCCCTGGTGGGCCCCTTCGGCGAGCGCCTGGGCCGCGTCCCGATCCAAGGCCTTCCCCATGGATTCCTTGGGGAGGTAGAGGGCCGCTGACGTGACGCCGACCGATCGCAGTCGCTTGGCAAAAACGGCGGCTCCCCGGCGGATGGCCGTCCGGGTCAGATCGGCGGCGGGCCCGAGACCCACCACCATCAGGCGTTCGGGACCCACCCCAGCGGCTGCGGGCCAGGCCACCGTCACCTCGTCGGCGGTGCCGGTCAGGTCTCCACTGGCGACCAGACGGCCGAGGATGCCTCCGGTGGCGGAATCGAGCGCCTGAAGGCTGGGGGGGAGCCCTTCGGTGGCGGTCAGCTTGGGCAGGAGGATTCCGAGCACCGCCGTGGCATGGTGTTCGGGGCGAATTCGAGTGACTTCGGTTGTGAATCCCATGAGCCTCACACCTCGCGCAAGTTCGGGTGTGGCGGAGCGCCGGACCGATTGGCGATCCCACACACCCCATCACAATGCTGTACTTCCGGAACTCGTGGAAGGTAATCCCGGTGTGATTTTAGGAAAGGACTTTCCCACCCGGGACCGGGCGCTTCGAGTGCGGGACGGGAGCGGGGGTCCGCGTCGTAGGGGCGAATCACATTCGCCCATCACCGGTTCCGGTATGATCGGCGTAGGGCCGAATCACATTCGCCCCGAGATCCGGTTGATCGGACCTGCCCCCGGGCCCATTGCGCCAACGCCTCCGGCCCGCCAACTTCCGGCCGGGCCCGAGTGGCGGAATGGCAGACGCAGTGGACTCAAAATCCACCGGGGGCGACCCCGTGCGAGTTCGACTCTCGCCTCGGGCATTCATATCTTCGCCGCACCCGCGGCGTCCCCCGCCGGGTGTCCGGTCGTCATGCGATGGGCGAATGTGATTCGCCCCACGGGCGCTTGCTACCAGGCCACGGGCGAATGTTATTCGCCCCTACGAGCGCTCGGCTATCATGCCATGGGCGAATTTAATTCGCCCCTACGGGGTGCGCGTCACATCACGGGTATCAACAGCCCCACCACGATGCCCCCATAGGTGCCGCGGTCCGGGACGAGTGTCGTCCCGCCGGCGCGATTACCGACGCTCTTCACCACTGTTCCCAGAAGGAGATCGGCCCAGGAGGCCACCGTAACTCCCACCCTCAACTCCGCTTCCCATATGCTCCCGGTCCCATTGTCCGTGGTCCTGAAATCGTCCCAGAGAAGGGCGCCGACACCCAGGGAGATCGCGGGACGGACAGGACCGAGTCGTGGCAAGGCAAGCCGCACCCCCCCAAGGAGCTCGAGGCCACTGGAGGATGGAGTGCTGCACCGTTGCGGGGCGATGAGGTCACTACACTCTTGCGATGCAGCGAACCCTCCAAGCTGACCAAAGAGAGCAAACCTGGACGATCCAACCTCGGCGCGTAGCCCGGCAGATGCAGCGGATTCGTCACCGCCCATCAGGGTGACACGGGGCGAAACCACGAGCGACTGTGCCGCCCCCCGCGTGGGTGTCAGAGCCAACACCGTGATGGCAACCGCGAGTGCTGGCATCACGGGGAACGCCCAGACGACGAAGCGGTGATGCATGCTCACATTACCTCACTCACCAAGGGACCCTCCGGAGTAACTTGTGGCAGAATCGGAACGTCACATCACGGGTATCAACAGTCCCACCACGACCCCCCCATAGGTGCCACGATCTCTGGCGAGTCCAATCCCGCCTGAGACACTTTGGCCTACACTTTTCACAGTGCCCCCGAGAAGAAGGTCACCCCAGGAAAACGCTCTTATTCCCAGTCGTAGCTCCGCTTCCCAGACGCTCCCGGTCCCGCTCTCGAACGGCCCGTCATTGTTCCAGATCATGGCACCGGCACCGAGGGAAATCGCCGGGCGCACTGGACCGAGGCGGGGCAGGGCAAGCCGCACACCCCCAAGGAGCTCGAGGCCACCGGAAGATGGGGTCGTGCAGCTGGGCGGGGCGCTGAGCAGGCAGTCGTGTGACGCACCAAACCAACCAAACTGACCGAAGAGAGCAATCGTGGACGATCCGACCTCAGCGCGGAGTCCAGTAGACCATGCGCCTACGTCACCGCCCATCACTGACGCTCGGGGAGATAGAACGAGAGACTGGGCTGTGCCTGGCGTCGGGGTGAGCACACCAACGGTGACAGCAACGCTCAGCACAGGCAGTATAGCGAGAGTCCTCGCGATGAGGCGAGGGGGCACGGTCATCGTTCCTACCCGTGCGACTGATCCCTTGGAGCGGCTCATCAGCGCCCCAATGCGGAGGAAATGTCTCGTTAACATGAGATCAGTGGGGGAGGGCAGGTAATGATCTGAACGAACACGGTGTCCGACGATGCGTCACTCAAGGCGTCCGAGACGTCCAGGCGCAACTGGAAGTCGCTGGCCTCACTGTTCCCCGAGTAGGTGGAAGACGTGGAGACGAGGCCGCCATCCCGGTACCAGGCGAAGGCGAACGGGGCCTTGCCGCCTGAGACTACCGCAGACCACACGAAGTTCGTATTCGGCTGCACAACGGTGGGCCCTTCGATCCTCGCGATTACACCATGCACACTGAGAAGTCCGAGATCGAGCTCGATTTGATGGAGGTTGGACATCATCCCATCGTTGAAACAGGTGAAGGGAGAACTACACCCCTTCCGGCCGTGAACGATTCCGCGAAGCTCCGCCGTTCCATCCTGCTTCCAGAAGAAGACCGGAGACCCACTGTCTCCGCTGTCAACAGCGAAGTCCACACGATCGCTGCACAATTTCGTCCAGTTCGGTTCTCCTGGTCTGCTGCTGCTGAAGTCAGTACAGGTGTCCTCAACCGATCCAGAGCTCCATCCGGTGGTCCTTCCGACCTTCTCGAGCGTTTCGTTCTCCCACACGAAGTTGAGCCGGCCGGAGATGGTGAACGTCGGGTTGAGGTGATCGATACGAAGATCACCACCGGAGATATCGGTAAACACCCGCTCCACGGTTCGCGCGATGCGAGCGAACTGGACCGGCTGAACTGCGGAGATGAGCGCCGCATCCGAGTTGCGGCATGACGTTCCTCCGCAAGGCCAGGTCGGAGGGTCCGCGATCTCCCACCCCACGATCGTACCAAGCCACGGCTGGGTAATAGCGGCTCCGTCGAACCCATGGTCAGTCGGCGTACAGTGGGAGTTCGTCACGAAGACATACGATCCACCGTTGATTCGGACCGCCGGGAACCCCAAGCTGCACCTACCAGCACCGCTTCCAATCTCCCACCCGCCCTCGATTCCCCCTGCCGGATGCTGACTCCGAAGGGTATGTGATGCACTCGAGGTTCCGGCACCCGCGCTATTACAAGGGCCTCATCTGGAATGCCGAGTCCGCGAGCCAAACCTCGAACCGTTGCCTCAACACCAGGGTCGGTGATCCCGACTTCCACCCGGTTGGCCGATTCCTTCACCCCGAGACTCACGACCCCTTGGCGCGCAAATGCGGGAGCGCGCAACACGGCACGAAACCGGGCCAGATCTGCGAACGAGCGTTCGACCTGCATCGCGACGTAGCCGGTTGGCTGGTGTGCACCGAGATACCTCGGGATCATGCCGGCCACGCGCTCGAAATCGGCCAGATCGGTCACCGCCACCACGATCTGGTCCTTCTCGTTGAACCAGAAGCCGCCGAAGGACGGAACCTCGTTGGCGATCTCGACAAATGGTGGAAGCTCGCCAACATCCTCAAGCGGCATCGAGCTCAATGACAGGCTGGGCTGGGCGACAGTAGGAGCCACGGGAGTATCCTGATCAAAGCACCCAGCAACGAACATCACTGACAGAAGGCATGTGAATACCCCCCGGGTTGTCGCGGGCAGTCTCACGCTCATTAATTTTATCCTTGAAAGGGATGGTGCCAAGCTAGTTCATGTCATGGGAATTGTCAAATATTTGTCGTAGCCGACTGCTTGTTGAGGTCGTCGCGTGGGTTGATTCCTGAACCTTCACGCTACTTCAACGGCGCCCCCATGTCCTCTCGGCAGGCACCGATCGTGTCAAAGACTTGACACGATCGGCACTGAGGCAGTATGGTTCCTCGCGTGGGGTTTGCGTCCCATGACTTCGGGGAACGCTCACCGCTTGATGGGACGCTCTGCCCGGGGCCGGAGCATGATGACGAAAGGGTTGGTCCATGCACAATTTCCTCCCCCCACCCCCCGGCAGAGTAACTCGACTCCGACTCCCGCTACTTGCGAGCATGCTCGTTGCCGGAATGCTCGGCTGTAGCGGAGAGCCGACGGCCTCCACGCCACGCGCCCCAGTATCGGGGCCCACCTCCGCACAACTTTCTCGGACCACAGCCAGCCTCGGAGCCGGGCCGGTTTCAGAGATTGACGCCTTTCGAGCCATGACCACGCTCGCAAGGCTGACAGCGATGGCCTTGGCGAACGATTCAGTACGACAAGCCGTTTACCAGGCAATCCAGGACTCCAGGGTCAAGGAACACAAGATCCATTTCGCCACCTACCTGGACCAGGCGGGCTCGCCCCTCATCGCAGAGCTGGCTCGGCGCCTTGGTTCCGATGTCCCAAGAATCCGGGCCATTCGGGATACCGCCGTGGATCTCGAACTCTACGTTCCGGTCAAGGAGCACTTCGCCCGGTGGACCGGGGATGCCAACATTGTGGTCGCCACTTCGTTCGACATCGACACCGACATTCCGATCGCATACGACGTCCAGGGCAACCAGGTGACACTCACGTCCGCCGAGACTCCGCCCGGTATCCCGGTCATTGCTCTCGTGCGTTCCGAAACACGATTCCCGCGATCACCCTTCATCATGCTGTCGGAGTGTGACCCGATGGCCATCGACTGTTCCGAGGATACCGGCGGCGGCTCCAACCCACCGCCACCGCCGCTGCCGGGGATCAACCTGGAGTTCAGCTTCATCGCCGATGACCACGAGGGATTCCTTGGAGGGGATCCTGAATATGAGATCCTCCCGGTATTCAAGCTTGCTCCTGGAGCCAGCTCGATGACTTTCAACCAGTGTGTGGGGGCCCACGCTGGAGATCAGGGGAGAGGCGGGCCGGGCATCAAGAGCAGCGATTACTTCTGGGACCAGAACAGCCAAACCTGGGACAGTCGGACCCTCATCCTGAGCCAGGCTCAGATCGACGCGGCAGCGGTACCCGACTCCGCTGTGGGCTATTGGGTGTTCGAGGACGATAACACCGCGTGTGTGATCAACCTCGGGAACGGAGATCCTGGTTTACAGGAGTTCCTCGCGGGGACTCGCCTCGGCGTTTTGGGAGGTAGGATAGAGTGGAGGAATAGAGCCGGCCCTCAAGATCCGATTCTCCTGGCGCTCAACCTGGCCCGCACAGTGCTCGGAGCACTGACCTCAAGTAGCAAGGACGATATCATCGGGATACTCGTCAAGCCTGGTGATGTGGGTCAGACCTACTCGGACGCGAATTTTGCGATTGCGAACATGAGTGGCGCGATAGAGGGCCGGATGAAGATTGTGAAGTATTAGCGGACCGGGTCTGCCCTCTAGGGGTGGGTGAGGGAGCGCACAGTGCAGCCGATCTCGCGATCGGGAAGTCACTCACGGGGTGTGCCTTACCCTCAGTCACCTCCCCGGGCTGGGCCAGGGAGAGTCGAAATCGTCAACGTCCACGACATGAGGGGCCAGATGCTCAAGAGGATCGGATGGATTTGTGGGGTTCTCCTCGCCGTGACCGCGGTCAGCGCCGGAGCCCAGCAACGGTTGATTCAGGTTGGCGGCCATGGAGGGGTACTGGATGATGGGCGGGGCCTCGCGGGAGGCCAGGTTGCGGTTCGGATATTCCCCCGCCTGGTCGGCTACGTCACCGGAACCTGGGTCACGGATGTCCCCCCCGGTGTCGACCTTGCGAACTATGAAGCGGGACTCCGATTCGTTCTGCACTCCGGTCTTGCGAGCCCTTACCTCCTCGGTGGTCTCTCTCTGGAACATGCATCGAGCCCCTTCCCTTCCCCTGCCGGCAGGGTGACGTCGGACGACATGGGGTTTCATTTCGGCGCCGGC
This sequence comes from Gemmatimonadales bacterium, assembly GCA_041741375.1. GTDB lineage: Bacteria > Gemmatimonadota > Gemmatimonadetes > Gemmatimonadales > GWC2-71-9 > OFTM291. The sequence continues at coordinate 7,741 of JBGSKF010000241.1, read as the reverse complement.
ATGGAGGCGGGCCGGGGATGGCTCCGGCCCTTCGTGGAGGCGCGCGGGTTCAAGGATGGTTCCGTCGCGGGATTTTTCTGGGGCGGGATCCGGGTCGGTTTCGGGAAATGATCACCGCTGCGTTCCCGGTGATTCCGTCGGACGTCACCACGAGTTCCCGACAGCACGATGGCCACACCCGGTCGCCATCCAGCGGCCGGAATCGCGACTTTCCCTGATGGACAGAGGTGCCTCATGAAGCCCCACACCCGGATGTTGCGCACCAGCCTGCTGTTTCCGTTCGTCCTCCTTCTCGCCGGGTGCAGCGACGACGACGACGACCCGATGGGTCCGACGGCCGGCGTCGCGGGTGACTACAGCACCACGACGTTCACCCTTCGCGAGGGGACCAACCCGGTCGTGAACATGCTGGCCCGAGGGGGCAGTATCGAGGTCACCCTCACAGCCACCGGAGGGGTCACCGGACAAATGATCATTCCCGACACCCCGGAGTTCGGGGACGCCTTCACCACGAACCTGGTCGGCACGTTCACGGTCACGGGGTCCACCCTGCGGTTCACGCAATCGGCCGACACCTTCATCCGCGACTTCGTCTGGACCATCGCCGGACAGACGCTCACCTCATCGGGCGACGCCGGCGGCGGGATTCTCGCCGAGGTGACGCTCAGCAGGCAGGATCCCTGAGGGGGGGTGACAGGATAGGACAGAGGACGTAGGACAAGAGGGAGGACATAGGACAACAGAGGACAGAGGACATAGGGACGCGCGGGATCCGCGATCTGGTGGGAAATCCACGACCTGCCGTGACAGGATGTCATGGATGGATCATGCAGAATTCAAGGCGATGTGTAGTCTGGGATGCACCCCAGACAGAGGATGCCTTCGTGGGCCTGTACTACCGCAAGTTGACCGTCTGGCGCAAAGCCATGGACGTGGCGACGGACATCTATCGCATGGCCCCACGTCTCCCGACGGAGGAGGTCTATGGTCTCCGGTCGCAAATCACCCGTGCCGCGGCGTCCGTTCCCGCGAACATTGCGGAAGGGTGGGTCCGCGAATCCGTCCGCGAGCGGGCTCAGTTTCTGGCCATTGCCCACGGCTCTTTGGCAGAGGTGGAAACACTCCTGGAGCTGTGCGAGCAGGTGGGATTTCTCGCCAACAAGGACACCGTCCACGTCCGGGGCCTGATGGATGAGGTGGGGAAGATGCTGGGAGCACTCCGCCGGAGATCCCGCAGGAGCTAAGGACGGGCCTCTGCCCTATGTCCTATGTCCTATGTCCTATGTCCTAGGTCCTGTCTGTTCTCCCCTACGGTAACGCCGTCTCCACCGTCTCCGGGAAATACCGCCGAGCCTCCTCCATCAACGCCACGAAGGGCGCCGGATCGTCGGCGGTCGCCGCGGCCTGGAGCGTGTCCAATCGCTCGGCCAGCAGACGGAACAGCGCCGGTGTGTGCCGGTTCAGGTGCTGAATCTCGTGGTACATGCCGGGGTTCTCCCGCACCACCTCCCCGGCGGTCCTCACCTGTTTCAGGAACGTGGTGCTCGCCAGGGCGGCAAGGTCCTGATAGGATCGCCCGCTGTGGGCCAGCGTCGTGGCAAACAGGAGGGACACGGCGTGGCTCAGGCCGAGTACATACTGCATGAACTGGTCATGCTCCTCGATCGGATGCCGGACGAGGGTCACCGCGGTGTCCGCGAAGAGGCCGGCCGCCTGGTCCGCTGCGTCAGGGTTTCCGCAGTCACACACTGCCATGATTCGGCCCGCGAGGGTGCGCACTCCGGGACCGAAGAGAGGGTGAAGGCTCGCCACCCGGGACCCGCGCGCAGCCCCCTCTCGGAGCACGCCGATCAGGTGGCTCTTGAGGCTCGAGATGTCGACCACGAGGCCGTGAGGGCTCCGGGCGAGTACCGTCTCCAGCAGTTCCGGACCCAGCGAGAGGGGCATGGCGAGGAGGATGACGTCCGCCGTGTCCACCGCCTCGATGCCGGACGCCGCGTCGGGACTCCCCGCCGGCAGTGCCGGGTCGAGCCGGAGAACCCGATGACCCTGCCCCCGGAAAAAATTGGTGAACCAGAGGCCCATCTTGCCGGCCCCGCCCAGGATCAGCACCTCCAGTGCGGCGGCCGCGTTGCCCGTCGGCCCCAGACCCTCCTCCTGGCGCCGCACCGCTTCGGCGATCAGCATGCCGGCGAGCCCCTCACCGAATTCGGGCTCGAGCCCCGCGGCGGCCGCCGCTTCGCGATACCGCGCCAGGACCTCCGTTTCGGTGCCATAGTTCCGGATTGGGAGACCCCGCACACGCTTGGTGGCACCGATCTGCTCGGCCAGTGCCAGACGTTCGGTCACCAGAGCCATGAGCTCCCGGTCCACCGCCGCGATCCGGGCCCGGAGGGCGTCGAGTCCCGGCGGTGGAGGGGGGGGAGAGTCGTCCGGTGGAGTCACTCGAAATCGCGGGGTTCACCCCGTTCGCTCACCGGCGGCCCGAGCACCTCGCGGAGGATGATGGCCTGGCGGAGAGAGGCCCCGGAGAGCGATTTCCGGATCGGGACTCGGGCGACGGCCGGTGTGACCGAGGGCGGCGCCGGGCGGATCCGGGCATCGAACCGGCGATGGTCAGCGAGGGTGAGGGCATGGTCCCGCTTCTCGGCCGCGGCGACCCGACGCGCCACGGTGCGCTGGGCCGCGGCGTCATAGTCGACGACCACGCGCTCCGGCCGCTCCACGTATTCGTGGGGGACGACCACGGGTTCGGTCTCCAACGTCTCCCGATCCTCCACCTCCTCGGCCTCGGGGAGTGCCCGATCGGCGCGACGACCCCGAGGGCCTCCTTCGCCCTCGACGGGAACGCCCCCCTCCAACTGGCGAAGCCACCGGTCGAGGTCGAATCCCTCGCTGCGAGTGCCTCCGCTCGGTTCCGGCAACTCGGGCAGGTCCGGTACCTCGGCTTCAGGCACCGGGCGGGACGGCGGCCGCCTCCCTTTGCCTTTCCCTTTACCGGCGCGCTGGGCCGCACCGATCAGGGCCAGCACGCCGTACAGCAGGAGGAGTCCAAAGAGACCTTCCATCGCGGATCAGCTCGCCGAGGTGTCGGGGGCGTCGCCGTCGGCGATGGAGCGGCGCATCTTCGTGTCCGCTTCCACGTTCCGGTAGCGCTGGTAGTCCATCACACCCATGGTGCCGTTCCGGAAGGCCTCGGCCATCGCGAGGGGAATCTGGGCCTCCGCGGCCACGACCTTGGCCCGTTCCTTCTGGGTTTCCGCCTTGTACTCCTGCTCCATGGCCACCGCCAGTGCCCGGCGTTCCTCGGCCTTGGCCTGGGCGATGCGCTTGTCGGCCTCGGCCTGGTCGGTCTGGAGTTCGGCCCCGATGTTCTTCCCCACGTCCACATCCGCAATGTCGATGGAGAGGATCTCGAACGCGGTCCCGGCGTCGAGACCTTTCGCCAGCACCGTCTTCGAGATCATGTCGGGGTTTTCGAGCACTTTCTTGTGGGACTCGGCCGACCCGATGGTGCTCACGATCCCCTCGCCGACCCGCGCCAGAATTGTCTCCTCGCCGGCGCCACCCACCAGCCGGTTGATGTTGGCACGGACCGTGACGCGCGCCAGGGCGAGCAACTGGATGCCGTCCTTGGCCATCGCCGCCACCTTCGGGGTGGTGATCACCTTCGGGTTCACCGACACCTGCACCGCCTCGAACACATCGCGGCCCGCGAGGTCGATCGCGGTGGCCTGCTTGTAGTTGAGCGGAATGCCCGCCTTGTCGGCCGAGATCAGGGCGCTCACCACCCGCTGGATGTTTCCGCCAGCCAGGTAGTGGCTTTCCAGATCGTTGGTGGCGAGCTGGATCCCCGCCTTGTGGGCCGCGATCATCGGGAGCACGATCGCCTGCGGATTCACCCGCCGGAACCGCATGCCGAAGAGGGTGAGGAAGGAGATGCGCACCCCGGAAAAGAGTGCCGTGATCCAGAGCCCGATCGGAATGAAACGGAAGACGATGGTGATGGCGATGAACGCAATGACGATGAGCCCAATCAGCAGGCCCGGGGCGATCTGGTCGAGATTCACGTTGACTCCTGTTCACGAGGGGTGGACGTCGTCGGCGCCGCGATCTCGGGCACCGATTCAACCACGAGCCGATATCCTTCACTGCGCAGAGCACGAATGGCGGTGCCCGCGGCCAGAAACTCTCCATCGGTGACCACGTCCACCCGTTCCTCCCCGAAGCGGGCGGTGCCACTGGGCCGAAGCGACGTGACCGCGATTCCCACCTGTCCCACCAGCTCCGGACGGGTCGGGGCCGAAACAAACCCCTCACTGGCCTGCGTGGTCCGACTCAGGAAGAGACCGGTGAATCGCGTCGAGTTCGGAATGTGTCGGAGCCAGGCGATGAACACGGCCGCCGTGATGATGAGGCTCGCGCCGAGGATCGCTGCCGCCTGGCTGAAGTCTGCCAGGGTGGGGGCGGACCCCAGCATCGCCATGACGGTGGCTCCACCGATCAGTACGGCACCGAGGATGCCCGCCACTCCGAACCCGGGGAGCAGGAAGACCTCGATCCCCACGGCGATCATTCCGAGACCAAGCATGAGGACCTCCTCCCATCCCGCCAGACCGAGCAGAAGGTTGGAACCGAAGAAGAGACCGAGCGATGCCAGGCTCACCAGTCCCCCGAGACCGAAGGCGCCGCTCTTCACCTCGAACACCAGACCGAGCATGCCCAGGGAGAGGAGCATCGGCGCCACGAGCGGGTTGGTGAGGAAACGGACCAGATGTTCGGCCCAGTTGAGGCTCGGGGTGGTGACGGTGGCCCCGGCCAGGCCGATCGCGTCGAGGACGGCATCCATGTCGTCCAGGATGCCACGAGCATAGCCAACCGAGACGGCCTCGTTGGCGCTCAAGGTCAGGAGTTTTCCCGCTTCCGTGATGCCGGGGATCTCGATCGATTCGTCCACCATCGCCTCGGCGACGGCCGGGTCAAGCCCATGCGATTCGGCCAGACCACGGAACTCCCCGCGCATCGCGGAGACGATCTTCTCCGACGCCTTGGTTCCCTGTCCGTCCACCGGGGTGGCCGCGCCGATCACTCCACCGGGCCGGATGAAGATGCCCTGGGTGGCCAATGCGATCAGAGCCCCCGCACTGTACGCTCTGGGGTTCACGTAGGCAAAAACCGGCACCTCGGAACCCCGGATGGCATCGGCAATGCGCTGGGCGGCATCCACCCGCCCCCCGGGAGTGTCGATGTCCAGGATCGCCGCCTTGGCCCCGGCGCCGGCCGCCTCGGAGAGGGCGCGGGCAATGTACGGGGCCAGGCCGTTCTCGATGACCCCCGTGACGGGAATCCGGTAGACTACTGGATTCTGGGCCGCCACGGCTCCTGCGGAGAAGGGTATCCCCCACAGGGCGGCAGCGACCCCGAGCAGCATGCGCATGAATCCTCCACGACGTACCATGCTGCAAGCTAACTTCCCGTGGGGCACGAGGAAAGGAAGGCGGGCCATGGCCGATTCCTGGAAGACCTATGACATTGGTGGTTACCAGGTACTCGTCGGCCGGGATGCGGCGGGCAACGAGGAACTGACCCTCCGGCACGCCGATCCCGCCGACGGGTGGCTCCATGTGGCCGGACATGCAGGGAGCCATGTTGTCATCCGGAACCCGGGGGGAGGACCGATCCCGAAGGAGGTGGTGATGGAGGCGGCGCGGATCGCGGTCTGGTTCTCAGAGGCCCGACGTGCCCGCGGAAAGGTGCCGGTTCACTGGTGCCGGGCCGCCGAGGTGAGCAAGCGCCGTGGGGCACCCCGAGGCCAGGTGGTTCTCAGGCGATGGGACGAGGTGCGGGTGTATCCCCGGGAGCCGGGGTCGGCGGAGGACGCAGGACGCAGGACGTAGGACGCAGAACTGAGGACGTGGCTCTCAGTAGGGGCGCCGGGCTCCGGGCCGCTGCTCGCGGATTTCCTGGGCTCGCTGGTAGACACGATCCCTCAGGAAGAAGAACTGAGCCCGTTGAACCGGATCGAGAACCGGAGTCAGGGCGTTCAGTTCATCGCGGAAGGACTCCAGATACCCGATTCTCGCCTCCATCATGGCCGAAAGAAGGCGCTCCACGCTGTCTCGATCCGCCGCGACCCCGGGACGCAGCTGGCTCTGGAGCGCGTCACGAATGGCGATCTGTCGCTGCTCCAGTTCGACGCGCCGCCCGGCGTGAACCCGCGAGATCTCCCGGAGCTGGCGTTCCTGGCTTTCGGTGAGCTGCAACTCGGTGCGCAGCCGATCGATGAACCGTTCCTCGATGTTCTGGCGCATCCGCGCACGGAACGGGGCATCGCGCTGTTGGGCAACCGCCGGCGTGGCCAGAGTGGACGCCACCAGAATCAATCCGACAACACAGAGTCGGGGTGCCATGATCAGCCCTCCATTGCGGCAAGGAGCCGCTCGAGTTCAGTGTCGCTGAGGTCACTCAATCCCGCCCCGAGAGGAGGGGGGACGATCCGGTTCGCCACGGGAATCTCCTCGAAAAGGGCCTCGAGCTCGTCCGCTCCCAGGTCGCCGAGCTCGGGAAGGATCGAGACCACCTGGGGCGTCGACAGGGCCTGTCGTGGAGCCAGGGCGGAGGATCCGACCGCCACGATCAGAGCAGCGGCAGCGGCCAGGCCGACGACCCACTTCCGAACCGGCCGGACCGTGGATGAAGTCACCGGGCGCTGGTTGGTCAGGCGAAGCTGGACTCGGCGAGCCACCGCGTCCAGATCGATCTCCGGACTGTTACCCCAGCCAAGGGACATTTCCTGGACGAGTCGCCACTCCGCCAGGCATCGTGGGCAGGCATCCAGATGGGCGCGTTCCCCGGGAGACCATTCCTGCCTCTCGTCGTGTGCCACCCCGGGCATTCGGTCTGACATGATGTTACAGATCATGCGACGCACTCCTTGAGTCGTCTGACCGCGTGATGATAATGCACCCTCGCGGCACCTGGCGTGGTTCCGAGCATCCCGGCAATCTCAGGGTATTCCATCCCTTCCTGAGCCCGAAGGAGGAACACCTCTCTCTGCATGTGGGTCAGAGTGCCGAGCTGGACCCGGATCCGAGCCGCGGAGTCGTGCCGGTCCAGGTCAAGTTCGGGGTTGCTCGTCCCCTCCACCGTGTCGTGCTCGATCGTCACGTGGTCCATCTCCCGGCCCCGGCTGCGGCGCCAGTGGTCCCGCCCGGCATTGAGGGCGATCCGGTAGAGCCAGTGCCGGAACCCCGCGTCACCCCTCCACTGGTCGAGAGACCGGAAGGCCTTGAAGAAGGTCTCCTGAACCACATCCTCGAGATCGCTCGGGGGAACGCCCCGACCGTGGAGGAACCGGGCGAGCGGCTTCCCGTACCGATGGACGAGCGCCGTTGCCGCCGTTTGGTCCCCCCGACGGAAGGCCGTGACCAACGCCTCGTCCGAGGTGGCTGTATCATTCTCCACTGGCGCTCCAATGTGCCCGGTGAAAGGGACGCCGGACTCGGATGGATGTTAATGGTACAGGGCTCGGAAGAAGGATGAAGGATGGAGGACAGCGCAGGACACTGGACGTAGGACGTAGGACATCGAACTGAGAACATAGAACTGAGGACCTCGGGAATCTCACGGGACGTCATCCCGGCGAACGCCGGGATCCATTTTGGCGAGGACTTGGAACTGGGGACTTGGAAAGGCTCCTGCAAGGTCGCGGTCTCTTTGCCTGATGTCCTATCTTCCATGT
>JBGSKF010000240.1:0-13659 GCA_041741375.1 Gemmatimonadales bacterium | reverse complement strand
GATCGGTGAGGCTTCGCGCCACACCCGGGGGAACGGCATTGTCGGTACCCTTAGAGCGGAGCTCTACGCGCGAAACCACGGGAGAGGAGGCAAACGAGGCCAGGGACTTGACGTGGCGCCTCATAGAAGCCGGGGTCCATTCTCACCCGGGCATGGATTCCGGCGTGCGCCGGAATGACGGGCCATGGTGGCCCATCAATGACAAGAGTCTCCTTTGATCGAGGGCCTCTACCTCGCCCGGAGCACCATGACGGTCACGTTGTCGGATCCTCCGTCGGCCAGGGCGTCCTCCACCAGGGTTTCGCAGGTTTCGCGCGACGAGGTGAGGGAGCGGAGCCGGTCGGCGATCCGGGTGTCGGCGACATGTTTGGTCAGGCCGTCGGTGCAGAGGAGGACGATGCTTCCGGGAGCCAGAGTGCTCCGGGTCACGACCGGCGTCGTGATCTTCCCGCCGAGTGAGCTGCTCAGCATGCTGGAGAAGGGGCTGCGGGAGGCTCGATCGGCGGGGAGCACACCGGAATCCACCAGGTCCTGGGCCATGGTCTGATCTCGGGTGAGCTGGGTGAGCGCGCCGTTCTGGAAGTGGTAGCAGCGGCTGTCACCAACATGCAGCACGTAGAGATGGGGCCAGATGGCGACGATCGCCGAGAGCGTGGTGGCCATTCCCCCGGCGGTTCCGCTTTCGGTGGCCCGGGTGAGGATCGCTTCGTGCGCGAGCCGGGCTGCTTCCTCCAGGGATGCCAGGAACATCGTCTCGTCCCCGGTGTCGACGGTGTAGAAGGACTGCATGGTGTTCGTCACATAGCTGGCGATCGCCTCCAGTGCCGCCTGGCTGGCGATGTCCCCTCCCGCCCGGCCGCCCACGCCATCGGCTACCATGCCGAAGGAGGCGAGCCGCTGGCTGGGCAGTTCGAGCAGCTCCCAATTGGGGAGGTTGGTGCCTCCGACCCTCATCGCCTTGTGCAGGGTGCAATAGAGGAAGTGATCCTCATTGCGTGACCGGACCTTTCCGGGATGGCTCATCCCAAAGAAATCGAGGTCCTCGTCCTTCGGTTTCGGCGGGTAGATGGGGTTCTGGCCGGTCATGGATCAATGCTACCGCCAAAGCAGGGAGTAGGGAATAGGGAGTAGGGAATAGGGGAGTCTGAAGTTTGAAGTTCGACGTTTGGCGTAGGGGCGAAGGGCGTTCGCCCGAGTTCCTGAATCCGACACCCTCACGGGACGTCACCCCGGCGGAAGCCGGGGTCCATCCCCACCCGGACATGGATTCCGGCGTGCGCCGGAATGACGGCCCGTGGACAGCCGAAGTGCCGTCCGCGAACCGCCCGGTCGGCCACGTCCTGCGTCCCATCTCCCTCCTTATCCCCCCGCCCGCACCCCGCCTTGTGGCCCGGCGGGATGCGGTCCATCTTTGAGCATCATGCCCGATCCCGGCGACTGTCACGCAGCCCTCTCCTCCTCACGCCGGCCTTCGGGCATTTCACGTCACCGGATTCGCTGTTCCGGACCGCCGACGTGAGTGCATCTCCCGCCGTCGCCCGTCGCGGGTTCGATCGCTCGATCATCGAGGGTTCTCTCCCCGCGGCCGTCTGGAAGCTGGCCTGGCCCACGATGCTGCAGAATGTGATCGGGGGCCTGCAGGGAATCGTGGACCACATCATGGTGGGGCATTTCGTGGGCTTCACCGGGAACGCCGCCATTGGCGTGTCGTGGCAGATCTTCCTCGTGGTGATGGTCTTTGTCAGTTCCCTGTTCACCGGAATGAGCGTGCTGGTGGCGCGGTTTGCCGGCGCCGGCGACCGGGACCGTGCCGACCGGGCGGTGTACCAGGCCTTCCTCACCTCGGGGGGGATCTCGGTCGGCATCCTCGCCCCCCTCGGATACTTCCTGGCTCCGACCCTCCTCGGCTTCATCAATGCCGCCCCCGAAGTCCAGGCAGAGGCGCTGGGCTATTTGCGGACCATGTTCGTGTTCAGCTTTGGGATGATGACGTTCTTCCTCATGGGAGGGGCACTCCGCTCGGCGGGAGATGCCCGGACACCACTCCGCTGGGGAATCGCCCTCACCATCCTGAACATCACCTTCAACGCGATCCTGATCCGCGGCCTCGGTCCGATCCCCGCCTTCGGCACCACGGGCGCCGCCATGGGCACCGTGATCGCCGGGGGAGTGTTGAGCCTCCTGGCCCTGCACCACCTGCTCACCGGACGCTGGGTGGTCGGGTTTCCGCGCGGGCTGGGCTGGGCTCCGGACTGGAGCATCATCCGGGCGCTCTTCCGCTTCGGGCTTCCCACCGGCCTGCAGGGGATCGCGATGAATGTGGGTGGCGTCCTCCTGATCCGGTTCATCGGCTCCCTGCCCCACAGCGCCGAGGCACAGGCGGCCTGGGCCATCGGATATACGGAGCTGTTTTCGCTGATCACCTGGACTTCGATCGGCCTGATGGGCGCCACCGCCGCGGTGGCCGGCCAGAACATCGGGGCGGGACATCCCGACCGCGCGGCCCAGGCGGTCCAGGTGGCGAGCCGGATCGGGGTGAGCAGTGCCATCGTTGTGGGTCTTCTCTTTCTCACCGTGCCCCGTCTGCTGCTGTCGGCGTTCGGCATGACCGATCCCCTCGTCGTGGACCTGGCCGTGGAGTTGCTCGGCTTTCTGAGCGTCTCCGGTGTCTTCATCACCGTGGCGCTCGCCTACACCGGGGGTTTGCAGGGAACGGGTGACACCCGGGGGCCCTTCACGATCTCCGTCATTTCCCAACTGGTGATTCCCCTCGGGATCTGTGGCGTTCTCCAGGCTGCCGGCGCCCTCACCCCGACGCGGATCTGGACCGCGGTCCTGCTCGGTCACATGGCGCGGAGCGGGCTCAGCATCCTCCGGTTCCGGCAGGGGGTCTGGCGCACGATCCGGGTGGATATCGAGGCGGCACGGACCTGAGCGTAGGGGCGAATCACATTCGCCCGGTCGCAGGGGCGAACGGCGTTCGCGGGCTGAAGCCCGCGCTCGGCGCCTGCGGCGACGGGTCCTGAAGGACGGGCGCTTCGGCCAGGTGCGGTGGCTCGCGCCAGCCGGCGCCACGGAAACACCAGGGCGACCACAAGGATCTTCCCTACCGCTGAAACCTAACCGCCCTGCCTGTTTGCCCTTCAGGGCGCTCACGCGGAGCGTGCATCGCGTTGGCTTCAGCCAACGTGAACGCGCGAAATCCCGGCGAGTGGGGCCGTGGGCGCCCAAGGGTTGGCTCCCTCCCAGACCATCACTCCGGTGGATAGGCGAACGCCCGGTTGGGATACGGCGGGGGCGGCGGCACCGGCCGCGGATCTTCCGCGATCTTCCCCCGCAGCCACGCGATCGCCGCCTCGAGCTGGGCATCCTTCCCCCGGAACGTGGCATGGGGGAGGTTCTCCACCTCGATATCGGGGATCACCCCCTCCTGCTCGATGAGCCATTGGCCCTCGGGACCATAGACCCCGTTCATCGGGGCGCGGGCGAGTCCGCCATCACTCAAGGTGTTCACCGAACTCAGCCAGATCTCGCCTCCCCAGGTACGCGATCCGATCACCGGCCCCAGCCCCAGGCGTCGGAACCCATCGGCAAAGGCCTCTCCATCGGAGGCGGTCTCCTGGTCCACCAGCACCACCATGTGACCCCGAAAGGCGTAGTGCAGGTTCCAGTACGGGTCCCCCACCCTGGTTTTCCAGTACATCCACGCCTTCCGCATCAGCTTCTCCAGGATGAACGCGTCGATGTTCCCGCCCCGGTTTTGCCGCACATCGATGATGAGACCCTGGCGATTGAAGACAGGGTAGAACTCACGGTACCACTGATTGATGTCGTTCCCTCCCATGGCCCGCAGGTGGACGTACCCGATGGCATTGTCGCTCGCGGAATCAGTCTGCCGGCGGCGGGTCACTTCCCAGTCGGTATAGCGGAGGCTCGCCTCGTTGGTCATCGGCTCCACGATGACATCGCGAGTCCCGGTGCCCGAACCGATGGTCAGGAGCACCTGTTTCCCCTCCTGGTTGCGGAGGAGGGCTCCGATGTCGGGCGCGTCGAGCGTGGCCGCTCCGTTGACGGCGGTGATCACGTCCCCGGGCTCGATCCCGAGATCGGGATCGGCGAGCGGCGACCAGGTATCGGGGTAATCGGGGTCGGCCTGGTAGATGTGATCGATCCGGTATCCGTTCCGCGCGGGATCCCGTATCAGCCGCGCGCCGAGTGAGGCCACCTGCACGTTGTCGGGGCCGCGGCGGAGATCGCCCCCGCGGACCGATGTGTGCAACGCCGAGAGTTCCCCGACCATCCAGCCGATCAGGTCGGACAGTTCATCGCGGGTGGTCACCCGGTCGACGAGGGGGAGGTGCTTGGCGAGGACTCCGTTCCAGTCGACACCGTGCATCCCGGGGTCGTAGAAGTAGTCCCGCTCGAGCCGCCACGCGTCGACAAAGATCTGGCGCCAATCATCCCGGACATCGATCGGGAAGCTCCACCCCGAGAGGTCCACCCGCGACTCGGCGAGGTTCGCGACCTTGGCCTGCTTCGCGTCGATCACGTGGAGTGCGTTGCCCTTGCGGACCAGCAACTTCTTGCCGTCCATCGAGAGTTCGACCGATCGCACGTCGTCCACCACGGCGACCGGCTTGGAATCATTGCCGATCCGCACCGCCATCAGGTCGGTGTCGGGCGAGGGGCCCGAGCCCCGGGCCAGCCAGAACAGCGCCTCCCCATTCACGGCAAGCCCGGCGTAGTTCCCGGCCGGCACCGGCACCTTCCGTACACGGCGCATGAGTCCCGCGGTGTCGATCTGTACCCGGACAGTGGAATCGCGACCCCTGCGTGCCGCCTCCGCGGGCCCGTCGCGTTTGGCGATGAGTTCGTTGTCGGGCAGGAAGCGGGAGCGGCTTCCCGCAGCACGGAGCGCCACCTCATAGATCTCGAAGGCGTGGTCGAAGTACGGCTCCGGCTGTCTCGAGCCCCAGGGGGCGCCCACCAGGGTCTGCAGGTTCCGGTCGGACAGGAAATAGAGGAACTCTCCCTTCGGGTCCCAGGCGATGGAGCGGCTGTTGACCCGGTCGCTGGTCACGGTGACGGTCCGGTTGGTTTCGACGGCGTGCAGCTTGATCTGCTGAAAGGTGTTGGCCGCCGTCGTCGTGAAGGCGAGCCACCGGCTGTCCGGCGACCACGCGATGTCGCCGAGTCCCTCTCGATTCTCAGAGATCCGTCGGGTGGACCGGGTCGCCAGGTTCATGATCCAGAGATCGCGGTTGTTGTCGGTCCAGGCGATCCATCGCCCGTCGGGCGAGGGGGTCCCTTCGAACCGGAGGATCTGTCCGTCGCGTGTCAACGCCGAGTCAGGCCCGATACCGTTGGCGGGGATCCGGGTGAACTCCAGCTCGCCCGAGGCGTCGGAGAGGCCGAGCAGCGTCCGGCCGTCGGGCATGAAGACCACATCCCGGAACCGCACGCTGTCCTGTCGCGAGGCCCGCACCAGGCGTCCCGGCTTGACGGGAGCCACGAACACCCGGCCCCGGCTGGTCAGCACCACGCGGTCGCCGTTCGGAGAGAGGTGTGCCGAGGAGAGAGAGGTCATCGGATCGGTCACCCACCGGTCGCGCAGCTGGTCGAGGTCGGAGGCGATGGTGATGGAGACGGGAGCCGATTGATCCCGCGCGATATCATGCAGCCAGAGATCGGCGCCAAGCTGATAGACGATCCTGCCTTGATCGAGGGTGGGCGTCCGCACGTCCCACCCGGAGTGGCGGGTGTGCTGCCGCGGGTCCCGGCCCTGCTCATCCATGGACCAGAGATTCATCGTGCCGTCGCGGTCGCTCACGAACCAGACCCGTCCGTTCCACCACATCGGCGAGTGACTCTCCCCCCGATAGTCTCCGGTCAGCTCGGTGGCCTCGGCGTCCCCGGTGGTGAACTTCCAGATCCGCCGTGCCGTGCCTCCGGTGTAGCGTTTGGTCACGTTGTTGTGGAACCCGGGTCGCACGAAATAGAGAGTCCGGCCGGCGGCATCCCAGGTGCCTTCGGAGGCACCCGCGAGGGGGATGAGCGTGCGAAGCCGGGTCGCGGGGTCGAGGGCCACGAGTTGCAGCTTGGGGATGCCCGAGTAGTGGGTCGTGGCGTAGATCACCTTGCCATCGGGGGTCCAGCTGGTGGGAGTGGCCGTTTCGGCGTCCCAGGTCCAGCGGGTGGGCACTCCGCCGGTCAGTGGAATGGTGTAGAGCGCGGCCGGACCCTCGTACCGGGCTGTGAACGCCACGGTGCGTCCGTCGGGCGAGAGGACGGGATTCGACTCCTCCGCGGGGTGGCTGGTGAGCCGTCGGGCGAGGCCGCCACCGGTGCCGACGGTCCAGAGATCTCCCTCCGCGGTGAAGACGATGGTTTCGCCGCGGATTGCGGGATCGCGGTAGAACCCCTTCAACCCGGCGCCGGCAGGATCTCCCTGGGCGGAGAGGAACGCGGGGGCGACGAGGAGGAGGGCAAGAAGGATCCAGGGGCGGCGCATCGTACTCTCCTGACGGAGGAAGTTTGAAGGTGGAAGTTTGAAGTTCGAAGAGGGAAAAGGGAAGCGCCACCCCGGCGAACACGGGAGGTTCATGCCCTACCCCGCGTCGCCTCCTCCTGCGCCTCGTCAAGCTCAGTGGCCCGTCGCCGAGCCGCAGTCACCACCGCCGGTGGCGCCCCCGCCACCTCGAGGAGCGCCAGGGCGGTCCGGCTGCTGGCCGGTCCCTGCCGGCGGCGGTAGTCGAAGGTCAGCCCCTCCGGTTCCATCGTTTCCCTGAAGTGCCACGGCTGATAGAGATCGCGGAGCATCGGCACCAGCTCCCCGTCGTGAGTGGCCACGATCACCACGTTGTCCGAGCGATGGCTGTGACCATCCAACAGCGCGCGGAGCACCGCCTCGCCCGCCGCCAGGCGCTCGATGGTGTTGGTGCCCCGGAGGAGTTCATCGAGAAGAAAGATCGTCGGGGTGTGGCGCTGTGATTCCTGCAGAAGCTCGACGACCCCTTCCGCCTCAACCTGATAATAGCTCTTCCCGGCGGAGAGGTCGTCACTCCGACCGATCAGACTCCGGACCTGGAATCTCCGACCACTCCAGGAGGTGGCGGGGCATGTGTTCAGGGACCTCGCCAGCACGGTGGCGATTCCGATCGACCGCAGGTAGGTGGTCTTTCCCGACATGTTGGCGCCGGTGATCACCATTCCGACACCACCCTGCAATGTCGCATCATTCCCCACCGGGACCTCGATGAGTGGATGCCACACACCAGCCAGCTCGGTGCGTGTCTCCTCCGTCCACCGGGGAACCACCCACGATCGGGGTTCAGCCCGAAGAGACGCGACGGTCAGGGCGACATCCACGTCACCCACCCAGGTGGCCACCCTCTCCAGCACCGGCGCCAGCCGGCGCAGATGGTGTGCACTGAGCAGGAGAGCGTTGGCATCCAGGACCAGGAGAAGGTTCAGGTACTCATACACACCGGCGACGATCTCGCCCGACGACACCGGGTCGCGGCTCACCCAGGACGCGATTCGCCGCAGGGGACGGAGGCGCTTCACCTCCCGGGCCACGAGGTCCCCCTCGTCATCCCTCATCCCGGGCACCCGCACGAGCCGCTCCGCCGTCCGGATGAGCGGCCCCATTTGCCGGATCGGAGCCAGGAGACCGGGGATCTGCCACGCTGTGGCCATCCGGACAACCAGGTTGATCACGGCCAGGGCCCCGACCACCAGAAGGGCGCGCGGCTCGAAGGGGCTCACAGCCGCGCTCGCTATCATCGTCCCCGAAAGAAGGGGGAAGAACCAGTACCACCATCGCACCTGGATCAGATCGGGCCGGGTGATCACCCAGAGTCCCCCTCCCAACGACCGCCCCGCAGAGTGGAGCTGAACACCGACCTGCTCCCGCAACCGCTGGTCCCGCCCGAGGCGCTGCGCGAGCTGCTCGAGGTGGGGCGTGTCGCTCCAGGCGGTGGCCGCCCGAAGGCGGCGATAGAGCATCTGACGCCCGAGCCCGGTGTGGGTCCGGTCGATAGTGGCGAGGACGGCATCGAGATCGAGGTCGGACCAGGTGCGGTCGTCGAGACCCTGTGCGAACCCCCGTCCCCGCTCCAGCTCCTCCCACGCCTCCGCCGCGTCGTCGTCGTCCAGCCGTCGCGGTGAGAGCGGCACTCCCCATGCCCGTCGGAGGCGTGCGACGAGTTCACGCCGCTGCCACCAGGAGTGCATGACAAGCGCGGCACCAGCCACCAGCAGGACAGGGATCACCACAGCAGGATTCATTGAAGGGAAGTGTGAGGTGTGACGGTGGAAATGGGAAGTAGGGGCGACGAGGTAGACGGTAGGCGGTAGGAAGGGACAGGGAATGGGGCGTAGCGGCGAATCACATTCGCCCGGTGCGCAGGGGCGAACGGCGTTGCCCTGGTTGCTCCGGAATCCGCAATCCGGGTCCCTCACGGAACGTCACCCCGGCGAAGGCCGGGGTCCATTCTCACTCGGGCATGGATTCCGGCGTGCGCCGGAATGACGGCCCGGACGCACCTGAAGTCCAGGCCCTCTCCGCACCGTCCCGCGTGTACCGGCGGCCAGGCCCTTCACGGAGCGTCACTCCGGCGGAAGCCGGGGTCCATTCTCACCCGGGCATGGATTCCGGCGTGCGCCGGAATGAAGGCCCATGGGCTTGAAGTTCCGCTCCCTTCCAGAGAGTCCCCGAACTCGTGAACTCCGGATGTCGGCGGACTGTCACACGCAATGATCCATCAGGACTACTCCTCGCTTCATTCCAACGAGCGATAGGATCGCCGTGCCGTGTCCGGTAGCATTCCCTCATAGAATCGAGACCGACCTTTTTCCACGACGACCGAGAAACCGATGACATCCTCCGGCATATTCGATCCCGAATCCGACACGGGCTACCGACTGGAACAACTCGCCGGCGCCTTTGACCGGGTGCGGCATTCACGAGATTGGAGGGGACCGATTCGGGCGGTGATTCCGGCTGAGGATCGCTCCCTGGTGGAGAAGGCCGTCCTCTGGTTCATGAACACCGCCCCCGCCTTCGAATCCCTCCCCGGTGAAGCCGACCGCCTGGTGGTGACGGCTCCGGGGTCTCCCACCCCGGCGGCCACGACCAGGTCCCTTCCTTCACCCCCGGTTTGGCCCCAGCCCACCGAACCCCGTGCCCGGCAGGGCAAGGACGACCCGAGTGATGACCCGTGGGGATTGGATGGTCGCCTCGCTGCACGATAGCATCGCCCTCTCCACTCGACCTTCAGCCGGGCGCGCAAGCCAGGTCCGTCCACTCGATTCACAGCGCCTCAGGTTCCACTGGTGTCACCACGTTCCGGAGTTTGTCCGATGCACACAATCAAGGTTGATCTCGCGGTCCTCGGCGGGGGCATGGCCGGGCTCCCCATCGCCCACACGGCGGCCGCCGCGGGTCAGCGCACCGTCCTGTGCGAGCAGGATCTGCTGGGCGGCACCTGTCTCAACCGGGGCTGCATCCCGACCAAGACCCTGATTGAATCGGCCCGCGTGGCGCACCTGGTGAGGACCGCCGGTCGGTTCGGTGTCGAGGCCGCCGAACCCGGGATCGATCTGGCCGCGATCGTCACGCGGAAGAACGGGATCGTGGAAGGCGCCCGGGCCATGATGTACACGCGAGCCAGAAGCAGCGACAACCTGACCCTGATCGAGGAGCGGGCCGTGTTCGAGGGGCCCGGGCGGCTCCGCGTCGGGGACACGAGGGTCGAGGCGGAACGCATCATCATCAATACGGGAGCCCGCCCCACTCTTCCCTCGGTGAAGGGGCTGGCCGACCTCCCCTACCTCACCAGCCGGACCCTCCTCGACGTCACTGAGTTGCCGCCCTCGCTGCTCGTCGTGGGAGGTGGGTATGTCGGGTGCGAGTTCGCTCAGATGTTCTCCCGGTTCGGGTCGAAGGTGACCATCCTGCAGAAAGCCGCTCAACTCCTGGCCGAGGAGGGTACGGCGGTGGCCGAGACCGTGACCGAGGTGCTGCGGGGCGAGGGGATCCACGTGCTTCTCAACGCCCAGGTGACGGAGGCCGAGCGGACCGGTGACGGCATCCGCCTCACCTCCCGCGTGAACGGAAACACCCGGGCGGTGGAGGGATCGGCCGTGCTGATAGCCGTGGGCCGCACCCCGAACTCGGATGAGCTCAACCTGGATGCGGTGGGGGTGGACCGGGACGCCCAGGGGTTCATCGTCGTCGATGACGGATTCCAGACCAGCGGGGAGGGCATCTGGGCGATTGGTGACGTGGTCGGGGGACCGATGTTCACCCACAGCGCCCGCGACGATGCGGACCTGCTGTACCGCCGGATCTTCACGGGCGAGGATGTCACGACCCGAGGACGCCAGGTACCCTTTGCGATCTTCACCGACCCGGAGGTGGCCGCCGTGGGTTTGACAGAGGAAGCGGCCCGGCGGCAGGGGTACCGGGTGATCGTCGGTACTCATCCGTTTGCGAAGGTGGGCCGGGCCCTGGCCATGGGATCGACCCAGGGCTTCGTCGCCCTGGTGGCGGAGGCCGAAACCGGCACGCTGCTCGGCGCGCAGATCGTGGGGCCCCACGCGGGGGAGCTGATCCATGAGATGGTGCTGGCGCTCGAGATGGGTGCGACCTGCCTGCAGATCAGCCGCAGCATGCATGTGCACCCCACGCTCGCGGAGGGGATCCAGTCGGCCGCAGCCGTGGTCGTCAAGGAGCTGTCCGCGGGACGTTGATCTGGGACGCGGCAGGCTGGACGGCCACGAGAGCAGTCGCTATACCTACAGCACTCGCTTCGCCGATCACCGCCGCAAGGAGGACCCCATGAACCCCGCCATCGACCCCGCCACGGGGCAGACCATCGCCACTCACTCCGAACTCACGACGCCCGAGCTTCGCAGGAAAATCGCCGAGACCCACAAGGCGTTCCTGCACTGGCGCGACCTCCCCTTCGCCGCCCGCGCCGAACCGATGCGCGCCGCCGCCGGGATCCTCCGGGACCGGGCTCAGCCTCTTGCCGACCTCATGGCGCGCGAAATGGGGAAGCCGGTGACCCAGGGGCGAAGCGAGGTGGAGAAGTGTGCCTGGGTCTGCGAGTACTACGCCGAACACGCGGAGAGTTTTCTGGCCCCGGAGACGGTCTCCACCGACGCCGCTCGCAGTTATGTCACCTTCCGGCCGCTCGGAGTCATCTTTGCCATCATGCCCTGGAACTTTCCGCTCTGGCAGGTGTTCCGCGCCGCGGCCCCGGCCCTCATGGGAGGAAACGGGATGGTGCTCAAGCACGCCGAGAACGTGCCGGGATGCGCCGAGGCGATCGAGGATATTTTCCGGGACGCCGGATTTCCGGTGAGCCTCTTCCAGAATCTGGCCATCGGACGGGACCGGGCCAAACTGGTGATCCGGCATCGGCAGATCGCCGCCGTCACCCTCACCGGGAGCACCACCGCGGGCAAGGCGGTGGCGAAGGAGGCCGGAGCCCGTCTCAAGAAGTGCGTCCTGGAGCTCGGCGGGAGCGACCCCTACCTGATCCTGGCCGATGCCGATCTCGACCGCGCCGTCGAGGCGTGCGCCACGAGCCGGCTCATCAACGCGGGGCAGAGCTGCATCGCGGCCAAGAGATTCCTCGTGGTGGAGCGGGTGCGCGCTGAATTCGAGCGGCGGCTGGTGGAGCGGATGAGCCGAGTGCGGATGGGGAACCCCCTGGAGGAGAGCACCGAACTCGGACCCCTGGCCCGCGCCGATCTCCGGGAGACCCTGCATGAGCAGGTGGATCGGAGCATCGAGAAGGGGGCCCGGCTCCTGCTCGGGGGAACCGTGCCCGAGGGTCCCGGCTTCTTCTATCCGCCCACGGTGCTCACGGACGTGAAGAAGGGGATGCCGGCTTACAGCGAGGAGCTCTTCGGACCGGTCGCCACGATCATTCCGGTCAGGACCACGGCCGCGGCCATCAGGGCGGCCAACGATTCCCCCTTCGGACTTGGCGCTGCGGTGTTCACCAGCCACACGGAGCGCGGTGAGGAGATCGCGGCCACGAAGCTGGAGGCGGGATCGTGCTTCGTGAATGATTTCGTGCGGTCGGATCCTCGGCTTCCGTTCGGCGGGATCAAGGAGAGCGGATTCGGGCGCGAGCTGGGACGCCATGGGATGCTGGAGTTTCAGAATGTGAAGACGGTGGTGGTAGGGGGCAGGGAGTAGGGAGTAGGGAGTAGGGAGTAGGGAAGAGGGTGTAGGGGCGAACGGCGTTCGCCTGCGCCCCGGAATCCGAGCCCCTCACGGAGCGTTCACCCCGGCGAACGCCGGGGTCCATGGTCGCCCGAGCATGGATTCCGACGTGCGCCGGAATGACGGCCCGTGGGCATCCGAAGCCCTGTACGCCGCAGGGCCGACCCACCAAGTAAGGGCACGGCGCCGCCGTGCCCCAACACCTATCCCACCATCCCCCAGACCGGCGGGAAGCTCAACACCAATCCCATCGCGATGAGCAGCAGCATCCAGAGGACCACTCGGCCCGGGGCGACGTCGCGTCCCTTCCACCGGTGATGCAGCACCGCCCAGGCGATCAGCCAGAGTACGGCGGCCAGTGCGGTGCGGCCTGTCACGCCGCCGGACGGGGCATAGAGAGTCGGCGGGGTAAAGATTCCGAGTTCGTTGAGGATGATCACGAAGCCCATGGCGAAGGCACCGACGCCGGCGCCCAGGAAGGCGGCCAGGGCGGCACCGTTGGGAGACGCGTCATTTCGATGAGCGGTAGATTCCATCATTCCGGCCTTTCCGGTCACTCGAGGGGAGCGACCTTGTTGATGAACACGCCGAGGAGGGACACGAAGGAGACGAGGAGAAAGCAGACGGCCAGGAGGGTCGTCGCCATCCGCCTCAAGACCCTGTCCCGCAGGAGTTGCGCCCGGTAACGGACCGCGACAAAGGCCACCGCGGTGGCGAGCATGGCGGCGATCCAGGGGACGTGCTCCTTGATCTCCATCCCGAAGGAATGCAACCAGCCGGTGTCGGGGTTGGACCGGATCAGCGCTCGGGGATACCGGCTCAGATCCAGAAGTCCCTCGGGCGGCGTGGCCCGGTAGGGCGGGAAGGAAATGTAGGTTCCGACCAGCACCGTGAGCCAGAGGAGAACGGCGATGACCACGGTGAGCTGGGCCAGCTTTCGGGCCTGGCGCCCCATCTCGGCGTCGGGCACCCCGTCGGCCCCCATGGCGTGCAGGGAATAGAGCGCCGCGAAGAGCGCCATCAGGGCGCCTCCACCCAGCACAATTCCGTGCACCATCGTCCAGATGCTGCGTTCGCTGAAGAGCAGGAGATCCATCTTTGGTTCGTCCTGGTGAGGGGGGTGGTCAATGAACAATGAACAATGAACAATGAACAATGAACAATGAACAATGAACAATGAACAATGAACATTAACAGCAGGGAGTCGGGAATAGGGAGTCGGGGATAGGGGCGAACGGCGTTCGCCCTGGCTGCGGGTGACGATGGTTCGTAGGGGCGGATCATATTCGCCCGGGCTCTGGAATCCGGGCCGCTTACGGAGCGTCACCCCGGCGGAAGATACTATGTAGGTGTGGGGAGGTTGGGGGTTGAGAAACGGGCCACCGCCGTCAAGTTCCACTGGTCGAAGGGCAGTA
>JBGSKF010000239.1:0-3992 GCA_041741375.1 Gemmatimonadales bacterium | reverse complement strand
TCGGCGGGGGGCAGGGCCTTCGCCGCCGTTCGGCCGCCCGGGCATCACGCGCTCGCCGGCCGGGCCATGGGCTTCTGCTTCGTGGCGCATGCGGCTCTCTGTGCCCGGGATCTCCTGGCCCGGGGTTCCGAGCGCGTGCTGATCGTCGACTGGGACGTGCATCATGGGAACGGGACCCAGGCTCTGGTCGAGACCGATCCGCGGATCCGGTTCGTGTCCCTGCATCAGTGGCCCGCATACCCCGGAACCGGCCGCGCCGACGAACGAGGGTGTGGAAACATCTGGAACCTGCCGCTCCCCCCGGGGCTCGACCGGGCCCGGTACCGGGAAACCCTCTGGCAAGGCATCGAACAGGCCGGAGAGGGCTGGATCCCCGATGCACTGGTGATTTCCGTCGGCTTCGACTGTCTCGCGGGCGATCCTCTGGGTGGCTTCACTCTGGAACCGAGTGACCTGGAGGAGATCACCCTCCGCCTGCGATCCCGGTGGCCCAGGGCGGGCATCGCGAGCCTCCTCGAGGGAGGGTACCGGCCGGACCGACTGGCCGATGGTGTCCTGGCTCACCTGCGGGCGCTCGGCGCCTGAACCGGGGGACGGTATACTTCAGGCTTCGTGCGCCACGTTTGCGTCTCCCTGTCCTCCGCCCTGAGGTGACCGTGTCCTCCCCCCTGCGTCTCCACGCCGAGATCCTGGCCCTCCAGACCCGGCATCCCTTCATCATCGCCCGGGGAACTCACCATGAGATCCGGACCGTGCAGGTCACCCTTCGGGACGAAAACGGTCTGGAGGGATGGGGCGAGGCCGCGCCGCAGCGGTACTACGGCGAAACCCCCGAAACGGTTCTCGCCGCGCTCGGTCGCTACGCCACGGCCCTCCCCGACGATCCCTTCGACCTGGAGGCTGCCGAGCGGAATCTGGTGCTGACGCTGGCCGGGAACCCGTCGGCCCGAGCCGCCGTGTCGATGGCGCTCCACGATCTCGTCGGAAAGCGCCTCGGCGTGCCCCTGTACCGGCTGTGGGGGCTCGATCCCGCGGCGTCCCCGGCCAGCACCTTCACCATCGGCATCGACACGGCGGAGCGGATCCGGCTCAAGATCCGCGAGGCCGCCTCCTATCCGATCCTCAAGATCAAGCTGGGCAGCGACCGGGATCACGAGATCCTCCGGACCATCCGCGACGAGACCGACCGGGAACTCCGTGTCGATGCCAACTGCGGGTGGACGGTGAAGCAGGCGATCGCGATGCTGCCGGTCCTGGAGGACCACGGGGTGACGGTGCTGGAGCAACCCCTTCCGCCGGGTGACCTCGAGGGGTTGGCCCGGGTGACCGCCGCCGCTCCCATGCCGGTCCTGGCCGACGAGAGCTGCCTCACGGTGGCTGACATCACCCGCCTGGTCGGGTGCGTGGACGGGATCAACATCAAGCTCGCCAAGTGCGGCAGCCTCCGGGAGGCGCTCCGGATGGTGGCGGTGGCCCGGGCTCACGACATGCGGGTCATGATCGGGTGCATGGTGGAGTCGTCCATCGGCATCACCGCCGCGGCCCACCTGACCCCCTTGCTCGACTATGTGGATCTGGACGGGGCGGCGCTCCTTGCCGAGGATCCCTTTGCCGGGGCCACGATTGAGGGGGGTGTGGTTCGGCTGCCCGAGGGTCCCGGCCTCGGGGTCGTGGCGCGGTAGCGTTCGCACGGCGTGGCCCGTGCCTCGAATGTCTCCATGAACGCTCCCACCGGGTTTGCCAGCGTGGCCCTGCCGCTGCCGCTCGCGACGCCCTACACCTACGGGATTCCGGCCACCCTGGCCGACCGGATCGTTCCCGGGGCCCGGGTAGTGGTTCCCGTGAGGGGTCGGGAACTCGTCGGCATTGTCACTGCCCTCGGGGTGGATGAGCCGGGCTCGGGGGTGACGGTCCGGATGATCCTCGCCGCCCCCGATGCCGAACCGGCCCTTCCCCCTCCGCTCCTGGCCACGGCGGAGTGGATGAGCCGCTACTATGGTGCCCCGATCGGACTTACCCTGCGCGGGATGCTGCCGCGGGGGCTCTGGGGCGCGTCCCGCCTGGTCCTGGAAATCATGCCCGATCCTCCGGTCACCGGGGGTCTGGCGGGCGACCTTCTCGAGTGGCTCGCGGCACGGGGGGGTGAGGGACTGCTCTCCAGCGCCGTCCGGACTCTCCGGAAACCGCTCTGGGACGTGGTGAACCGTCTGGTGAGGGTGGGTGCCCTGCGTCTCCGCTGCGACCCGCCGGAGGTCGAGCCGCCCCGCGCCACCGTGCGGGTGGCCGTGGTGACCGGGGAAGGGCTCACTCTCCTGGAGCGCGACGCCCTCTTCCGCCGGGCCCCGAAGCAGCGCGCCCTCTATGAGACGCTCGAACGATCGGGAGGAACCCTGGCCGTGCCCCATCTCCTGCGGGAGGCGAGTGCCGGCCGGGGGGCCCTGAACCATCTGGTGGAGCGCGGAGTGGTGGTTCTCCGTGAGGCGGAGGTCCACCGCGATCCCTTCGAGGGGGATCCGGGAACACCGCCGCCCGGTCCTCCCACGGTGGCACAGCAGACGGCGCTGGTCCGGACAATGGCGCTCGATCCCGGCGCGGGAGCCCTCCTGTTCGGGGTCACCGGGAGTGGCAAGACTCTGGTCTATCTCGATCTGGTGCGCGCGGCCCTTGCGGAGGGGCGCGGGGCGATCCTGCTGGTGCCGGAGATCAGTCTCACTCCCCAGACGGTCAGCCGCCTGCGGGGAGCCTTCGGGAACCAGGTGGCGGTGCTGCACAGCGGGCTCTCCGATGGGGAGCGCCTCGATGCCTGGCGGGCCCTGCGCCGTGGCGATCGCCGGGTCGCGGTGGGGGCACGTTCCGCGATCTTTGCCCCCGTGGAGGATCCGGGCGTGATCATCATCGATGAGGAGCACGAAGCGAGCTACAAGAACGGGGAGACCCCCCGATACCATGCGCGGGACGTGGCGGCGGTTCGTGCCCGCGAGGAGGGAGCCCGGCTGGTGTACGGGAGCGCCACTCCCTCCCTGGAACTCTGGGCTGCGGCGAGTGAGGGCCGGATCGCCCGGATCGACCTCCCCGATCGGATCGGCACCCGGGGCATGCCCCCCGTCGAGGTGGTTGACCTGCGGAACGCTCCCCTGGTGCCGGGAACCGGGGCCGTGCCCTGGTCGGTCACGCTGGACGAGACGATTCGTTCCGCGCTCGAGCGCGGCGAACAGGCGCTCCTCCTGCTCAACCGGAGGGGGTTCGCCTCCTGGCTCCAATGCCCGTCGTGCGGCGCGGTCACCGAATGCCCCTCGTGCAGCATCGCGCTCACGGTGCACCGGTCTCCCGAGGAGTTGCGCTGTCATTACTGCGACCATCGCGCCCCGATGCCCACCGCGTGCGCCGCCTGCGGGGGAACGGTGCAACGTCAGCGGGGAGTGGGGACGCAGCAGCTCGAGGCGGTGGTCGCCGAGCGGTTTCCCGCGGCCCGGATCGCCCGGATGGACCTGGACACCACGGGCCCCAAGTGGAGCCATCACCGGATTCTCGGCGCCGTGGGCCGGCGGGAGGTGGACATTCTCCTGGGGACCCAGATGATCGCCAAGGGAATAGACTTTCCCTGGGTGACCGTGGTCGGGGTGATCGATGCCGACACGTCCCTCGCCCTCCCGGATTTCCGGTCCGCCGAACGCACTTTTCAGCTGATTGCGCAGGTGGGAGGCCGGGCGGGCCGGGGTCCCGCCGGGGGACGCGTGATCGTGCAGACCCGGCAGCCGGAGCATCACGCCATCCACTGCGCCTCGCATCACGATGCGCCCGGTTTCCTGAGCGAGGAACTGTCCCAGAGGCGGATGCCACCCTATCCCCCCGTGACCTCACTCGTCCATCTGGTGATCTCGGGGCCGGTGGAGGAACGGGTGGCGGCCCGGGCCGAGGCCCTGGCGGCGTGGCTGCGCCGGATGGTCGAGCGCCATGCCCTGGAGCTCGACGTGCTGGGGCCCGCCGCCTGC
>JBGSKF010000238.1:0-22712 GCA_041741375.1 Gemmatimonadales bacterium | reverse complement strand
CTCACTCCTCTCCCCTCACTTCTCCTACGGGACCACGGTGGGTGTGGCCGAGCCGAGCATGCCGCTCATTCCGGCGACCACCAGCTTCGCCACGCCGGCGACCAGCGGTGCCCCCGCCGCGGCACCGAGCAGGACCAGGTTGGCGGCGAGCCAGGACGAGGCCCACCGATCCACGAACCGGTGCCCCGGCGCCTTGAAGTACCCCACCGCGGCGACGAGGTTGACCAGGAGGAGCCCACCGAGGGCGAGCCGAAGGATCAGCATGCTGGCGGAATCGAGCCAATTGAGGATGGCGGAATCCATCACGACCTCCTGCGGGAGTCGGACCGGAGTACGGGATCGCATTCTGGGGTGAAGTGACAAGAGCCGCACGGAACGCGACACTCGAACTCAAGCTATCACTTTTCGAGGGACTCCGTGAGAGGGAATCGGGCCACGTTGCTGATCGAAACATTGGCGCGGGTTCCCTCGTGTCGCTATCATCCCCCCGCCGGCGCAAATGGACCCCGGCGTTCGCCGGGGTGACGCTCCTTGAACTGTCCCAATTTTCCTGCAGGGGCGAACGCCATTCGCCCCTACCTTGATCCCCAACACCCTACACCCTACACCCTCTTCCCTACTATTCCCTACTCCCTATTCCCTACTCCCTACTCCCTATTCCCTACTCCCTACTCCCTATTCCCTACTCCCTACTCCCTATTCCCTCCGACCATTCTCTCATGTCCCCCCACCTCCTCATCTTCGACAACGACGGCGTCCTCGTCGACACCGAACTTCAGGCCAACACCGTCCTCGCCGCCCTGCTGACCGAGTGCGGAGTCCCCACCACCCTGGAGGAGTCGCTCGAGATCTATCTCGGCACCTCCCTCAAACATGTCCGGGAAACCTGCCTGGGTCGCGGCGCCGGCCCCCTCCCCGCCGACTTCGAGACCCGCTACCACGACCGTCTCTTTGCCCACCTCGGTGCGGAAGTGCCTCCCGTACCAGGCATCCGCGACCTGCTCACCTCCCTCGCCCTCCCCACCTGTGTCGCGAGCAGCGGGGCCCATCGTCGCATCGAGTTCACCCTCGGCGGGGCCGGTCTACTGGAGCATTTCCGGGGACGGATCTTCAGCGCCGACGACGTGGTCCGCGGCAAGCCCGCCCCCGACCTCTTTCTCCATGCGGCGCGGTCGATGGGAGTGGACCCGGCGGCATGTGTCGTCGTGGAGGACAGCCCCTGGGGAATTCAGGCGGCCAACGCGGCGGGGATGACGTCGATCGGGTTCGCGTTCCGGACCCCGGCCCATCGGCTTGGCGCTGCCACCGGCGGGGTTGTCACGAGCATGGGGGAGCTGGCAGCGAAGTTGGAAGTTGGAAGTTTGAAGTCCGAAGGGTGAAAGGGGTCATCCCGAGCCGGAGGCGAGGGATCTGAGAAAGCCGCAGATGTACTTCCCGTCGTCCGGATTGCGATGCCAGTCGTTGAAACCAGCGTGGCAGTGAACGCGGCCGGCGGGAAGTACTCCGGGAACCTCCTCAGATCCCTCGCCTCCGGCTCGGGATGACGGCGAATATGATTCACTGGGCGAATGTGATTCGCCCCTACCACCTCTTCATTTCCTGAGGAGGGCGGTTCACGAACCACCCCTACTTCAAACTTCACACTTCCTCTTCGTGTTCCCCGCAGCCCGACCTCCATGCCCGTCCATCCCGGGTCAACATCTCCATCGCCGGCTCGGGCCCCCAGCTTCCCCGCGGGTACGTCGGCATCGCACCGGTCATTCCCTCCTGGGCCACCGCGATCACCGGATCGATCAGCGCCCACGCCCGTTCGATCTCGTCCTTGCGGGCAAAGAGGGAGGCATCGCCGGTCATCGCATCGAGCAGGAGCCGCTCGTAGGCCTCGGGCAACTCGACCTCGGGAAACGAGGACCGGTAGTGGAACTCCATCTCCACGGGCCGGGTCTCGGAGGGGTGGTCGGGCACCTTGGCCTGGAACTGCAAGTGCATTCCCTCGTCGGGCTGGATGCAGAGGGAGAGGACGTTGGGCATGGGGCTCTGGAACGCTCCGAAGAGCCGGGTGGGCGGCTTCTTGAACTGAATGGAGATGGTGCTCGACTTGGCGGCCATCGCCTTGCCGCTCCGCAAATAGAACGGCACACCCTGCCACCGCCAGTTGGCGATGCCGAGCCGGAGGGCGCCGAAGGTGGGCGTCATGGAGTCGTTCGCCACACCGTCGGTGCCCCGGTAGCCCTCGTATTGCCCGCAGATGGCGTCGCCCGGGCCGATGGGGGCCAGGGCACTCAGCACCTTGACCTTCTCGTCCCGCAGGGTGGTCGCATTGAAGGGCGCCGGAGGCTCCATCGCCACCAGCGTGAGGAGCTGCAGCAGGTGATTCTGGAACATGTCACGGAACACGCCGGCCTGATCGTAGTACCCGGCCCGGGTGCCCACATCCACGGTTTCCGACACGGTGATCTGGACATGGTCGATGTAGTTCCGGTTCCAGACCGGCTCGAAGATCGTGTTGGCAAAACGGAAATACAACAGATTCTGTGCGGTCTCCTTGCCGAGATAATGGTCGATCCGGTAGATCTGACTCTCATCAAAGACGGCGTGGAGCGCCGCATTCAGTGCGTTGGCGGAGGCCCCGTCCCGTCCGAACGGCTTCTCGATCACCAGGCGCTGGCGCTCGCACCCATCCCCTCGGGTGGCGAGCCCTCCGGCCTGGAGGAACTCGACCGCCGGCACGAAGAACCGGGGAGCCACGGCCAGGTAGTAGAGCCGCAACTCGTCCCCTGCTTCCAGCGACTCGAGATGCTCCCGAAGTCCCGCGGCCGTGTCCGGGCTACCGAAGTCGCTGCTGATGTAGCTCAGCCGGGGCGCGAAGTTCTTCCATTCCGCCGCGTCAAAGTCTCCCGAAAACTCCTTCAGGGCCTTCTTGATGGAATCCCGCCAGGCGGCGGTGTCCAGAGCGCTGGGAGCCGACCCGACGATGCGGGTCCCCTCAGGGAGCCTCCCCTTGCATTGCAGCTGGAAGAGCGCAGGCGCCAGCTTCCGCCGGGTGAGGTCCCCGGTGGCCCCGAAGATCACCACGGTCATCGGTTCACCCGTGTCGTTCTCCCCCATGGTTCACGACTCCTTCTTGATCGCGTGTCCGCCGAACTGGTTCCGCATCGCGGACAGCAGCTTGTCACCGAAGGGGTCCTTCTCGCGGGACCGGAACCGCCGCTGCAGGGCCAGCGTGATGACGGGGATCGGACAGCTCAACTCGATCGACTCCATCACCGTCCAGCGCCCCTCGCCGGAGTCGGGCACCCACGCGGCGATCCCGTCCAGCGTGGGATTCTCCTTCAGGGCATCGGCGGTCAGATCGAGCAGCCAGGAGCGGACCACGCTGCCATGTCTCCAGATCTCGGCGATCTGCGCCAGATCGAGCCCGAAATCCTTCTTGTGGCCCATCAGCTCGAACCCTTCGGCGTACGCCTGCATCAGGCCGTACTCGATTCCATTGTGCACCATCTTGACGAAGTGCCCCGCGCCCGAGGGACCGACGTGGCCCCACCCCTGGTCGGGACCGGGAGCGAGTGTTTCCAGGGCAGGCCGGAGGATGTCGACGGCCTTTGCGTCGCCGCCCACCATCATGCTGTATCCCTCGGTGACCCCCCAGATGCCGCCGCTCGTCCCCACGTCCACGAACCGGATCCCCCGCTCGGCGAGGGTGGTGGCACGCCGCATCGAGTCCTTGTAGTTGCTGTTCCCCCCGTCCACCACGATGTCACCCTTGGAGAGGAGTGAACCGAGCTTCGTGACGGTCGCCTCGGTGGGATCGCCGGCGGGCACCATGATCCACACGGCGCGCGGGGCGGGCAGCGCCTTGACCACCGCCTCGAGCGACGCCGCGCCCACGGCACCCTTCTTTTCCAGGCCGTGAATCGCCTCGGGGTTGAGATCGGTCACCACCACCGTGTGTCCCCCCGCCATGAGCCGGGTGGCCATGTTGGCGCCCATCTTGCCCAGTCCTACCATCGCGATATGCATGAGTTACCTTTCAGTGTGTTGGCTGTGACGCGTCCTGGAGCACCCGTGCCACCACGGCACAGAGCTGCTCGGGATCGTCGACGATGTTGCGGGAGGGGAGAAGACCCGCCGAGCGGACCCGCTCCCGGGTGAACGGCGTGGTCATCGCCACGCAGTGGGTGCCGGCGCGCACGGCCGCCTCCACCCCGGCGGGTGAATCCTCAATGACCAGGCATTCCGACGGCTCGCGACCCAGGGTACGCGCCACGAGCAGGTAGATCTCGGGATCGGGCTTGCCGCGCTCGACATCCTCGCGGGTCACCACGACGTTGAACGTGTCCCGAAGGTCGAGAATGTCGAGAACGCGGAACACGTCGGGACGGTGGGACATCGTGGCAAGGGCCACCTGGTCGCACATGGCCCGGGTTCCATGGAGCAGATCGATGGTGAAGGGCCACTGGTGGGAGCGAATGGTGTCCGGATTCGCGATCATTTCCTGGTAGATGCCGATCCGGCGCTCAACGTACGCCTCCCACGTCACTCCCAGGCCGAAGCGCTCGACCAGGGTCCGGGCCACCTCCTCCCTCGGCAACCCCACCACGTCGGCGAAGGCCACGTACACCGCATTCACCGTGAGATCGGGCCGGATCTCCACCGCGGCACGCGCGTACGAGATTGCCTTGAGCTTTTCGGTCTGAACCAGTGTGCCGTCCAGATCGAATACGGCCGCCCGGATCATGAGACTCCGTCCGCCAGGGCCTTCAGCGCGGCTCCCGGCGAGGCGGGCACCGACAACTGGACCACTCGGCGGCCGGCCTCGAGCAGCGCCTGGGCGTCGCCCGCGGCCTGCGCCTCCTTGAGCACCTGGAATCCCATGGTCGATTCCGGCTCCCCCGCCCGGTCGGGAATGCCGAGATCCTCGACCCCCTCCGAGGTGATCTGGATGAAGAGGCCGTTCCCTCCGTCCCCCTTGTGCAGCTGGCCGGTGCTGTGGAGGAAGCGGGGCCCGTACCCGAGCGTCGTGGCCAGATGATACCGGTCGCGAATCGCCACCCGGAGCGCCGACAGGATCCGATCGGTTTCAGGAGCAGGATCCAGGTAGGCCTGGATGGCCACATACTGGCCGTGGCGGCAGGATTCGAGCAGGGTTTCCACGGCCTCGGGGGTGGCCGGTACGCGGGAGGAGGGAGGGAGAGTACCACTCTTCAGGTACGCCTCCACGAGGGTCCGCGCCACGATCTTGGCGGCCTCGACGTTGGGCTGGTCGAAGGGGTGAATGCCGAGCCGATGCCCGGCCACCACGGTGGCCATCTCCCAGAGGAAGAACTGCGCCCCGACATCGTACCGGTCGTCCAGGGTCAGTTGAACCACGGGATGCCCCGCGTTGCGGAGCGCCATCAGTTTTTCCGTCCGCTCCGCATCGTCGGCGAGCCGGATGTCCACGAAGAGCCTATCCGGTCCGTACACCGCGGGGGTGCCGAGCGGCTCCCGCACCACCGGCACGATGCCAATCCCGTTCTTGCCCGTGCTCTCCGCCACCAGCTGTTCGATCCAGTCGGCCAGTCCTTCGAGTCCCGGCGTCGTGGTGATGGTGAGCTTGTCCCGTCCGGCCCGGGCCAGATCGCCGAGAATGACTCCCAGCCGGCCGCCATGATTGTCGGCGCCATGGGGACAGTTGGCACTGGCCGCGTTGCACGCCGCGGTGGCGGCGCGATCGAGCAGCTGGTCCACCGCCACGCCGGACAGAGCCGCGGGCACCAGGCCGAACCAGGTGAGGGCGGCGTATCGCCCGCCCACCGTCGGATCATTGAGGAACGTGTCCCGGAAGGCATACTCCCCGGCGAGCGCTTCCAACCCGCTGCCGGGATCGGTGATGGCGACGAAGTGCCGGCCCACGTTCCGGACCCCGGCGGCCTGCATCGCGTTGTACATGTACCGGAAGGCCGACAGCGTCTCCGCCGTCCCTCCCGACTTGGTGGCCACGATCACCAGCGTGCGTGCCAGGTCGAGATCCCCCGTGCGACGGCGGATGCAATCGGGGTCGGTGCTGTCAATGATGGTGAGGCGGAGGCTTCCCTTCGGGGCGCCTTCGCCGAATATCGACGCGAGAGCTTCCGGCGCGAGACTCGAGCCGCCCATGCCGAGCAGGAGGGCGTCGGTGAATCCCTCGGAGCGGACCGGCGCGGCGAACGCGTCGAGGCGCCCGACCTGGCCCTCCATCATCTCCGGCGCGACCAGCCAGCCGAGGCGGTTCTCGATCTCCCGGGGATCGGGATTCCAGACGGTGTGGTCGTGGGCCCAGATCCGGCGCATGATCTTCCGGCTCGCCAGGTCTGCCGTTCCCGCCTCCACCATTTCCTTGAACTCTCCCAACCAGGCGGTGAGGGGCCGGGGTGCCTTCGTCTCCAGTGCCTTCCGCTTCCGGGCAATGCTTTCGCGGAGGGACACGAAGGCCGCGGCGAACGATTCCACGCCCTCGTCCAGCAGGTCCTCGGTCAATGCGCCGAGGTTGATGCCGAGCTCCGCCAGGCGGCCGAGCCGTTCGCGGGCGTCGTCGAGCCCGATGCCCAGCGTGTCGTTGACGGTGCCGTGGTCCAGGAAGAGATCGAGCGTCGCGGGCGGGACGGTGTTGACGGTTTGAGCTCCGATCAGTTCGTCCACGTACATCGTGTCGGAATAGTCGGGGTTCTTGGTGCCGGTGCTGGCCCAGAGAAGGCGCTGCGGTTGAGCCCCCTTCGATGTGAGGGCGTGCCAGCGGGGGGAGCTCAGCATCTTGCCGAACCGGGCATAGGCCATGCGCGCGTTGGCGATTGCAATCGTTCCCTGAAGGTCCCGATGACCCCTCGCTTCCAGTGCCGCATCCACCTTGGTGTCGACCCGGCTCACGAAGAAGGACGCGACCGAGGCCACTCGGCTGGGGTCGCCACCATTCGACACCAGGTGCTCCAACCCCTCCATCCACGCCGTCACGACCTGCTCATAGCGGGCCAGTCCGAAGATGAGGGTGACGTTCACATTCACCCCCTCGGCGAGGAGACGCGTGATGGCCGGCATTCCTTCCGCGGTGGCGGGCACCTTGATCATCACGTTCGGCCGGCCCAGATCGCGGAAGAGCCGGACGCCCGCGGCCACGGTCCCGTCGGTGTCGTGCGCCAGGGCGGGACTCACCTCCAGGCTCACATATCCGTCCACCCCCCGGGTCTGGTCCCAGATCGGTCGCAGGAGATCGGCGGTCCGGCCGATGTCCTCCAGGGCCAGGTGCTCGAAGACCGCTTCCTCATCGAGCGAGGCGGGCACGGCGGCGATGGCGGCGTCGTAGTCGGCGCTTCCGGCGATCGCCTTTTCGAAGATGGAGGGGTTGGAGGTCACGCCGGTCACCCCGGCGTCGAGCAGCGCCTTCAATTCCCCCGAATCGAGCAGGGCCCGGCGGATGTTGTCGTACCAGATCGATTGACCGTGAGCCTGAAGCTCGGTGAGCTTCGTCATGCGGAAGTCCTTCCTGACAGAGTGTTAGGGCAGCCCTGATCATCTTGACAGGACCGCCACGGCCCGTCATTCCCGCGCACGCGGGAATCCATCTTCCTTCTCAATCCCTCGTTCAAAATGGATCCCCGCTTTCGCGGGGATGACGATCGATCGGAGATTCCTTGAGGACCGACCGGGCCGCCTCCACCACACGGTCGACCGTGAACCCGAACCGGTCATGCAGGGCCTCGATCGGAGCGGAGGCCCCGAAGGTGTCGATGCCGATCGCCCGGCCGTCCAGTCCCACATAGCGCTCCCACCCGAGTGTCGAGGCCTGTTCCACCGACACCCGCGCCCTCACGGAGAGGGGGAGCACCGTGTGACGATACTTCTCGTCCTGGCACTCGAAAAGCTCCCAGGAGGGCATGCTCACCACCCGGGTGGGGGTGCCGGAGGCCTGAAGGACGTCCCGCGCCTCGAGGCAGAGCGACACCTCGCTCCCCGTTCCGATCAGGATCACCGCCGGAGGACCATCCTCCGCCTCCGCCAGAACGTACGCCCCCCGTGCCGTTCCGGACGCGCTCGCGTACCGGGTGCGGTCCAGGGTCGGGAGCTTCTGGCGACTCAGGACCAGGGCCACCGGCTCGTGCCGGAGTGGCATGATGGCCCGCCACGTTTCCGCCACTTCGTTGGCATCGCAGGGCCGGATCACCATGAGGCCGGGCACCGAGCGAAGCGAAGCGAGATGCTCCACCGGCTGGTGCGTGGGGCCATCCTCGCCGAGGCTGATCGAATCGTGGGTGAAGATGTGGATGACCGGCAGCTCCATGAGCGCGCTCAGCCGGATTGCGGGACGGGCATAATCGCTGAACACCAGGAACCCCGACCCGAAGGGGCGCACCTTCGACAGGGAGAGCCCATTCAGGATCGCCGCCATCGCATGCTCGCGCACCCCGAAATGGAGGTTCCGTCCCGCGGGATTTCCGCCGGGCAAAAAGTCACCGGCCCCGTCGAAGGTGAGCCGTGTCTTGGTGGAGGGAGTCAGATCGGCGGACCCCCCGATCATCCAGGGAACCCTCTTCGCGACGGCATTCAACACCGTGCCCGAGCTGTCGCGGGTGGCGATCCCCTTGGCATCGGCCGGGAACACCGGAATCTCGGCGTCCCATCCCTCGGGGAGCTGCCGCTTCTGCATGCGAAGGAGCTGGTCGGCCAGATCGGGGAAGTCCTTCTTGTATGCCTCGAACCGGGCCATCCATTCGGCCCGGGCGGCGGCACCCCGTCTCCCGATTCCCTGCCGGAAATGCTCTCGTACCTCCTCCGGGACCAGGAACTGCGCCTCCTCCGGCCACCCGTAGGCGCGTTTGGTGAGGCGCACCTCCTCTTCACCGAGCGGCTCACCGTGGGCGGCGCTGGTGTCCTGCTTGGTGGGCGCCCCCCAGGCGATGTGGCTGTCGACGATGATCAGGGTGGGCCGACCGGTGGTGACCCGGAAGGTGTCGAAGGCGCGCCGGAGCATCGGCAGGTCGTTGGCGTCTCCCACGCGAAGCACATTCCAGCCATACCCGAGAAACCGGGTGGCCACCTCCTCGCTGAAGGCGAGATCGGTCGAGCCCTCGATGGTGATGCCGTTGCTGTCGTAGATCCAGCAGAGGTTGTCGAGCTCAAGATGAGCCGCCAGGGAGGCAGCCTCACTGGAGATTCCCTCCATCATGCAGCCGTCCCCCGCCACGGCAAAGACGTCGAATCCGAAGAGCGCGTGTCCCGGCCGGTTGTATCGCGCGCCGAGCCATCGGGAGGCGATCGCCATCCCGACACTGGTGGCGAGTCCCTGGCCCAGGGGTCCGGTGGTGGTTTCCACTCCGGAGGTCCAGCGATATTCGGGGTGGCCCGGGGCCCGGGAGTCGAGCTGGCGGAAGCGTTTGAGGTCGTCGAGGGAGACGGAGGGCTCGCCCAGGGTTTCATACTTCGGGTTGACCGCCCGGACCTCCGCCAGATGGAGGAGGGAATAGAGGAGGGTGGACGCGTGACCGGCGGAGAGAACGAACCGATCGCGGTTGGGCCAGATCGGATCGGCGGGGTCGAACCGGAGATACTCCTGGAAGAGGAGATACCCGACCGGGGCGAGTCCCATCGGCGTCCCGGGATGACCCGAGTTGGCCGCCTGTACCGCGTCCATCGCGAGGGTGCGGATCGTGGTGATGGCGCGATAGGCCAGATCGGTGTCGGACGCGGGGGACGCGGCAGGCGCCGCGGTATGGGTGGTCACAGGTGCATCTCCCTCAAGAGAAACCAACAATCATGCGCGCATCGGGGCATCGGCCAAGGCGCGGGACGCCGCTCCCACGAGGGGGGTATCCGCCCGCTGGATCAGGCGGACCGGTACCGTCTCCACGAAGCGCCGCAGCCGGCCCTTGGTGAGGAACGCCTCGCGGAAGGAGCCGTCCGTGAGCAGGGAAACGATCCGGGGCGCGATCCCTCCTCCGATCCAGATTCCGCCGGTGGCCAGGACCGTGAGGGCGAGGTCCCCCGCCAGCGACCCCAGAACCCTCACGAAGAGTTCCAGCGTTCGACGAGCCAACTCCACGTCCCGCTCCAGCGCCGCCTGCGCGATCACCGGCGCCGGATCCTCCGTACCGGCCAGGGCCGCCGCGAGCCACTCCGGCTCCGCCTCGGGGTCGGTGTGCCGAAGCCAGGCGTAGAGATTGGGGAGACCCATTCCCGAGCAGACCCGCTCGTTGCTCACGTAGCCGTACCGTTCCCGCAGAAACGCGAGGAGACCCTCCTGCAGTTCTCCCTGCGGGGCAAAGGCGGTGTGCCCTCCCTCGGAGGGAAAGGCCCGCAAGGTGCCATCATCGCCGCAGATCCCCCAGGCCATGCCCAGCCCGGTTCCCGGGGCCAGGATCCCGATCGGTCCTGCCGGGTCGGCGGTTCCCGGGATGATCGACACCGATTCGGCCTCGCCGAGCTCCGGCACACCATGGGCCATCGCCACCAGGTCGTTGAGGAGCGTCACCCGATGGATCCCGAGACGCTCCGCGAGGGCGATCTCCTCCAGATCCCAGCAAAGGTTTGTTATCCTTGCCCGCCCTCCGATCACCGGACCGGCCACGCCGAACACCGCGTGACACACCGGTACACCGAGGTCACGGAGGAAGTCCTCACACATCTCCGCCAGGCCGGGGTAGTCCCCGCTCACCAGACGCGTCGTGGCCACGGGATCACGGGGTCCCCGCTCGGGGCTGAACACGCCGAGAGTCGTCTTGGTGCCACCGAGATCTCCCGCGAGAACGAGCCTGGAACCAGGCGTCACGCCGGAACGCTCCGATGGCGGGGAATCTCCGCGGCGGCCGCCTCATCAACCAGCCATCGCAGCCTTCCCTGCACCGGCCGGATCAACTGGGCCGGAAATCGGATGGCGTTTCCGGGGGGCGCGAGAACCTCCCTCAGGGTTGCTGCTTTCGCCGGACCCGTCACCAGAAAGAGAACCTCCCGGGCCTGATTGATGGGGACGGTGGTGAACGTCACCCGCCAGCGGTTCTGCGATTGAGCGAACACGGGCACCACCCACCGCCTCCGCGGGTTCACCCCGTCGAGTTCCCGGCGGAAGATGTCGGTTCCGGGGAAAATCGAGGCGGTGTGGCCATCGCTTCCGAGCCCGAGCAGGACCAGGTCGAGGGCGCCACGGCTCCCTCCCCCCGCCTCCCCCTCGTCGAGCCAGGAGAGGAGGGTCGCTTCATACTCGGCGGCGGCCCGATCGGGGGCTATTTCACCCCGGATCCGGTGGATGGCCGCCGGGGGGACCGGGAGATGGTCCAGCAAGGCACGGGCGGCGGATCCGTAGTTGCTCTCCGGGTCGTCCGGGGGGACGCAGCGTTCGTCACCCCAGAAGAGGTGGACCCGGCTCCAATCCACCGCATTCCGCCGGGGCGCGCGAGCCAGGAGGGCGTAGCACGCCAGCGGGGTGGAGCCCCCGGCGAGCGCCACGCCAAAGCGCCCCCGGGCCTCGATCGCGGCCGAGGCCGCGGCCACGAACCGGTCCGCGGCCTCGGCGGCCACAGCCTCGGCGGAGTTTTTCACCTCCAGGGCATCGGTCCTCATCGCGTGAACCCTCTCCCGCCTGCGTGTCAGCTGCATGTCATCCGTGTGTCGTGAGCGAAACATACCCCCGCCTTCCTGTTCTATGAACGCGGGGAGACGGGGAGCAGTTCCCGGGAGGGGGTCCCATGTCTCAACCAGCTCGTTGGCCAAGGGGTCTGGGATTGGATTCCCGGGCTGAGGCTCGGGCTCGGCGCCTGCGGCGACCGGTCCTGAAGGACTGATCGTGCCGGATCCGTCATTCGGGCAGGATCGTCATTTCGGCGAACGCCGGAATCCACGTATACTCAACTCACAGGCCTACCCAACGGTCGCCTGGCCCCAGGCGAGAGTCAGGGCCCACCACCTTCCTCTGGGTTCGGCGCAACGGGGAGTGGCGGTTGCGATTCGGCGACGCGGACCACTATTCTAGGCGGTAGGCGATAGGCGATCGGCGATAGGCGGTAGGCGGTAGGCGATCGGCGATAGGCGGTAGGCGATAGGCGGTAGGCGGTAGGCGATAGGCGGTAGGCGGTAGGCGATCGGCGATAGGCGGTAGGCGGTAGGCGATCGGCGATAGGCGGTAGGCGGTAGGCGGTAGGCGGTAGGCGGTAGGCGGTGCTCACCGGAAGCTATCGGTGGCGTCAGCCACCTCAACTGGCCGAGCAAGGGGCGACAGCCCCGGGATATCCATCACTCAAGGCCGAGCGAGGGGCGTCCGCCCCCCAGAGGGCCTGCGCGCACTCGATATCTTCACCCGAGGGAGGCAGATCATGACGACACTCCGAGAAGGGACCCGAGTGGCAACACGCCTGGCGGTGATGGCACTGGTCGCAGCGTGTGGCCCTGACGGGTCAACGCTGGACTCCCGTGCAGCCTCGGCGGACACCACCCTCGCGACCCGGGTGGCCCTGATCGGTTCGGTGGACGGCGCCGCAGAGTACCTGTTTGGGGACATCACCTCCGTCGCCGTGGGGCCGACCAGCCATGTCTACATCGCCGACCGGCAGGGCTCCACCGTGCGGGCCTACTCGCCGGAGGGCCGGTTTGTCGCAACCATCGGGACCGAGGGGGACGGTCCCGGCGAGTTCCAGTGGCCCGCCGACCTCGCCTTCGACCCCGAGGGGCATCTCTGGGTGCGGGACGGCGAGCGGATCACCGTGTTCGACGCCCGCGGTCCCTCTGCTGTCGCTGATTCGGTGGTACACACCATCCGCCTCCCCGGTTATGGCAATCTCGGCTCACGACGCTCGTGGACCAACGGCACCCGCTACTACTACCCGGACGGAGGATCCCGCGACTCTGCCCGGTACTGGTACGTCGTCTTCGACACCCTGGGACCCACCGGGGACACGGTGTGGGTTCCACCCGTGGCGAACCTCGAACTCCTTTACTCGGCATTCTTCCGCCTGGGTCGCACCGATGGCATGATGCTGCCTGGGGTCAACCGTGCCCCGTTCGAACCGGTCGGTACCTGGTCCGTTACCCCTCGGGGCACCATCGTCGCCTCGCCGGGTCATCAATCGGAGATCGTGGAAGTGACCCCGAAGGGCGACACCGTTCGAACCATCCACCTCCCGTCGGAACCGATCCCCGTCCCCCTCGCCGAGCGGGAGGAGAGCCTCCGGATTTTTGCCCAGCGGCTCGATTCGATCCCGGTGCCGCTCGACCGGGTGATCGGGATGTCGGAGGCGGCGCGAACCAGGGCTCTCCCCACGACGCTCCCGGCGGTACTCCAGGTTCATGCCGCCGGGAACGAGATCTGGCTCCAACGGTGGCCACCCGCGGACCGGCCGGGGCAGACCATCTTCGACGTGGTGAGCGCCGATGGGAAGGTGGCGCGGACCGTGATCGTGCCGATGACGCTACTCAGCGATCCGCCGCCATTCATCCTGCCCACCGTGGTGGCCGGTGTGGTGCGGGACCCCGCGACCGACGTGGAGATGGTGGCGGTGTTCCGGATCCCGTAGGGGCGGGTGTAGGGGCGGGTCTCAGACCCGCCCCTACGGACCCGCCCCTACGGACCCCCTACCGGCCCAATCGGAACCCCGCTAACACCGTTCTCGGGAGCCCGGGACGAAGACCCGCCGGCCGCCGTGCCACACTGTACCGGGTGTCCGTGAGGTTCTGGACCGCCGCGAACAGAGTACCATGCTCATGCAGGTGCCACTCCCCGGACAAACTGGCGACGACGAACCCGTCGACCGACCGGAGCGGGTCCCGGGGGCCCTGCCCCGCCTGGGTGCGCGCCGGAGTGCTCCCGGTCAGGCTGGCGGTGATCTTCCCCATCCGCCCGGCCACGGCGAGACTCGCGAAGAGCTGGCTCTCGGCCACGTGAGGAAGCTGGTCCCCCCGGCGGACGGACCCCCACGAATCGAAATCGCTCTCGAAGTCGCTCTGGAAGGTGGCGTCGGTGTAGGTGTAGGCCAGCGTGAGGGGAATCCGGACGGGAAGGCCCCGGTTCGCGACGACATCCCACTCGACGTTGGCCTCGAGTCCCCGCACCAGGACCGCACCCCCGTTGAACGCATCGCCCTCGCCATCCCCGCTGTTGGCCAGGGTGGCGCGACCCAGGATGTTGCTGTAGTCGGTGATGTATCCGGTGACCTGCGCCGACAGCCCCGACCGGGCCAGCCGGCCACCGAGTTCGTAGTTCCAGCTCCGCTCGGCGCGGGTGTCCTGATTGGCGCCCGGCCCCGGAGGACCGAAGCCCCGGTGCACCCCGCTGAACACCTCCACCCCCGGAGCCACTCGCGCTGCCACGCTCAGTCCGGGAATCCAGACCGACACCGAGTTGGTGCGCACCCCGGTCGGCGCGGTCCGCTCGGGATCGGTGGTCGCGAAATCGGTGCGGGCGAAGTCGATCGTCTCGTGGCGGAGTCCCGCCGCGATCGTCCAGCGTCCTGCCCGCACCTCGTCCTGAAGGAAGAGGGCCACCGCATTGGCCTGGCTCACCCGGTTGGACTGACTCCCCGGCTCGCCCGCGCTGGTCTGCACCATCAAGCCATCGACCATCCGGAATCCGTCCTCCCACTGGAACCGATCCTCCTCATCCTCGTGAATGCGCACCCCGAGTTCGAGGTTGTGACGCGTCGGCCCCAGGTCCGCCCTCACGCCCAGTGTGCTCTGGACACCCCGGCTCACGTACTCCCGGTTGTTGGCCCGGACCCGGAGGGCGTCGCCGCCGCTGGTGGCTCCTTTGAGGACCCCCAACGCGGCCGGGTTGGCATCGGGATCGCCGAGGACCGTGGAGATGTCGGTGCCGAGAACGCTCTGGAGCTTGTACCAGTTGCGCTGGAAATTGTTCTGGTAGACCGTGGTGGTAAGGTCCCAGTTCCGGGCGGCCACGAAGTGCCGAAGCTGGATCTGGGTCTGCTCGGCGTTCATCACATCGGGATCGGAGGCGGGATAGCGCTGCAGGGCGTTGGCCCGGAAGTCGGCCTCGGTGAGGCCCAGGTAGGTCTCGTTGGAGCGCTCGTCGTTGTAACCCGCCTTGAGGTCGAGGTGCTGGTAGATCCGGGCACCGGGGCTGGTCCGGAACCGGAGCTTTGCGACATAATCCTGGAGGAGGAAGCCGGTGTGCCGTCCCGACGCCAGATGCTTGAACCCGTCGGTTTCCACGCGCGAGCCCTCCACCAGCCACCCCACATGCTCGCCCGAATCGCCCACGCGGCCCTGGGCCCGGTTCGTGCTTTCCGATCCCCCTCCGGCATCGAGCGACCAGGTGAATTCCTCGGGAATGGAGGTGGAAACAAGGTTGAGGGCCCCACCCGTGGTCCGGGGGCCGTAGCGGACCTGGCTGGACCCGGTCCGCACTTCGATGGCTTCCATTCGGCTCACCGGGGGAAAGAAATAGGCCTCGGGCGCGGCATAAGGAGCCGGTGCGATGAGTACCCCGTCCTCCATGAGAGTGATCTTGGAGCTCCGTTCGGTTCCCGACCCGCGCAGGCCGATGTTGGGCCGGAGGCCGTAACCGTCCTCCTCCTGCAGGTTCACTCCCGGTACGGTTCGCAGGAGATCGTGCACGTTCCCGAACACAAATTCGGGCGAGGCGATTCGCTCGCGGTTGATGACGTGTGCCGCCCCCGGCGCCGGAAGTCCCTCGCCTCCCTCACCGGCCAACCGGATGCGACTGGCGAGTACCTGGATCGGGTCGATCTCCACCACCGACCGAACCAGGCGGTACTCGGCCTGACGGTTATCCCCCGGGGAGAACTGCACGACATCACTGATCCGGTCGTAGCCCATGCGGATGATTCGGACGGTGTGGGTGCCGGCGGGAATGCCGGTGAGGAGGAAACGGCCCCGGAGGTCGGTGCGAACTCGAAGGCCGGCTTCGGCGAGCTCGACGAGGGCGTCCGCGATGGGGATGCGGGAGTCGGCGGCGGTGATGGTTCCGGCGAGGCGGGCGGGTTGGGGATCCTGCGCGGGGAGAAGGAACGGCTTAGCCGGGAACAGTAGTAGCAATAGCAACGACGTATATACAAAGCCGCTCCGCTTTCGGCGTTGGACAGATGGGCGGGGGCTCGGTCGGAAAGTGTCCTTGGGGCGTCGGGTGGTGGTGGTGGGACGCATGGGGTTCTCTCGGAGAACAATATTAATTGAGAATGGGTGTCAATTGTATTTCATGCTTTCCCTAATCTATCGGTCGGAATTCACATGTCAACCTTCCGCCTTCCTCAGCCTCGGCTGCGGTGATTCCACAACCGAGCCCATCGAAGTGCAGTCCGGCGAGACGACGTTTGTCACCCTCGTCAACCCGACGATCAACGCCCTGAACGAGGCCGAGGTGAGACCTCCGGGATCACCGACGCGGAGGGGATCGTGGTTATTGTGGTTAGACTCTCGAAGGCGGCGGGCTGCGGGCCCTTCGCAAACGCCCGCTGCGTCAGCAGAGTGACGACCGGCTCCAGATCTTGCGGAATCCGCTCGAGTACGAGTACGAGTAGGTGTACGTGTACGAGTGGGATGAGGGTATCAGAGGACCCCGTTCACATCCTCCACCCAGGCCCGCAACACCTCCGCCACGCTCCACGCCTGCGCGATCGCCCCCCGCGGCGCATGCGGGGGATCCCCGTCGAAAATCTCCGAGAAGCTCCCGACCCCGGCCTCGGCCAGGTGACCCATGACCCCTTCGATCAGCGCCCGGGCCTGGGCCCGCCCCCGCTCGCCCCGCTCCCGCACCAGCGCGGTCACGAACGGGCCCAGGAGCCAGAGCCACACCGTCCCCTGGTGATAGGCGCCGTCCCGCTGGAGAGGGTCGCCCTCGTACCGCGGCTGATAGGCTGGATCACCGGGCGCCAGACTGCGAAGTCCCACCGGCGTCAGGAGCTCCTCCTCCACCACACGCAGGACCGAACGGCGGCGCTGAGCGGAAAGCAACGGGAAGGGAAGGGAGCAGGCCATGATCTGGTTGGGACGCACCGTGGCATCGCGACGGTCCCCATCCACCACGTCGTAGAGATGGCCCCCCTCTCGATACCAGAACGTCCGCGCGAAATGGTGGCTGACCCGCGCGGCATCCCGCTCGAGCACGGCGGCCCGATCCTCCTCCCCCGTCTCCCGTTCGCACTCCGCCAGGATCCGGAGCGCATTGTACCAGAGCGCGTTGATCTCGACCGGCTTGCCGATGCGTGGAGTCACCACCCAGTCACCCACCTTGGCATCCATCCAGGTGAGCTGGACCCCGGGTTCGCCCGCGCGGAGCAGTCCGTCCCCCTCGACCCGGATCCCGAACCGGGTCCCCTCGCGGTGCCAGCGGATGATCTCCCGCAGCACCGGCAGCAGCTCGCGGACCAGGGCGTGATCCCCGGTGGCCCGGACATACGCACGGAGGGCAACAAAGAACCAGAGCGTGGCATCGGCGGTGTTGTACTCGGGTGTATCTCCCTCGTCGGGGAAACGGTTGGGAACCATTCCCCGATCCGCCCAGGAGGCGAAGGTCTGGAGGATCCGCCTGGCCTCGGTGGGCCTGCCGGTGGCGAGGGTGAGGCCCGGCAGCGCAATCAGCGTGTCCCGGCCCCAGTCCCCGAACCAGTGATAACCGGCGATGACCGTGCGCATGCCATCACCGCGCCTCACCAGGAACTGATCCGCCGCGAGCGACAGCGGAACGGTGACATGATCGCGGAGCGGGAGACGATCCAGCAATGCCTCGCGCCGAGCGTGCTCTCCCCTCACCAGCTCTTCCCCATCACGCCCTGTCGGATCGGTCGTGGAGGCGATCACGGCAACCCGTTCCCCCGGAGTCAGGTGTACCCGGATGACGCCGGGGGTCCAGAGATCCTCCCGAAAATCGAACCCTCTCTCCCTTTCCCGCGCGTACTCGAAATCGTGCCACCACTCCGCTCGGGCCTCGAATTCACCACCGGGCACGGAGAGGTGAAGCAGGGTCCCCTCCGCGAAGGGACTTACCCGGATCCGGGAGCCCTCGACGACCGTGGAAGGGACGGCATCCTCAGCGCGGCGCAATGCGTGATAATCGCGACCGGCGACGAAAGGCTGAAGCCCCAGCGTGACCGGCCCCGCGCCCTCCACCAGCTCGTACACCACCACGGTCGTGTTTTCCCCGTCGATCGCCACGATGGTTTTCCGGAGACGGGTGTCCTCGATCCGGTATTCGAACACGGGAAAGATCCCGCGCTCGAAGGAAATGAGGTGGGTGAACCCATCGGGATGAACCGCCCCGGGGAACTGATTGGTGCCGAGCGCCGCACAGCGGGCCCCGATCCGGAGGGTCTCGTCCAGCCGGGAGAGGAGCACGATCCGGCCAAGCGGCGGGCGGGTCGCGGCCAGGAGCAGACCGTGGTACCGCCGGGTGTTGGCGCCGCTCACCGAACTGCTCGCCCACCCGCCCACTCCATTGGTTTCGATCCACTCGCGGGACGACGCGGCGGCGAAGTCGCCGAGGGCGTCCTGGTCGAGCCGAACCGGCCACTGGGAGGCGGCCACCGTCGTGGCGTTCGAGGGATTCACGGAGTGATGCGCCGACGGCCACCTTCGTAGGCCATGATCCCGTCATTCACCGTATTGAGGAGCAGGATCGCGTCGGGCCTGCCGTGGCGCACCATGAGGTCGAGCATCATCGCCTCCTCACCCCCCCAGGGAAAGGCGAAGACCAGATCAAAGTCGTCGAGCGGGTGCCCCAGTTGGAGGTACCCCGAAGGCCCGCGGCCAATCGTTCCGGTACGGCCGTCTCCGCCGCGTGGACGCCAACGGTACCCCTCGGGAAGGAAGCTCCCCGTCACGAAAGTGGCCCCGGAGTCGTGGCGCACAGCCAGATCGCGAGCCGTGGTGACCAGCGCGTGGTCCAGCTCGATGCCGCACGCCGTGAACCCGAGCAGATCAGCCATCACGGTGATGACGCCCATGGCCGATCCCCACTCCAGGAACCGGAGGCCCGGGGCCCGCAATCGCACCAGCATCTCCTGCACCGGACCATACTCGGCGGGCACGAACGGGTGGAATCCCGCCTCCGTCCGGTCCCTGCCGAAACGGTCGGACAGGGCCCACCCCTCCTCACGCACTGCTTCGAGACGTCTCTCCAGCGTCGCATTCAAGGTCGGGAGCATCGATTCCGCGCCAGAGTTCATGACCCGCGTCTCCCGTCGTCGAGGTGAGCGGCGGTTCCGCTCCCCATCCCGGGGAAGCT
The DNA here is from genome assembly GCA_041741375.1 of Gemmatimonadales bacterium. GTDB lineage: Bacteria > Gemmatimonadota > Gemmatimonadetes > Gemmatimonadales > GWC2-71-9 > OFTM291. The sequence goes on along the minus strand of JBGSKF010000238.1, from coordinate 3,520 downwards.
AACCGACCGGGCGCCGGACCGCGCCGGATGGCGCCCGCTTGCGAGGACGCCCCCGAGTGGCCTCTATTGGAAGACGGGCGCTTTGCAATCCGATGCCCCCCCCCCGCGCGTGTCAGCGGAGACAACGTTCGGCCGTGGTCTCTCCCGCGGCGGTCCCGTGAGCAAGGAAGTCCGATGAGCACATCGATCCCGACCCTGGTTCCCCTTCTGGTTCACCTCAGTGGTGCCCGGCGCGGACGGGCCGACCGGCTCGCGGGGGACGCCATCCCCCTCTGCGTACATCCCGGACGCACCGCGGCTCCCGACTTCACGCCGAGTGCCGTGGGAGTGGCCACCCTGCACCGGCGGGGAGGGTCGTATGAGATCGTTGCGGGAGAGGGTACTCCGGTCTGGGTCAACGGGGAGCAGGTCTCCCGCCTGGTCCTCGCCTCCGGCGATGTGGTCGAGCTCGGGTCGGGCGGGCCGGTGGTCCGTTTCCGGCTTCAGGAGGCGGGGAGGACCGAGGGGTCGAAGTCGATCCAGGATGTGTTCAGCGACTGCTGGGCCTGCGCCCGCTACGACGGGGGCGGGATCTGGCACCAGGCGAAGCTCTTTCTGGGCGGAGTCCCGATGGAGCTCGCCACCCGCACCACCATGGTGTTCCGGGTCTCCGTGGCGGCTCTCATCGTGATCCTGGGCATCTCCACCGCAGTGATTGGCCGGAAGAACGCCCAGCTCGCCCGAACCATGGACCGGGACCGGATCGAGTTGGCCGATCTCGCCTCCCTGCTGCAGCAGTCCCGGGACAACCCCGCCACCTCGGATGGTCTTCTCGCCGTGTTGCAGGAGGTGCGGGACAGCCTGGCCCTCGCGTCGGAACGACTCGGCGCCCTCGAGACTCGTTCCGGCGCCCCGACCCGCATCATCGAGAGCGCATCCCGGTCGACGGCGTTCCTGATCGGGGCGTACGGGTTCCAGGATCCCAAGACCGGCCGGACGCTCCGCTTCGCCCTCGATGCCGCGGGCAAGCCACAGAAGTCCCCCTCGGGCGAAACTGCGATCACCCTGGAAGGGAACGGACCTCCTCTGGAGGCCTTCTACACCGGTACCGGGTTCGTCATCGGTCCCGACCTGGTGGCGACGAACCGTCACGTGGCGCTCCCGTGGGACTTCGAATCGGCCGCCCAGGAGATGATGAAGCAGGGGTGGGTTCCGGTCATGCGCCGGTTCCTCACCTACCTCCCGGGGATCCCGGAAGCCTTCGAGACCCGGTTTGTTGGGGCGGGGTCCGACGCCGATGTGGCGATTCTCCGGCTTCCGAAACTGAACGGACGAGTGCCCCCTCTTCCCCTGGCCGGTTCCGATCCCCGGGCCGGGGACGAGGTGCTGGTTCTCGGGTACCCCCTGGGAATCCGTGCCCTCATGGCCCGTGCCGACGCCCGCATGGTGGCCCAGCTCCTCAGTGAAGGAGATCTCGATCCGTGGAAGGCGGCGTCCCGTCTCGCCGCCGAAGGGTACATCACGCCGCTGGCCAGCCGGGGGATCGTGGGGCAGGTCACCTCCGAGGCGATCGTCTACGACGCCGAGACCACCCATGGAGGGAGCGGGGGCCCGGTTCTGACCATGACGGGGGAGGTCATGGCGATCAATGCCGCGATCCTCCCCGAATACGGGGGGTCGAACCTCGGGGTTCCGGTGTCCCGGGCGCGGGCGCTCCTCACGGCGGTGTCCGCCCCGAAGAAGTGAGGGCGGGTGGTGTACCTTTCGGGATCTCCCTCTTCTGCTGATTCGGGACCATCATGATGACGCGCCCCCTCCTTCCCCGTGCCGCGACTCTCCTCTTCCTCATGGCGGCTCCCGTCGCCACCTTGGCGGCCCAGGGCCTCACCGGCGCCGAGCGGCGAATCGCCGTGGCGGTGGATGCCGGAGTGGCCGACGCGACGGCTCTGCTCGAACGCACGGTCAACATCAACAGCGGATCTCTCAACCTGGAGGGGGTCCGCAGCGTGGGCCGCCTCTTCCGCACCGAATTTGACCGGCTCGGTTTCACGACGCGCTGGGTGGACGGCTCCGCCTGGGGCCGTGCAGGTCATCTCCTCGCCGAGCGTCGCGGTCGGGGCCGGGGCCCGCGCCTCCTGCTGATCGGTCATCTCGACACTGTCTTCGAGGCCGACTCTCCCTTCCAGCGGTACACGGCGATCTCCCCCGATCGGGCACGAGGCCCCGGAACGACCGACATGAAGGGGGGCAACGTGGTGATGCTCCTTGCGCTGCGGGCCCTCGCCGAGACCGGCCACCTCGATGACGTGCAGGTTCAGGTGGTGCTCATCGGGGATGAAGAGGACAGCGGCGACCCGATTGAACTCGCCCGGAGGGACCTGATCGCCGCCGCCGAATGGGCCGACATCGCGATCGGGTTCGAGGACGGGGACGGCAACCCGGCCACTGCGGTGATTGGACGACGCGGTTCCACGAGCTGGGTCCTTCGGACCACCGGACGTCCGGCCCACTCGTCCCAGATCTTCCGTGAGGGATACGGGAGCGGGGCCATCTTCGAGGCGGCCCGGATTCTGGCGGCCTTTCACGACTCGCTGAGCGCCGAGCCGAACCTCACCTTCAATCCCGGCACGATCGTGGGGGGGACGGCGGTCACCTTTGACGAGGTGGAGAACCGGGGGACCGCCTTCGGCAAGACCAACGTGATCGCGGAGCAGGCGGTGGCGGCGGGGGACCTCCGCACCCTGACCCCGGAACAACTGGCCTCCGCCAAGCTCCGGATGACGGCGATCGTGGCCCGGCATCATCCGGAAACCGGCGCCACCATCGCGTTTCACGACTCCTATCCCCCTCTCGCACCCACCGACGGGAACCGTCAGCTCCTCGCCCGGTTCGACCGGGCGAGTCAGGATCTCGGCGGGGGTCCGGTCACCGCGGTCGATCCGGCCCGGGCCGGCGCGGCCGACATCTCGTTCACGGCGGGTCTCGTGGACATGGCCCTCGACGGGGTGGGGCTCATGGGAACCGGAGGGCACACCGTGGAGGAGACGGCCGACCTCACGACGCTGCCCTTGCAGGCCAAGCGTATCGCGGTCCTGCTCCATCGCCTGGCCCGGGGGCAGCCCGGGGCGTGAAACGGCTGTAGGGCCGGCTCACTGCCGCCCAGGTCCATGGTGCTGGATGTCAGGACATCTCCGAGGATCGTCCCGAGTGAAACGAGGGATCCGAGAACGCCGCGGGTGCAGTACGGGCCGTTCGCGAACGGCCCCCGCACCCCGTCGTCCGGATCTCGGAATTCGCATGCTGGGCTCACGCTACTTGTCAGCGCAGCCAGCGGGAAGTGCACCAACCAACCTCCACAGATCCCTCGCCTGCGGCTCGGGATGACGAGATCATTGTTCATTGGGCTCTTCCCCTGATCGAGTGGGTAAGTTAGCCTGCATCCATGAGAGATCGAGATCTGTATAGCAGGATTTTGGGCCTCCCCAGCCCGTGGCGCGTGTCCGAGGTGGAGCTTGCGCTGGGCCAAGGGCAGGTCCGAGTT
>JBGSKF010000237.1:0-12607 GCA_041741375.1 Gemmatimonadales bacterium | reverse complement strand
GATGCGAGGGCGCGGGCGAGGTGCGGGAGAAGCGCGGGGTGCTCGAGACGGCCCAGAGCGCGGAGGGCCCGACGCCGGTTGGCGCTGTCGGTGCCTCGTGCCGCGTCGATCAGAAGTTGAAGGTCCGTCGCGGTGGCGGCCCGGGCGTCCTCCGCGGCGAGAAGACGGTGTGTCAGTGAGTCCTGCGAAAGGCCCGGGCCCTGCAGGAGCGCGATCAGGGTGAGGAGAAGCATCGGGCCAATATGCGCTCCTTACCCGCCTTCCGCCACCATCGTCCGCCGCGAACCGCGAGACCTCGCCTCACGCACTCCGGGGCATGGTCTCCCGGGATTCGCGAAGGGTCCGGAGCTGGACCAGCGTCTGGTCCACCCTCAGCAACTGGGCCTCGATCTCCGCTGCGAGGTGCGGGGGAACCGGGGCATCGAGTGTTTCCTGGTAGACCCGGCTCAGGGCCCGCTCTCCGAGTTCGCATTCGGCGAGGAGTCTGACGACATCGTGCTGGCGGGCGGCGTCGAGAAGGTCGGGGCAGCGGAAGCAGAGGGGGGGGTCGATCGGGGGAACCGGGACAACGTTGTGACCCAGTTCTGTCATGAGGCGGCGGAGGCCGAGAGAAGCGGTGCGGTGCATCTCACCCATGGGCTCCAGCATGCTCCGGAAGGCCGGGTGTGCGCCTCCGGCTTCATGGAGGCAACGGTGGCCCTCGGCGCAGGCGTGCTCGAGCCTTTCCAGGCTCCTGCGGACCAGGGCCATGCCCAGCCCGTCCAGACGAGGGAAGTACACGGTATGCTTCACGCCACGTGCTGCGGACGGAGCGAGGCGGTCGTCCGAGCCTGGGGGACGATCCAGCCACCCGGACCCGTTGGGAGGTCGTCCTCTTCCCGGCGCAGCAGAAGGTGGAGAAAGTGGGTTCGGCGCTCGCGGGCGGTCCGCGGCGGGGGGAGGGTGACTTCGAGCAATGAGTCCATCGAGCGATCCTCTGAGGTGAACGCGCCAACACGATAAAAGGCGCAAATCCGACCCTCGGTGAGGGAAGGAATTGCGCCTGCGACTGAAAAGGGCCGAGCCCTTTCCCGATCAGGCGACCCGGCCCGAGACCGGATCGGATTGTGACACCTGTCCCAAGAGTAGGGGCACCCGCCGATCGGGTCAAGCGCTGACCGAGGGGGGCCGATCCGGCGGAGGAGCTATCGGGCCCGGGCAAAATGGTCCCGCAGCGACACCAGCAGCGCCTGGTAGATCGGGTTGCACATCTCGCTGATCGCCCGATCGTTCGGGGATTCGAACGTGGACTCCCAGATCACGAAGGTGGTGGCGTTTTCCGTCACGGGAAGCAGCTGCACCCGGCCGATGTAATCATGGACCGTGCCCCGGGCCAACGGGCCCGGCCCATCGTCCACCCGGTAGGAGAAGGTACGGTTCGCGTCATCCAGGGAGAGCAATGTCTCGTCGAAGACGTTGTTCAGGATCCGCCGTGCGCCCGGACGGTCACCGGACACGGAACCGGGATTGGTCATGCTGGTGACCACCCCGCTGGCCCAGGTCAGATCGTGGAAGTCACGGATGGTGTTCCAGACCTCCGAGATGGGCGCTTCCACGACGATCGAATTGCGACAGCGGCCCACGGTTTCCCTCCCCCCGATTCGGTCCGGGTCGGATGATGCACAGGATCAGAATAACCGGAAGAGACGAACTCCGCAGGCGATCAGTTTTCGCTTGGCGCTGAGGGGTGCCCCCCCCCTCGGTGGCCTACTCTCCGTCGCCCGAACGGGCGGGCGGCCATCGTTCCGGAACGGTTCGCAGATGGACGTCCCTTTGGGGGAAGGGAATCTCGACACCCGCAGTGCGGAAGCGGGCGAAGATGTCATAGTAGAGGGTGCTCTTGAGAGTGAGGGGCCGATGGATATGGGAGCTGGTCCAGACCAGCAACTCAAAATCGAGTGAGCTGTCCCCGAAGCCAAGGAATCGAACCTCGGGGCGGGGCTCGGCGAGGACGTCCTGATCGGCGGTGGCAGCCTCGATCAACAGACGGGTCACGAGTTCCACGTCACTGGAGTAGCTCACGCCCACGGGGACCTGCATGCGGACCTTGTCGTCGGTGTAGCTCCAGTTGATGACATTTTCGGTGATGAGCCTGGCGTTGGGAATGATGATGGCGATGTTGTTGTTGGTGACGACGGTGGTACTGCGGGTGTTGATGGCGGTCACCAGGCCGTTGACATCGTCCACTTCGATACGGTCACCCACCTTGATGGGGCGCTCGAACAGGATGATGAGCCCACTGATGAAGTTGTTGGCGACGTTCTGGAGTCCGAGGCCCACGCCGATCCCCACGGCGCCGGCCAGCACGTTGAGGGTCGTGAGGTCGATTCCGGCGGTCTGCAGGATGATGATGAAGCCGATCGCCAGGACCAGGTAACGGACGATGGTGCCGATGGCATGGCGCATGCCCTGGTCGAGCTGGGAGCGGCCCAAAAGACGGTTGGCGACCCACCCCCGCGTCCATCGGGACACGATGATCAGGGCCACCAGGGACAGCAGCAGATAGAGGATCGTCCCAAGTGTGACGCTGCGGTTGCCCATCTCGAAGAGCGTGACGTTCAACCACCCCAGGTTCCGGTCGAAAAACTCGCGCACCTGTTCCATGGCGATCACGATTCCGTCGAGTCGGTCAGGCGGGTCACGATCTCCTTCTCTCCCTCCAGGGTCCGGTGCACCGGACATCGGTTGGCGATCTCCAGGAGCCGGGTACGCTGGGTGTCGTCGAGATCTCCCTCGAGGTGGAGGTGACGCTCAATGCGATCCACCCGGCCGGTGGTGGATTCGGTGCAGGAGGCGCAATCGTCCGCGTGGATCCGGTCATGGCGCAGGGAGACGGTGACCCGATCGAGGGGCAGCGTCTTGTGCTCGGCGTACATGCGGAGGGTCATGGCGGTGCAGGCGCCGAGAGAGGCCAGCAGCAGGTCATAGGGAGAGGGCCCCCGGTCGAGTCCGCCCGCGGAGGTGGGCTCGTCGGCGGTGAGGTGATGCCGGCCGGCGCGGATGGACTGGGTGAACTTTCCCTCTCGGCTTTCTCGCACCGTCACCACGCCCTCGACGACCGGGGGGTCCTTCCGCGGGGGAAGGTATCGTGAGGCCCAGGCCGCGAGGACATCCGCCGCGTATTCGGCGTCCGCCGCTCGGCTGAGGAAGTGATCCGCCTGGTCGAGGGACACGAAACTCTTGGGGTGCTTCACGGCCTGGAAGATCGCGGCGGCGTGATCGATGCCGACCACCCGGTCCACCGGGGAGTGCATGATCATCACCGCGGCCGAGAGGCCGGCGAGCGTGTCGGTCAGATTCTGCTGGCGGATGTCGTCGAGGAACTGCCGGGTGATGGTGAACTCCCGGCCCGCCAGCTCGATGCGGGCGCTTCCCTCCGCCTCGATCGCTTCCAGGCTCGGCTCGAGGTGCTTGATCACATGGGACGGGTCACTTGGCGCGCCGAGGCTCGCCACGGCCCGTACCTCGGGGATGCGGGCGGCCGCGGCGAGTACCGCGGCCCCGCCCAGGCTGTGTCCGATCAGGAGGGTGGGGGCCCCGTGGGTGTCCCGGAGATAATCCGCGGCCGCCACCAGATCCTCGATGTTGGAGGAGAAGCTGGTGTTGGCAAAGTCCCCTTCGCTCTGCCCGAGCCCGGTGAAGTCGAACCGGAGCACCGCGATGCCGCGCGCCGCGAGAGCCCGCGCGATGCGGGTGGCGGCCCGGCTCTCCTTGGAGCAGGTGAAGCAGTGGGCAAAGATGGCACAGGCGCGGGTGACGCCGACGGGCCGCTCCAAACGGGCGGCCAGGCGCACGCCGGTACGGGACGGAAAGTCGACGCGATCGGTCACAGCGGACACGGGGAACCTCCGGCGGAGCGGAATGGGTCTGGAAATGCTCCAGAGGAAGGTACACCGTTCAGGGCCATCCCCCCGTCAACCAACGCCCCGTGATTCGCGTGCACGCGGGGATCCATTCTCACACCCGAAACTGATCAGGGTCTCGGGGAATGGCTTGGCGTGATGCACTTGCATAATACTTGCGATTGCATTATGCTTGCATCTGAAGCCAGATCGGAGCCGGTCATGAAGAATTCTCCACAACCTCCCTCCAGCGAGTGGGCCGCCGCCGCGGCCGACTTGAAGGAGCTACGCCGGGCGCCGAGCCGGGGCAAAGCCGATGCCCTGGTGAGTACCCTCGTGGCCCTCGGGCTCAACGAGGTAACGACGCGGGACCCGGGCGCAGCATCGATCGCACGGGCCCGGCTGCGGACCCATGCCGAGGGTCTCCTGCTCGATCCGGGGGTGTCTCCGAAGCCGGCGGTGCTCCGGGAGGCCGTCCTCTGCTACGCACGCGAGGTGACGGACGCAGGTCCGGGGGCGCAGGACCTGCTGCCGCTCGCCGAGGTCCTGACCTCTCCCCGTCCGACTGACAAGGCTCCGGTGCTCGGCCAGATCCGGGGCATTCTCAGCCTGAGTGACCCCGAGCTGGGCCGGCTCCTGGGCGTCACCCGTCAGGCCTTGGAGCAGTGGCGGAAGCGGGGCATTCCCGCGGAGCGCTCGGCGGAGGTGGACCGGCTCTCCGCCGCGGCCGAATGGTTGGCGGGGGAGCTGATCGCAGAGCGCATTCCCCAGATCGTGCGGACCCCGGTGCCGGCGCTCGGCGGGCGCACCATGCTCGAGTTCGCCCGGGAGGAGGGGAGTCTGGCGTGGCTGGAGCACCTGGCGATGCTCTTCAGCATGCAAACGACCGCGTGAGTTCCCAGGCACGACCGCTGCGGGCACGCCGGGTCCGCCGGGGTGGGGAGTACCTGCGGGTGGCCAACCCCGCCTGGGCCGATCCATTCGACACCACCTTCAGTCGGCGCGCAGGCGGGCGATGGAATCCTCCCGGGAGTTTCGGTGCGCTCTACCTCAACCGGGACATCCGCGCCGCCTGGGCCAACGCGCGCCGGTTCCTGGCCGAGCACGGGGGATTCAGCCTGTTCGACCTGAAACCGGAGCGGCGACCGGTGGTCATCCGCTGCACCGTATCCTCGCGTCTTCTGGCCAATGCTCTCACCGAACCGGGTCTCACCGCGCTCGGCCTGCCTGCGGAGTATCCGTGGCAGGTGGGGTGGAACCGGTGTCGGCCGATCGGGGCTCGTCTGCAGGAGGCAGGGGAGGACGGAGTTGCCGCCCGGAGCGCCGCGGAATGCTCCAGGCCGGGGGAGTGGGTGGGGGAGGAGGCGGTGCTGTTCGAGCCGGTGCGCGGGGTACGGCGAGGGAAGGTGCTGCGGTTCGATCAGTGGCACTCGGTGCGATGATCGCCACTGCACCGCGCTGTGGGTGCGCCGCTTGCGGCGCGCCGGCCCGGGCGAGCAAACTTCTGGCCGCAGGGTCAACTGTTCAGGGTGCGAGTTCGACCTTCGCGCCGAGGGGTGAGCCCATCGTCAGCATGGCGCCTGCCAGGTTCAATGGTGGGGTGGGCGTTGCCATGCGTGGGGCTCGGGGGTCGAGAAGGATCTGCCATGAGGGGGTCGCGGGTTCGGTGAGAGAAGGCGGCTCCTCCCCGTTCTCGGTATACGACTCCAGGAAAGCGACAAGTGCCGACCGGTATTCCCGGATCGCCTCATCCCGGGAATTCCCGGCGACGAGGAATCCCGGAAGTTCGCGTACCCGGATTTTCCACCACTCGTTGGCCTGATCGTCCCGGATCAACACCGGCCCGTGAATCGTCCAGGGCAACGAAAGACGTTCTGGCGAGGTTCTCATGGGCATCCCTCCCAAAGCCGCCAGAAGCGCGAGTTCTTCCGTCAGATGGGGCGGGAGCAGCTCCCGGTGTCCGCAATCCACCGCCGGGTGTGCGCCGGGTTCTCAGGCGGGTGAGTGCCGCAGACGCTCGAACAGGGGGGAACTGATCATGCCTGGGGGACCACCAGGCTCGAACCGGGCCCCGCCAAAGCGAGCGATCGGGTGAGTTGGATCAGGTACCGGCAGTCCGTCCCGGAGCAGCGCTCTGATATAGGGCTCATAGACACGCTCCAGGTTCTGCCGTGCCTCCTCCGGAGTGGAACCCTCGGCAATCAGGCCGGGGATTTCCGCGACCTGGCATGAGGCGACCGTCGTTCCATCGGATCGCTCTTCGATGGAGACTGTGACGGTGTATTCGCGAAGTTCTTTCATGACTTGACCCCTGTGGTTTCATGCACGCCTGAGGAGGCCGCGACTTCGGAGCATCCCCACACAGTGGAGGACGTGGCGGATGGTTGCCGCGGACACACCCGGAGCGGGCCAGACCAGAATCCGGATGTCAGCCGCTTGGGGGTGAGACCGCATTTCCGGCCCCCCCATGCCTCCACCCAGGTTCTCGATACAGCAAATCCCGCACCCGTCGAGGATACGACAGAGGTCGATCCTCGTCCAGTCTTTCGGGTCCTCTTCCATCTGGGCGAGAATCCTGAGGATGTCCTCTGGAGGGGTCACTTCGGTCATCCGGCCGGACCCACTTTTCGGATCCGTAGCGGCACCTTGGCACACTCCCTGCCATTCCAGAAGACCCGAAAGGCCAGGGCGCCGGGTCGTTCAATCACCACTCCCGAAATGCTGATTGTACGGTCAAGGTAATGGTGATCCCCAGGGGGAACCCTGGAAACACTAATTCGCTGCGTGACAGCCAGGAGTTCACGCCCATCCTCATCGATCACCCGGACCGCAAGTTCCTGATCGTTGCCCGCGTCCTCGAACGTGAACTCGAGGCGCATGGCCAGGACCATGACCGGATGAACAACGGGAAAGGTGGCCGCGTGCAGCTCCGAGAAGATCCCCATGAGGTTCAGCTTCCCACCAACCGCCACGTTCGCACAGTCAGCCAGAACAGCCAGTCTCACATCCATCCAAGGACCTCCATTGCGAACCTCGTGAGCCTGCGTGGGTCACGCCCTCCCCTACACCTCCCCCATCACTACCAGCGTCTCCAGGTGCCGCTGGACCAGTGCCCGGTCCGCCCCCTCGAACGCCGCCTGTACCGTCCCTACATCGGCGCCGAGCCGGGACGCGACCCCCTTCACCGCGGCGAGCTGCTCGACCGCCGTGGCCGGCCAGGTCACTTTCCCGATGGGCGCATCCGATGACGCCGACGATTTCGCCTTCTTCGAGGGGGGCAGGTCGAGCTCCGCCGGTGCCGTGTCCGGCGCAAACCGGGGGATCTGGTACTCCGGCCGGAGCCACCGGATCCTTCCCGCCTTCTCCTCCTCCACCCGCTCGTCGTGGAGCAGGACCAGCCGTTCCAGGATCTCCTCCCGCTCCATCGGCCAGGGCCACCCGTAGGCCTCCGCCACCAGCGCGTCGAGTTCGTCGTGCAGGTCCTTCAACACCCCGCAGGCCGCCACCTCATGGATGGCCCGTTCCTTCGGGGTCAGCGCCTCCCCGGACCGGAGCTTCGCGACCACGTTGTACATCCCCGTCATGGTGACCCGCTCGTCCCGCGCGATCGCCGCCTTCCGGTGCGCATCGAGCCGCTCGGCGACGGCGCCGATCCGGTCGCGGAGGTCGGGGGATGGGTCGGGGAAGGGGAACGGGTCGAATGATGCTCCGGTAAAATACCGTGGATCATTCCCGACCCCCATCCGTCCGGCGCTTGCGAGAGACCATTCTACGTGAGGTTGTGATGACAGCACCCCCATGATGAAGGGTGAGTCCGAGGCAACGGCTATGATACTGCCATCAATGGCGGATTCGACTTGGATGAGGCCGAACACACGATGCTTGGCGACTTCTGAGGTCACGATGAACCTTGGCAGGCCCTCAAGTGCTTCTCGAAGGGCAGGTCGCGGGCGGCCAAACCGCCACCACATCTCCCGAAAGCCTCGGTCCCGATTCGAGTCGCGGTCTGGTTTTACTCTTGTGCGCACAATGTCAAAGGCAACGGAAAAGCGGCGAGCATGAACCTCGTCCAGCAGGCCGAAGTCGATCACATGGAGACCGCGGTGTCGTTGTTGCAGATCCCGCCCAGCAATCCATGGACGTATGACGTCCCCATCCGGGCGAAGGCCAGACAACCGCATTCCTTCGTCTGGCTGCAAGAGGAAACCCGATCCCACGATCTTGTACCCCTGCCAGCACAACCCGCTGTTAGCGACCAAGGCAGTGGCCGCGGCTCTTGCAACGTCTGCAAGGGGAGAAAGCGCGTCGTTCAACCTCAGAGTAGTGACGACCTTCGCGATGGAGCCATCGGCAGAAACTTCTGACCATCTTACCATCGCAGGTGATCGCCCGGTCACAGTCATGGCTACTCGAACGGCAGCCCCATCGACCTCGTCCGTCCAGGGGTGGTCAGGAACCGCCCACAAGACAACTGCACCCCCCCTCTGAGCCCTCCCAATGATGGGCTGATGAGTAGGTTGAGTAATCGAGTTGGTGGTAATCAATCCGGATCGAATGGCCTCTGCCCCGGCAATCTTCTGCGCCGCTGTGTGCCACCAATACATGACCAGGTCAGCGCCCTCGGGAATCTCCGGATAAGCCGCACGCAACGCCTCGACGTATCCGTCCCCCAAGGCATGGCGCATCCGCTTGTTGCCCACATACGGAGGATTCCCCACGATAAAGTCCGCCTCCGGCCACTCCGCCTGCCGAGCGCCGACGTATTCGTAATACGGCAGCTTCGCCTCGGGGTCGGGCACCAGCTCGCCCGTCACCGGATGTCGGATCCGGGGTGTTGGGTCGGGCCGGTCCTTCTCGGGCCGGTGCACGATCTCGTCCCACGCCAGCACCGCATCGCGACACTCGATCGTGCCGGTGTCCTCCAGGATCGGGTCGGGTGGGGTGCGTCCCCCGTGCGTCTCCCGCCAGAACTGATGGTACCCGATCCAGAGGGTCAGCTCGGCGATCTCCCGCGCCCACGGCTTCACCTCGATCCCGTGGAACTGGCGGGGATGCACCTCCTCCAGCACCTGCTCCAGCTGGCCCCGGTGATCGCTCTTCCGGTCCTTGTGTCCCACCCGCTCCAGTTCGGCGAACACCTCGAGTTCGATGCGCTTCACCGCCGCCATCGTCACATAGAGAAAGTTCCCGCTCCCGCACGCCGGATCGAGAAACCGGAGCCCCCGGAGCCACGCGTGATAATCCCGCAGCTCCTTCACCGCCTCCTTGCGGTCCCGCTCGATCCGGGCCGGTTTCTTTCCCGTCTCGTCGGTGAGCTGGAGCACCGCCGCCTGCACCGCCGTCCACCGTTCGCGGAGCGGCTCCACCACGGTCGGCTCCACCAGGCGCTCGATGTACTCCCGCGGGGTGTACTCGGCGCCGAGCCGGTGGCGTTCCTCCGGGTCGAGGGCGCGAACCAGGAGAGTGCCGAAAATCGAGGGCTCCACCCGGCTCCAGTCAAACGCCGCCGCCTCGATGAGGAGGGAGACGTCGCCCGGTTCGAGGGGGAGGGCCTCGACGGTCTGGAAAAAGTGCCCGTTGAAGCGGTGAATCAGATCGGCGCCGAAGCTCCCGCCCTGGTCCATCGTCCGCCAGAGACTGCTCAGCACCTGCGCCACGCGATCGGGCCCGCCCGCGGTGCGTGCCGTTTCCAGAGTCTTCTTGAAGAGCCCCTTCGGCAGCAACTCCACGTCCTCGGCGAAGAAGCAGAAGACGCAGCGCATCAGGAACCGGGCGACCTGTTCCGGGTCGTGCCCCCGATCCTCGAACGCGGCGGAGAGTTCCGCCAGCTTGGCCGCGATTTCCCGTGACACCGCCTGTGCCTTTCCCCTCGGATCCCGTGCGGCGGGGTTGGCCAGGATGTCCTGCAGGAGGCTGATGTCCTCGGGACGCTGGTGCAGGGTGGCCAGCGGGATGCGTCGTCCCGCCGGGAATCCACCGTATTGGCCGCTCCACCGGTCCCACACGATAAGGGTGCGGGGCACGTCGACCACCATCAAAAACGGAGGGAGCGGACCCTTTACGTGCGAGACGTAGTTGCGGACCTGGCCGAATGCCTTGCGGAGGGGCTGGTCGTTGGTTTCGGGGACGTCGGTGGCCTTGGCCTCGAGGGCACAGTGGCCGGCCTTCCAGTAGTCGATGAAGTTGGTGGTTTCCCTGCCATCCCTCTCGACCACGGACACGGGGAGTTCGAACTGGTGGTCGGCTGACGGGGGATTGGGCCCGGGGACCCCGAGAGCGTCGCAGAAGGCGAGCATCCAGGTCTGGAAGGCGCTGCGCTCGGTGACCACGGCCCCGGTCCAGGCCTCGGCGAGGGCTTGGAGCCGGGGAGCCGCGGCCGCGGGGGTCGCACAATCCTGAGGAGGCATCCGGGGACGATCGTCGGGAGGTGAAGATAGGGGAATGGGGGGCTAGTCGGCCCGTGCCCCAGCCTTCCTTTGCCCAATGCTCCCATCAGGGGGTTTTCGGGTCATGGGCTCTCCACCGAGCATGAAATGCGGAAACCCCAGCCTCCCCCGATAGCCCTATTGGCGGTGGCCAATCCGCCTCCTCGGACTCCATGGGCCATATCCGTCGGGTGCATTCCTGCCATGGGCCAGGGACCAAGTCAGTCGTGATGGGAACACTGGCAGGAATAGCCGGGGGCATTCTCAGGGTCGCGACCTGCAGTGCGAGGGACTCGAACGCCATGGTGGTCACGTACACGCGCGCAGAGGCACTCGTTGAATCCATCGAATCGAAATGGTCTGTCGATGAACAATAGAGCCCTGGCAAGTCGACACACTTGGCCACCCATACATGAGTCCGGTTTGGCATTGTGGATCCGGTACGGAATGATCTCCGGTCCTCCGTGGTATAGAACCACTCCTCGCTCCCGCGAAGCGCCTCAAAGACCATCGCGCACTTTGTCGCCCACTCAGCAATCGTTGACTGTTCCCTTGGACCCAATTTGAGGGTCGAACGGTCGAGGAGTCCCTCCAGAACGGGCTTGGCGCGAGTCTCCATGTCGCTCATCCACCCGTTGTTGCACCGACCACAGACGGAACGAACCCTAATTTCGTGCCGTGACGTCCTCCATTGGGGGAGGGGGACTCCGCGGCGTTCCGCTTCCACTTCCACTCCATGAGGGGTTCGAGCTCGTCTCGCCAGCCACCTGGGCCAGGCGTCTTCCCTGGTCGCTGCCGGGGCCTCACAGAAAATACACTGACGCATGAAGGGCACCGCGTTCGTGAGGAGGGGCGTTTCAGTCCGCTGGGGGTTTGTCTTACCTGAATGATACAACCAGAGATGATCATGGCCGCCATCAAGCCGCTTTCCATTGTTGAAGGAGAGTGCCCTGCGCTTTCTTGTTCCCCCCGTCGTTCGATTCGGGTTACCTGACCGGAGGGCCCCGCCGCCATGCTTGGGGCGATGCCTTGCCAACCCTTTACCGCCGAGCCGATACTATGGGCATGCCTGCACGGCACTACTATACCGCGGCCGACCTCCTGGCCCTGCCCGAGGACGGGAACAAGTACGAGGTGGTCCACGGGGAGTTGCTGGTGAGTCCCGCTCCCCGGATGCTGCACCAACGGATCGTCGGGCGACTTCTCCACCTCCTCTTCGAGTACCTGACCCGTCATCCGATCGGAGAGGTTCACCCCGGCGGCAACCTGCACGTCGGGGCGGACAGCCTCGTGATCCCCGATCTGCTCGTCATCGACTTGGAGAGTGCCCGCTCCGGAGACTGGACTCGGGTCAAAAGGCCGCTGCTGGTGGTCGAGGTCCTGAGCAGGTCGACTGCGCGGCAGGACCGCTTCCCCAAGCGCCGGCTGTACCAGGAGGTCGGGGTTCCGCTCTACTGGCTGGTGGGTGCCGACGAAGGAACGGTCGAGGTGTGGACTCCGGAGTCGCTGTTTCCCGCCACCGAGCGGGACGAGATCCGGTGGTATCCCGAGGGTGCAAACGAGCCGCTGGTGGTGTTGCTGGAGGAGCTGTTTCGGGAGGTGTAGGGGGTAGGGAGGAGGGAGTAGGGAGGAGGGAGTAGGGAGTAGGGAGTAGGGAGTAGGGAGTCGTTCCTTGGCGTGCGGTTACATCCATCTTCCGTGACCTTCATCCCGTGAGTCCCATGCAACGCTCGCCCATCATCACCATCCCACGCTTCCTCGTCTCCCACGTCTTCCTCCTCACGGCTGCGATCACGGCGTGTGCCCCTGCAGCGTCGGCCCCGCCCGACTTCGCCGTCGAGCGGGTGGAGCAGGAGACCGGCGTCACCGCCCGGTTCCAGGCGGTCAGCGTGGTGGATGGCGAAACGGTGTGGATCAGCGGCACCGGGGGACGGTACGGGCGCACCACCGACGGGGGGACCACCTGGCAGATCGGCGTGGTGCCGGGTGCCGACTCGCTGGAGTTCCGCGATGTGCACGCGGCGTCCGCCGAGGTGGCGTGGCTCCTGAGTGCCGGACCCGGGGACCAGTCGCGGATCTATCACACCGCTGATGCCGGTGCCACGTGGCATCTCCAGTTCACCAATGCCGAACCGCGGGCCTTCTTCGATTGTCTCGACTTCTGGGATGCCTCGGCGGGCCTGGTGATGAGCGACGCGGTGGACGGGGTCTTTCCTGTGCTGCGGACCGCCGACGGCGGAGCCACCTGGGCGCCGATCGCGGCCGACCGGCTGCCGCCCGCCCTGCCGGGCGAGGGGGCCT
>JBGSKF010000236.1:0-6480 GCA_041741375.1 Gemmatimonadales bacterium | reverse complement strand
TCTCTGCTGGGGGGATTGGGCTTTCAAGATGGCCCGCCTGCCCAAGCGTCGGGAGAATCCGGAGCGGCGACCGTGAACAGTGCGATCCGATTTCCAGGGAGGTGTGGGAGATGTAAGCAATTCTGCCACCAGGATCGTTCTCTATCTGAAGGACGCGGGGGCCGAATCGGTCCAAACGCGATAAACTCAACCCTGTTTCAAGGAGACTCGCAAGATGACAAGGACGCTAAAGCTCGGAGCAGCGGCGCTGGCCATGGGCCTGCTGACTGCCGCAGCCGTGTCGGCGAATGCGGGTACGAAGACCGCCGGCATGACGATCAAGGAGGACGAGGGAACCTGCTCGCCACAGCCCTGTCTTCTTGAAGACGGCCCGCACATCTGCTGCCTGGGGGTGTCCGGGGGCCTTCAATGCACACCCTGCGGCGGCGTGGATTGAGTTCGCTGTCGCCAAGCTGATATCGACGGCGGCCCGGTCGGGCCGCCGTCACGGAGCGATGACCGATGCCTGATCGCAAGATGTGGGATGGTGAGTGTTGAGCTCAGCAACAGCCAGCGAGACTCGGTCGACGCCCACATTCGGAGTCTTCGTGACCAGTTCGGCGTCGCCGTGTCTGCGGAGATGCGTCCTGCCGACGTGCCGCCCCTGCGTTGGTTCGTGCTGGACGACCACGATAACCTGTGGGTGTGTGCGACCGCTGCGGACCCCTGCCAGACCCTCGATGTGTTCGATCGCGCGGGAGCGCTCATTGCCAGCGTGTCGGTTCCTGTTCCGATTCTCGATGATCCGCTCCCTGTGATTCGGGATGACCGCTTGTATGCGGCGATATTGGGGGCCCACGATGAGCCGCAACTGTTCATCGGGCGAGTTGTTCGGGAGTAGACAAACCCGGGCTGAATCTTGGGCTCGGTGCCTATGGCGATGGGTCCTGAAGGACGCCCGGTCACCCTCGAAGACGTACCCGTAACCCGTACAGGTACCAGAATGACCTGGATACCCCGCGGGATCGTCATCTCGAAGATCGGAGCGCGTGACATGAGGTGGAGACGGTGCAAAGGGAACGCGAGGTTGTGCCATGGCCTCATCGTTCTCCTGGTCGGCGTCACGATCGGATGTGTGGCTGAACGAAACCCTGCCTCGGACGCTGTGAATGATGTACGGGCCACGGGGCGGGTTGAAGCCAGTGACGCCCCGCCGTTGTCGCTTCCCGGCACCGCCCCTGACGGAACACCACTCCTGTCCATTCCCGCCCACGCGACGCGGCTCCCCGACGGCGACATCGTCGTGGCCGATCGGGGCGCCAAGGCCCTCGTTCTCTTCGACTCCACCGGCAGATGGCTCCGGGAGGTCGGCCGGGAGGGAGGGGGCCCGGGCGAGTTCCGCATGGTCCTCCGGGTGAGTCGCTGTGGCGGAGATTCTCTGCTGACCTTCGACAGGAGCCAGCAGCGGATCACCCGATTCGATATCACGGGGATACCAGTCCGCACGATCGCGGTCCCGAAGGCCTTCGGGATGGAATGTTCACGGGGGGGAATCGCCACCGGAACCGATCTTGTGGGACTGGGCTTCCCCTCGGCGGATGGCCCCATGATGACGGCCCGGATCAGGATCCCCGACGCAGCGGGAGACAGCATCGGGCACATCGCGTCCGTCGAGATGGGTGAGAACCGCCCCATGGCGGCCATCGCCACGATCGCCATGGGGTCCGATCGGCTCTATGTGGGCACCGGATCCCGCGCCGAGGTGAATGTGTACGACCTTTCGGGCCGACCGATGGCTCCGATGCGGCTCGACCGAGAGCCCCGTGCCTCCACCCCGGGCCATTATGACGCCGCCATTCAGAAAATGCTTCGCCAGGTCCCCGACCAGGCGTCGAAGGATTTCTATCTGAAAACCATCGAGGGAATCCCGAGGCCGGAATGGTTGCCGTTCTACACCAGGATCCTGACCGATCCGTCGGACAACATCTGGCTGGTCACCTCGGTGCCCGGCGACGGGCACACCGCGCTGGCGGCGCTCCGGCCGGACGGGACGGAGATCGGCACCCTTACCCTCCCGGTCGAAATGGAGGTATGGGAAGTGGGGGATGACCATGTGCTCGGCGGCGTGGACACAGAAAGCGGAGAGCGGGCGGTGGTGCTGTATCGATTCCGGATTCGCCCGGAGAGGTGACCTCGGGCTGGGGAGGGACTCACACGAAGGCACGAAGGGTGTAGGACACTCACACGAAGGCACGAAGGGTGCAAGAGGCTCACGCGAAGCCGCGAAGCCGCGAAGACGCGAAGGAACGAGGGATCCAGAGCGTGAATCAGAGCGTCACCCCGGCGCACGCCGGGGTCCATGGTCGAGCATCCGAGGACTCAACGCAAAGGCGTAAGGGCGCGATGGTGCACGGGATCTCTTGCGTCCTGGTGCCTTGGCGTCCTTGCGTTCCTTCAGTTCCCACACTCACCCGGCCGGAAAATGGATTCCCGAGTGCGCGGGAATGAGGGCGTTCGGTTGTCTCGCCAATTGATCAGAGACTTCCGCGAAGACGCGGAGGACGCGAAGGGCAACAAGGCATTTGTGGGGTGAGGGAAGGGGGCTTCGTGTTCTTCGTGCCTTCGTGTGCCCCCCATTCTGCGTTGGCGGGGCCGGGGGTCTCCGCGTTCTCCGCGCCTCCGCGCGAGCGATCGCGGTGGAACTTGGCAACCGTTACCCCATGCGGCATCTTTCCCCCTCTGTGTTCTTCCTTCGCCGTCCTTTCTCCGATCCGGTGCCATGAAGCTGTCCGTCCTCACCCGCAAGCTCCACTACTGGGTCTCCGCGATCATCACGCTCCCGGTCCTGGTCATTGTGTGCACCGGACTCCTCCTGCAACTGAAGAAGGAGGTGGCGTGGATCCAGCCGGTGGAACACCGGGGAACCGGCACCGTGCCCTCCCTCGGGTTCGACGAGTTGCTCGGCATCGTCCGCGGGATCCCGGAGACCGAGGTGGCCACCTGGGACGACGTGCACCGCCTCGATGTCCGTCCCGACCGCGGCATCATCAAGGTCACGGCCAAAAACAACTGGGAGGTGCAGGTGGACGCCGCGCTGGGGACGGTGCTGCAGGTGGCCTATCGCCGATCCGACCTTATTGAATCTCTGCACGACGGCTCGTGGTTTCATGATGCGGCGAAACTCTGGATCTTCCTGCCCTCGGGGGCGCTGCTGCTGTTCCTGCTGGTGACGGGGATCTACCTCTTCGCCATACCCCTTTTGGCCAAGAGACGTCGGCGTCTGAACAATGCCCGGTGAACAATGAACAATGAACAAAGAAGAGAACTCGCTGCTCGATTGACGTTCGTTTCGACGGGGACCCCGGCTGCCGGCGGGGTGACGTTCCCGTGCATGGCTCGCGCCCCCGAAGTCCTTCGTGTCTTCGTGTCTTCGTGTGAGTCCTCGCATGCTTGACCATGGACACCGGCTCGTGCCGGAGTCGCCTCACCGCAAATGGCGCACGACGAACTCCGCACCCCGTTCCCCGATCATCATCGCCGGCGCGTTGGTATGCGCGCTGGGGATCTCCGGCATGATCGACGCATCAGCCACGTAGAGCCGGTCCACCCCGCGCACCCGGAGCTCCGGATCCACCACCGCCATCGGATCGGAATCGGGTCCCATCCGGCAGGTACCCACCGGGTGATAGAGACTCTGCGCCTGCGCCCGGATGTGTGCCAGCAGGCCGGCCTCATCGGATGCTGTCGGCCCGGGAAACACTTCCTCCCCGCGCCATGGAGCGAACGCCTCGTGCGCACCGAGCCGGCGGACCAGCTGGAGACCCGCCCGGAGCCGCTCCACATCCCGACCCGTGGTGAGGCAGGCGGGATCGATATGCGGCGCCGCCAGGGGGTCGGGGGACGCGAGCGTGATCCGGCCTCGGCTCTCGGGGTGGAGGAGAACCGCCCCCATGGTGTAGTGGTGTCCGGGTCGCCGGTCGAAGCCATGGTTGGCAAACCAGACGGGACCCAGGATCAGCTCGAGCATCGGCCGAGGATCGGGGGACCCGTCGTCGGGGAAGAAGGCGGCGGCTTCGGCCACCGGAGACGTGAGGGGGCCCCTCCGAAAGAGGAGCCAGCGGAGGAGGTTGAGGTACGTATCCGCCCCATCGAGGGTGACCTTGCGCGTCGCCCGCCAGGAAACTCCGACACTCAGATGATCCTGGAGGTTCCGTCCCACGCCGGGAACTTCGCTCGTGACCGGGAGACCGAGCGCGCGGAGATCCTGACCCGGACCGATTCCGGACAGGAGGAGCAACTGGGGGGAGCTGATCGCCCCTCCCGCCAGGATCACCGCTCCCCGGGCGTGGAGGGTGCTCACCTCCCCCTCGGTCACCACCTCGACACCGGTGGCTCGCCCCTGATCCACGATCACCCGCCTCACCATCGTGTCGAGCCGGAGGGTGAGCCCCGGAGGCATGTTCCCCTGGAGGTAGGCGCGCGATGCGCTCCACCGCCGGCCCTGGTGCATCGTGGTGCGGAACAGGCCACACTCCTTCCCCACCGGGCCGGAGAGTCTCTTCTGAAGCGGGATGCCGTGGGCCATCGCGGCATCGAGAAAGGCGAGACTGATCGGGTTCGGGGCGATCTGTGGCTCGATGCGGAGCGGCAAACGCCGGAACACCGGTTCCACGTCCTCCCAGGCCCACCCGCGGTTTCCGAGTGACGCCCACCCGTCGTAGTCGGCGGGGTGCCCCTCGGTGTAGAGCATGGCGTTGATCGAACTGGTGCCTCCCAGCACCTTGCCGCGGGGCCAGAAGAGCCGGCGGCTGTCGAGAGCGGGCTGCGGTACCGTCTCCCACGCCCAATCCACCGGCGTCCGGAAGAGCCTGGAGAAGGCGGCGGGAATCTGGAGCAGAAGGCGCCGGTCCTCCCCTCCGGCTTCAATGAGGAGAACGGTGTGGCCCCGTTCGGCGAGCCGGGCCGCGAGGGCGCAGCCCGCCGAGCCGGCGCCGACGACGATGATGTCGGTGGTCATGGGACGTAGTCTACAGGCGGTAGGAGGTAGGCGGTAGGAGGTAGGCGGTAGGGAGTAGGGAGTAGGGAGTAGGGAGCAGGGAGCAGGGTCCCGCTCCCTACCCCCTATTCCCTATTCCCTACTCCCTACTCCCTGTTTCACTGTCGTCGTGGAGGGCGCGGATGGCCGGCGTGGTCAGGTCGTCGAATTCCCCGCGGCGCGCCGCCCAGACAAAGGCCGCGATCGCCGCACCCACCAACAACAGCGCCAGGGGGAGCACGAGAAAGAGGACGCTCATGGGTGCTCCCCCCCCTCGAAGCTCCGGCTCCGCCAGGAGTGCACGATCACGGTCAGGGAGCTCACGGGCATGAGGATGGCCGCCACGAGAGGATGCAGGAGACCGGCCATCGCGAGCCCGGCTCCCGCCACGTTGTAGAGCAGGGAGAAGACCACGTTCCGCTTGATGGTGGCGAGGGTGCGACGGGCGCCCGCCACGAGGGGCACCAGGCCCCCCACGCCCGGCGTCGAGAGGTAGACGTCCGCCACGGCCATGCTCGCCTCGGCGCCCCCGTGCACGGCGATGCCCACGGTGGCCCGTGCCATGGCCGCGGCGTCGTTCACCCCGTCTCCCACCATCACGGTGGGTCCCGCCCGAGGTCTCCCCACGCGCTCCGCCTTGGCCTCCGGCGTCTGCTCCGCATGGATCGCCTCCTCCACCAGCCCCAGAGCGCGCCCCACGGACGTCGCCACGGCGTGCTCATCGCCGGTGAGGAGATGCACGGCCCAGCCCTCGACCCGGAGTCGGG
This sequence comes from Gemmatimonadales bacterium, assembly GCA_041741375.1. Taxonomy (GTDB): domain Bacteria; phylum Gemmatimonadota; class Gemmatimonadetes; order Gemmatimonadales; family GWC2-71-9; genus OFTM291. The sequence goes on along the minus strand of JBGSKF010000236.1, from coordinate 699 downwards.
ACACGACATCCTGCGCTTCGGGCCGCACCGGGTCCCCGAAACGCGCCTCGCCGACGATGGTTCCATCCACGGCCACGAGCACCGGAGTGAGATGGGCGCTGTCCCCGCCGGCACGGGGCGGCATGACGTCAAGCTGGCTCCCGATCCAGGACGGGGATCCCGCCATGACCTCGTGACCCTCGACCCGGCCCGCCACGCCGCCGCCGAGGACATGGTCCACATGGTCCGCCTGGGGCACGGGGATCCCCGGCCATGCCTCACGGAAGCCCGCAGCCACCGGGTGGGTCGCCTCCCCCTCCAGGGACAGAATCCACGGTCGCACCTCGTCGGGGCCGGTCCAGGCCAGGAGCCGCAGTTGACCGGCTGTGAGAGTGCCCGTCTTGTCGAGAAAAAGGGTGCCTCCCGCCGCCCCGCGACCGAGGACCTCCAAGGCATCGCCACCCTTGATGAGGATACCCGCGCTGGCCGCGCGTCCGATGGCAACGGACACCGCGAGCGGCGTGGCGAGGGCCAGGGCGCAGGGACAGGTGACGATGAGGAGCGCGATGGCATGATCCAGGGCCATAGTCGGCGAGGTGGACCACCAGAGGCCCGCCGTGACGACCGCGAGCAGGAGCACCACCGCCACGAACGTCCCCGCCAGCCGGTGGGCCAGATCCACCACCGGCGCCCGGCGCGCCGCGCTTTCGGCCACCTCGC
>JBGSKF010000235.1:0-11177 GCA_041741375.1 Gemmatimonadales bacterium | reverse complement strand
GTGCGGCGACGATGGATGTCGAGCGCTTCACCGATCTCGGCGCCGTCGCTCGCGCCGGACGTGCGTTCCGGCGCCTGCACACGACGGCGACTCCGTTCGCGACCGATTTCGTGCTGTTCCCCATGATCGACGAGTACAAGGCGTTGCTCGCGTCGAAAGGCGCCACTCTGCCCGACGGCTACGACGAGCTCCAGGCCAGCGCAGACGCAACCCGTCGCGCCCTCGAGGCCACAGCCCGTCCGCTCGTGCCGTCGCACTGCGACCCGCTCTGCGAGAACTTCCTCGACACGGGCGAGCAGATGTACGTCATCGACTACGAGTACTCGGGCAACAACGACCCGATGTGGGACCTCGGCGACCTGTCGGTCGAGGGCGCCTTCGGCGCCGAGCAGGACGCCGTACTCCTGCACGCATACTTCGACGGTGAGCCACCCGCCAGCGAGGTCGGCCGGATGGTCGCGTACAAGGCGATGTGCGACCTGTTGTGGACGCTGTGGGGTGTGATCCAGCACGTCAACGGCAACCCCGCCGACGACTTCTGGGCCTATGCCACCGGCCGCTTCGAGCGCTGTCGTACCCTGATGAAGTCGCCGTCGTATGCGGCGGCAGTGGACGCCATTTCCTTCGGCTGATCTGGTAGAGTTCCGCGATGCGGACCTGGTCCGCATCGTGAAACACGCAGCTGTCCAACAGCACACTCCCCGGGGATGACATGAGCGACGACGATCTGGATCTGGCGGCCCTTCCCGACGACGAGCTCGTCACCCAGATGCACGAAGACCTCTACGACGGCATGGCCGCCGAAATCGCGGAGGGCACGTTGATCCTCCTCGACCGTGGCTGGGGGCCCGACCGGGTGTTGAACGACGCACTCGTCGAGGGAATGCGCATCGTCGGCATCGACTTCCGTGACGGAATCCTGTTCGTCCCCGAGGTGCTGCTGTCGGCCAATGCGATGAAGGCCGGCATGGAGATCCTCCGCCCGCTGCTCGCCGAGACCGGCGCCGAATCGATCGGCAAGGTCGTCATCGGCACGGTCAAGGGCGACATCCACGACATCGGCAAGAACCTCGTCGCGATGATGCTCGAGGGCGCCGGCTTCGAGGTGATCGACCTCGGCATCAACACCGACGCCGACAAGTTCCTCGCCGCGCTCGACGAGCACAAGCCCGACATCCTCGGCATGTCGGCCCTGCTCACCACCACCATGCCGTACATGAAGGTCGTCATCGACACGCTCCAGGAGCGTGGCCTGCGCGACAAGTTCATCGTGCTCGTCGGCGGTGCACCGCTGAACGAGGAGTTCGGCAGCGCCATCGGTGCCGACGCCTACTGCCGCGACGCCGCAGTGGCATCCGAGACGGCGAAGGCACTCGTGCTCGCTCGTCGCGGGATGGCCGAGCCCGCCGGCCCCTCCGTCTGATCCGGTCCGGTCCGGTCTCTGCCCGCCCGACGGCATGACGTCACCGGTCCCTCGATGACAGGTCCCTCGATGACAGGTCCCTCGACGACCCGGCCCGTCGTGATCGCCTGCGGCGCACTCGTCAGCGAGCTGCGTGCCGTGCTCGCCGCGCACGGCATGGCCGATGCGGTCGACGTCACTTACCTGCCCGCCAATCTGCACAACCGTCCGGAGCGGATCGTGCCGGCCATGCGTGAGACGGTCGCCGTGCACACCGCCGACGATCCCGACCGGCCCATCCTGTTCGGCTACGCCGACTGCGGGACCGGCGGCCTCCTCGACGCGTACATGGCCGAACTGCCGAACGTGCACCGGTTGCCCGGATCGCACTGCTACGAGTTCTTCGCCGGCACCCGGCTGTTCACCGAACTGCACGACGCCGACCCGGGCACCTTCTACCTCACCGACTTCCTCGCCAAACACTTCGACGCACTGGTCTGGCAGGCCCTCGGCCTCGACCGTCACCCCGAGCTGCGCGACGCGTACTTCGGCAACTACACACGGGTGGTGCTGTTCAGCCAGTCGGTCGACCCATCGGTGATCGATGCCGGGCGCGCCGGAGCGGCGCTGCTGGGCCTGGCGTTCGAGCACCACCACGTCGGTCTCGACCACTTCGCGGAAGCGGTCACCGTGCATCTCTCCCACAGGTCGTCGGCGCCCGACGCCGGCCCGACACACCTGACACACCTGACACAACCGACCATCGAGAGGATTGCCTGATGGCACGTGAAGCCGGCCGACGGAGCAGATCCGCCGCAGAGGTCGTCGTGATCATGTGGCGTGACATCCCCGCCCAGATCAACGGCAAGATGGGCGACGAACGCCACCAGGTGATGCTCCCCCACCGTTTCCAGAAGGCCATCGACCGCGCCGCGATGGTCGCCGGCAAGAAGACCGCCCAGGACTACGTCGGCGAGTGGCGCCGCACCCAGCACCCGCTCGTCGGCGAACTCGTCAGCACCGTCGATGCCACCGCTGCCTCGATCGAACTCGAGTTCACCAACGAGCGGCTCCACGTCCTCGTCGCCAACGGCGGGTGGGACCCGGCGTCGCCGGAACATCCCGGCACCGCTCCAGCGCCGATCGCCGACGACGACCTCAGCGTCGGTGACGACGCCGACCAGGACCAGGACCAGAGCCAGGCCCAGGCCCCGCCCGACGCACCGCCACCGAACCACATCTCCGACCAAGAGGGACCCACGTCATGACCCACACCGTCATCAGCTCGGCCACCAAGGAAGTGGTGATCGGTTTCGATCGGCCCTTCGTGATGATCGGTGAGCGGATCAACCCGACGGGCCGCAAGCTGCTCGCCGCAGAGATGAAGGCCGGCGACTTCAGCCGTGTCGAAGCCGACGCCCTCGCCCAAGTGGCTGCGGGCGCTCACATGCTCGACGTGAACGCCGGCATCCCGCTCGCCGACGAACCCGCATTGCTCGCCCGCGCCATCCAACTGGTGCAGTCGATCACCGACGTGCCGTTGTCGATCGACTCCTCGATCGTCGAGGCCCTCGAAGCCGGCCTCGCCGTGTACCAGGGCAAGCCGCTCGTCAACTCGGTCACCGGTGAGGACGAGCAGATGGAGCGCGTCCTGCCCCTCGTCGCCAAGTACGGCGCCGCAGTGGTCGCCATCTCCAACGACGAGACCGGCATCAGCGAGGACCCCGACGTCCGCTTCGAAGTCGCCCGCAAGATCGTCAACCGGGCCAGCGACTACGGCATCCCGGCCAGCGACATCGTGGTCGACCCGCTCGTCATGCCGATCGGCGCCATGGGCACCGCCGGCCAGCAGGTGTTCAAGCTGCTGCGTCGCCTCGTGAGCGAGCTCAAGGTGAACACCACCTGCGGCGCCTCGAACGTCAGCTTCGGTCTGCCGAACCGCAACGCGATCACCGGCACCTTCCTCACCATGGCGATCGCCAACGGGATGAGCTCGGCGATCATGAACCCGATGCACCCCGAGGTGAAGCAGGCGATCATGGCTGCCGACGTCCTCGCAGGCAACGACAAGGACTGCTACGCCTGGATCCGCGAGAACCGTGACCCCAGCGCAGCCGGAGGCGCCCGCGAGGGCCGCGCCGGTGGCGGACACCTGGCCCGAGGAGGAGACCTCGCAGGTGGCTCCCCGCTACGTCAAGGGGGAACGGGTGCGCCATCGCCGCTTCGGGAGCGGGGTCATCCGGGGCCTCACCGGGGCGGGAAAGGCACTCGCGGTGTCGGTCGTTTTTGACGATTCCGAGATCGGAGCCAAGACCCTGCTGGTGGCGTATGCCGGCCTCGAACGCGACTGGGATCCCGCATGACCGGCGTCCCCCACCCCCCGGTTTCCGCGGCCAGCGGTCTCGTGGACGTGGCCACCATCCGGGAAGCGTTCCCGGCCCTGGAGCGCCGCCACGGTGACCAGGCGGTGGCGTATTTCGACGGCCCGGGAGGGACCCAGGTGCCTCGCCCCGTGGGCGAGGCGATGCTCGACTATCTCTACCATCACAACGCGAACACCCACTGGCACTATCCGTCGAGTGCCGAAACCGACGCGATGCTGGCCGACGCGCGGGAGACCTTCACGGCCCTGCTCGGGGGGACGGCGCGCGAGGTGGTGTTCGGTGCCAACATGACCACCCTCACCTTCCATGTGGCGCGGGGGCTGGGGCGGGAGTGGGGCCCCGGGGACGAAGTCGTGGTCACCGACCTGGACCACCACGCCAACGTGGCCCCCTGGCGGACCCTGGCGGACGAGCGCGGGGTCACCATCCGATCGGTTCCCTTTCACCCGGAGGATGGCACGCTGGATTGGGAACGGTTCGCCGCGGCGGTCACGCCGCGGACCCGGCTTGTGGCGGTGGGCGCCGCCTCCAACGCTCTCGGCACGGTGAACGACCTGCCCCGCGCCGCTGCGCTGGCCCAGGAGGCCGGGGCCCTGCTGTTCATCGACGCGGTGCATGGGGCGGCACACGGGACATTCGATCGGGTGGCCCTCGGGGCCGACCTTATCGCCTGTTCTCCCTACAAGTTCTACGGCCCGCATCTCGGCGTGCTGAGTGGCGACGAGGCACTCCTCAACCGGATCCGCATTCCCCGGTTGGATCCCGCCCCGGCGGACGCACCGGAACGGATCGAAACCGGCACCCAGAGCCACGAGGCCATCGCGGGTGCCGCGGCCGCCGTGCGGTGGTTGGCGTCTCTCGCACCGGACGAGAGTGGTCGACCGCTCCGGTCGAGACTCCGGGAGGTCATGCACGGACTGCATGAGCGGGGACAGGTGCTCTGTACGGCGCTGTGGACCGGGTTGAGCGGCTGCCCCGGGGTTCGGCTGTATGGTCCCCCTCCGACGGGAGAGCGGACGCCCACCGTGGGATTCACCGTGGAGGGAGTTTCCTCCGCGCGGGTGGCCGAGGCGCTCGCCGACCGTGGGGTGTTCGTGTCCCATGGCGACTTCTACGCGGCCACCGTGGTCGAGCGACTGGGTCTGGGGGACGACGGTCTGGTGCGAGCGGGGGCGGCCTGCTATACCACGATGGAGGAGGTGGAACGACTCATCGCGGGGGTGGAGTCCCTGAGTCGGGAGTGAGGTCGGGGGCGGAGTGTGCTCCATTGCGGGGGACCGTGGCGACCGCAGTGGCCGCCGCCGCGGCCGCGGCCGCCTGGACCCAGGGACGTTCCAGGATGGCGTCGCGCCAGTAGGTTCTGACCTCGGTGGGCAACCCAAAATGACCCTCCGCCACCTCCAGAAGTCGCTCGGGCTCGTACCATCCCCCGCCCAGGAGGGCGGTACGCCGGATGCGTTTGGCTCGCTGGAGCGGGTCGTGTCCCACCGGGTCGAACTGATGCACCCGCGCTGTGTCTCCCGCCAGCGTCTCCATCGAAAAATCGTACGCCAGGCCGAGATGACGCTCCACGTCGGTATCGGTGAGCAACCAGCGACTCCGCTCCCGCGCCACCTGCATGGCCCGCTGCCAGCTCCGGGTATGGGTCAGGTGGACCATCCCACGGAAGATCCGGCGGTTGGTCGGGACACTGAAGAGGGTGGGGGAGATGATCTGTTCCAGGTGCCGGTCCGCCGGCTCGTGGTCGAGCTGGATGATCTCCCGGGCGCGCCGGGCGTACCGGTCGGTGAGGTGGGTCTCGGCTCGGCTCTCCCAGTAGCTGTGTCCCATTGAACGGGTGCTGCTGGTGAGGAGCAGTTGTCGCGGCACGAAGTAGTTGTGGGCGACGGTGTCGGCGGCCAGATGCGTGAGATACCCGAGACCGAAAGCGCGGAGTGCGTCCTGTTCGGCGCGGGTGTGGACCTCATGACCGACCTGCCAGAAATGGGAGTGACGTCCCGGGGGAACGTAATGCTTGGCAATCGACGTGTCCGGGGCGATGGTCCCGTAGAGGAAATCATACGGAAAGGCGTGGAGCAACTCGGCCGTGGCCGCCGGAAGCAGCCGGAGGTTGGCGAGGATCGACTCGCCGAGGTAGATGTGCGTGCCGGGCGTCCACGCCCAGGCGCTGTCGGGGAGGATCAGCAGGAGCAGAATCCCGGCCACCAGGACCCGGCCTGCCGCGCGAACGGTCATCGGCGCTTCCGCTTCTGAGCTCGCCGGCTGAGGAAGCGGGAGACCTGCCCACCGATCCGGGCGAATTTCCCTCCCAGGCCAACCCCGGTGCGCACCGTTCGGACGGCGGCCGCGACTCCCAGGGAGGTGTCTTCCACTTCCTCCCGCAAGACCTCGTACAGCGTGTCGAGCTCCTCGAACCGCTCCTGCAGCCGATCGACTCCGCGGGTGACGCGTCGGCGCAGGCGGCGGCTGGTCAGGAGGATCGCCTCCGCCTCGTGACGGACGGAATGTTTGAGGGAATCAGCCTCCCGAACCAGGGAGGCAAGCGCCGTGACCGTGGGCCCGAGTTCGGTGGTCAGGCGTTCCACGTTCTGCGCCATCCGGTCGCTTTGGGCCTTGAAGTCGAGGGCGAGCCGGATCAGCACGCCCGCGATGATCAGGAATGCCACTGAGATCATCACCAGCGCGATGGCCACAACGGGGCCGACCCAGGCCGGTGTCACCACGGGGAGCCTCCCGGAGTCAGGGATCCATCGGTGTTCGGCATGGAGGGAAGATAATGACCCCCGACTCCGCTTGACGGGCTTTCGGCAACCGGCGAGGTTTGCGCGATGGCTCCTCGATTCCATGTTCACGGTGGTCGCCCCCTGACCGGCACGATTCGTCCCGCCGGAAACAAGAACGCGGCTCTTCCCCTCATCGCCGCCACCCTGCTCGCCGACGGACCGGTGGAACTGGGGAATATCCCCAAAATCCGGGATGTGGAGATGCTCCTCGCTCTCCTGGAGCATCTGGGATCCCGCGTGGAATGGACCGCGGCCAATACGGTGGTGGTGGATACCGCGGCGGCGGAACCCCGAGCCCTCGATCCCGATCTCTGTGCCCGCATCAGAGCCTCGATCCTCCTCGCCGGCCCCCTCCTGGCCCGGTTCGGATCGGTGGCCCTTCCTCCCCCCGGTGGCGACGTGATCGGCCGTCGCCGGGTGGATACTCATTTCCTGGCGCTGGAACAGCTCGGCGCCCGCATCCACGTGGGGGAGCGCTACGAAATCGAGGGGCGGCACCTCCGGGGAGCGGACATCTTTCTGGACGAGCCGAGTGTGACCGGAACCGAGAACGCCCTGATGGCCGCTGTGGCCGCCTCGGGGAGGACGATTCTCCGGAACGCCGCCTCGGAGCCCCATGTTCAGGACCTGGCGCGAGGGCTTGTCGCCATGGGGGCCCGGATCGAGGGGATCGGAACCAATGGGTACATCATCGAGGGCGGCCTTCCGCTCCGCGGGTGCCCCATCACCATCGGCGCCGATCACATCGAGATTGCGAGCTTCATCGGGCTGGCTGCCGCCACCAACAGCGAGATCACCATCGACGGGGTGCGGGGAGAGGATCTCCGGAGCACCCTGATGGGGTTCCAGCGGCTCGGGGTCCGGCCCCGGCTGGAAGGAGATCTGCTGCATGTCGACCGGGACCAGGAGCGGCGGATCCGTCCCGATCTGGGCGGACATGTGCCGAAGCTGGAGGATGGACCGTGGCCGGCCTTCCCGGCCGACGCCATGTCCATCGCCCTGGTCACGGCCACCCAGTGCCAGGGGCTCCTTCTCGTGTTCGAGAAGATGTTCGAATCCCGGCTCTTCTTCGTCGACAAGCTCATCAGCATGGGGGCGCGGATCGTCCTCTGTGATCCGCATCGCGCGGTGGTCGCGGGTCCCTCTCCCCTCCGGGGCGCCGTGGTGGAATCCCCCGACATCCGGGCCGGCATGGCGATGCTGGTGGCCGCCCTTGCCGCCGAGGGGAGGAGCACCATCCACAACGTCGGGCAGATCGAGCGGGGATATGAGCAGATCGACTCCCGCCTCCGTGCCCTGGGGGCGGAGGTGGAACGGGCGGACGATTGACCGAGCGGGACCTCAGCCCGGCCCCGTCCATTCCGATCGGTCTGGTGGACGGGTGGCACGCGTTCGGTGTCGTGGCGGGCATGACCGAGCGCCCCGATCCCCTGGGCGGCGATTTCGACCTGGGCCTTCGTGGCCGGGAGCCTGTCGGAGAGGTCATGGCCCGCTGGGATCGTTTCCGGGCAGCGTTCTCCGGCTTTCAGGCCTTTCGATCCGGCCACCAGGTTCACGGCACCACGGTCCTCCGACACCAGGGGGAAGGACCACCGGGGTGGACCATCACGGAGGGTGTGGACGGGCATGTCACCGACGCTCCCGGGATTCTGCTCCTGGTGACCGTGGCCGACTGCATTCCGGTGTTTCTCTTCGACCCGGTGGCTCGGGTTGCGGGGTTGATGCACGCCGGATGGCGCGGGACAGCGGGAGGGATATTCGGTGTCGGATTGGAGATGATGAGCCGCTGCGGAGCCGATGTTGAAAACACGGTCATGCATTGTGGCGTAGGGATTTGCGGTGGTTGCTATGAAGTGGGAAGCGAAGTTGCGGACGCCTTGGGACTCGCCACGGCAGGTGACGGGGGACGGGTGACGGTTGATCTCCGCGCCCGCCTGGTGGAGGAGGGGAGTCGGGCGGGGATTCGAAAGATCTCGGTCGCTCCTGAATGCTCCCGGGAACGGGAGGATCGCTTCTTCTCTCACCGGCGAGGTGGTGTGGGGGAAGGGCGGATGGTTGCCTTTCTGGGGATGCCGCGCAGAAGGAGTCCTGGGGGGCTGGCTCACCCGTTTGACGTCACCCCCTGACAGGGCTATGTTTATAGTCTTGCTGGATCCCGTTGGGATCCCGGGTGATGTGGGGTCCGTCCCCACATTTTTCTTTTCCCCGCTGGCGGGTGGCATCACCATCCGTCCCTGTCTCGAGATCCCTCTCGCAACGGGTAGGTCCGTGGAGCGGGTTCCGGGCGTCAGCCCCCGCGAATGCGGTGGCACGACGGCGGGGCCACGGACGTGCGCAATCGCAGCCGTTCCTGCGCTGGAGTACCATGATGGCCGGTTCAGTGGAAATGTTGGCCGCGTTTCGGGAGTTGGCCACCCTGAAGCAGCTCGATCGGGGTGACCTCGTCGATCTGCTGCAGGATGGAATCCATGCAGCCCTGATGCGGAAGTTCGGCCCCAATGTCAGGTTCGAGATGCAGCTGGATGAACTGAACGGGACCATTCGAATCACCCGGCTCCGGCAGGTGGCGCTGGAGGTGGAGGATCCGTCCGCTCAGGTGTCGCTCGAGGATGCCCGATACGAGGATCCGGAGTTCGAAGTGGGGGACATGCTGGAGGAGGATGTCCCGTTCGAGGAATTCGGGCGTCTGGCGGTGCAGGCCGCGAAGCAGCGGATTCTTCAGCGGGTGCGGGAAGGGGAGCGGACCCGGATTCGGGAGGAATTCGGCCATCGGATGGGAGACCTCCTCTCCGGGGAGATCCAGCAGATCGAGAGGGGGAAGATTGTCCTTCTTCTTCCCAAGTTTCGCGAGGCGGAGGCCATCATCCCGTACCGGGAGCAGAACCACCGCGAGCACTTCCACCAGGGGGACACCATCCGCGCCGTCCTCAAGCGGCTGGAGGAGACCCCGAAGGGCCCCCGCCTGGTTCTGTCCCGCGCTGATCCCGGTTTCGTGGCCGCACTTTTCAAGCTGGAAGTTCCGGAGATCGCCCAGGGAATTGTGGAGATCCGTGCCACGGCGCGCGAGGTGAGCAGCCGGACCAAGGTCGCCGTCATCAGCCGGGATGATGCGATTGACCCGGTGGGGGCCTGCGTCGGCCTGAAGGGAAGCCGGGTCCAGGCGATCGTGAACGAACTGGGGGGAGAGCGGATCGACATCGTGCCCTGGTCGCCCGATCCGGAGCGGTTTGCCCGGCTCGCCCTCGCCCCGGCGCGGGTGGCCAAGGTGTTCTCGGTGCCGGACACGCGTACCATTCAGGCGGTGGTGGACGAGGATCAGCTCTCCCTTGCCATCGGCCGCAACGGCCAGAACGTGCGACTGGCGTCGGAACTGACCGGATGGAAGATCGATCTCTATTCCAGCCGGGAGTGGATGGAGCGGGGGGGCGAGGGTCCGCTCTTCCTGCCGGCCACGGAGGAGGAAATCGTCACCCGTGTCCCCCTGTCGGAGCTCAAGGGACTTTCGGAGGAGCTGGTGGCCACGCTGGCAGCGGCGGGGCATGTCATGCTCGACGACATCCTCGACCTGGAGCGTGCCGACATCAGCACGCTCCCGGGGATCACGCCCGCAGCCGAGGAGCAGCTGGTGGCCTTTCTGGCCGATCTGCTCGATGAGGGCGAGGAGCCGGGTGACGGGGAGGAGTCTGGCGAGGGTGTGACGCCGGAGAGTGTCTCCCCCCCGCCCGCCGGGTGACCGGTCTGGAGGGGTTGCTGGGCCTTGGTGCGCGAGCCGGTTCGATCCTGATCGGTGTGGAAGCGGTGCGGGCGGGATTGCAGCGGGAACGGTGCCGGGTCGTGGTGATGGCCTCCGATGCGAGCCCCCGGGCTCGGGAGAAGGTGGAGCGTCTCGCGGTCGGCCGCGGAATACCCCGGGTTGTCGGACCCGGTTCGGATGCACTGGGGCGGCAATTGGGTCGTCCGCCCGTCATGGTAGTCGGGATCGTCGATCCCGCCCTTGCCCGAGGGATTGTACGAGCCGCTCCCGGCGGACCGGCCTGAGGAGGAGTTTGTGGTCAAGACGAAAGTCAAGGATCTCGCGGAAGAATTTGCCACGTCGCCTGAGCAGGTTCTCGCGATGTTGCAGGATATGGGCGTGACCGTCCGGAGCGCGGGGAGTGCCGTGCCGGACGATCAGGTCTCGGCCGCCCGCGTGCGGTGGGAGCGAGAGAAGAGGAGGCAGGCCGCCGCCGAGGCGGCTCCCCCGAAGAAGGCCCGCCGGAAGAAGGCGGCCGAGCCCGAGGTGGCACCTGAGGAGGCGTCGCCCATCACGGCCCGGGCGACCAAGCGCCGGCGAACCGCCGCTGAAGTGGCCGAATCGGAGGCGACGCTGGCCGCGGAGCGTGAAGCCGAGCCCCCGACGGCGGTGGATCTCGCGCGCACCCTCACTGAACGTCCGGAGCCCGCCCCGAAGCAGGTGTCCCTGGAAGAGCGAGCCAAGGCCCTCTTCAAGGACCTTCCCCCCTCCGCCCCGGAAGAGGAACCGGTTCGGACGGAATCGGATCCGCAGCCCGGCCGGGCGTCCGCCGCGGCTCCGACGCCCCCGCCACGTCCGTCTCCCGCCGCTGCTCC
>JBGSKF010000234.1:0-3537 GCA_041741375.1 Gemmatimonadales bacterium | reverse complement strand
GATCGCGGAGCGGGACGTCGCGCGCGAGGCCTCCCCGGCGGCCGAGCTCAAGCAGCGGCTCAGGGCACGATTCGAGGAGGCCGCAGCGGGTGGGGACTCGTCCCAGACGCGCATCGTCGGAGCCGAGCTGCAAGCGCTCCGGGACTCCCTGGAGTTGCTGGAGTCGGTCGCTGGCGGGGACGACCCGCGCGCCGCGATGCGGCATCCGTCCCCCGCTCCGCTCGCCGAGATCCGCACCACGCTGCTCCATCGCCCCGAGGCGGCCCTCTTCTCGGTGTTCTGGGGAGATAGTGTGGTGTACGCGTGGTGGGTCACGGGCCGCGAGATCCGTGGCCAACGATTGGGCCAGGCGGACTCGCTCCGAGCGGCGGTCGAGTTCCTGGGACGGACCATCGAGCGTCCCGGTGATGCCGCGTGGCGACCGGCGGCCGCGCGAGTCTACCAGCAGATCCTGTCGCCCCTGGTTCCGGCAGGCGCCTCCATCGTGATGGCCATCATGGACGGACCACTCGCCCGGCTTCCCCTCGAGGTCCTGCTTCCGTCTCCCGATGCCTCTCCCTTGGGTGCGACCCACCGCATCATCTACGGGCCTTCCGCCTCGGTACTCACCGCCCTGGCCCGGACCAAGCCGCTGGATCGATGGGAGCGGACCATGCTGGCGGTGGGCAATCCACGCGGAACGGCCGCCCCTCCGGCCAGCGGATCCGCGGTGCGGACACCGGACCGGCGAAGCGAGATCGATCTCCCGTACGCCGGGGAGGAGGCGAGTACCCTCCGTCACCGGTACCGCAGCACGGGCGCAGACCTCCTGATCGGGCGAGCGGCGACCGTGCGCCGGTGGCTGGCGTTCGAGCCGGGGCGCTACCGGTACCTGCACTTCGCGACCCACGCGCGAGTGGACGACCGCGAGCCGGACCGGAGCCACCTCGTGCTGGCCGACGGCATCTTGGACCTTCCCGCGATCCGGCGTCTCGAGCTCCGGGCCGAACTGGTGACGTTGTCCGCCTGTGAGACGGCGTTGGGACGGCAAGTGCGCGGTGAGGGCATGGTCGGCCTGTCGCACGCGTTTCTGGCGGCGGGGGTCCGGAGCACCCTCGTGACGCTCTGGCCGGTGACTGACCGGTCAACGCTCCGTTTCATGACCGAGCTCTACGGAGAACTGGACAGCGGCCGGACTCCGGCCGAGGCGCTTCGATCGGTGCGCACGAGCTGGATCGAAGCAGGCACGGCCACCAGCCACCCGGCGTACTGGGCGCCGTTCATCCTGCTCGGCGACCCGAACCTCCCCCCGGTGTAACGCCCGCCGCCGATCGGGGACCCATCCAGTGAGCTATCCATCACAGGAGCCACTGGCATGCCGACCTCCTCCCGCATTTGCGTTGCCCATCGCCAGGCTTGGCGAGCTGCCCTCGCCCTGCTCATCGCCGTCCCGCTGGCCGCACAGCAAACGGCTGGTACCCCGCCGGCGTTCAAGGGCGTCTGGGAGCCGGTGAGCTTCAGCGAAGACCTCGACTTCCGCGAAGTCTTCTTCGTCACGATCGACAAGGGTTGGGTGGCCGGTTCGAACGGAACGATCATCCACACCGGAGACGGCGGCACCACCTGGACGGCGCAGATGGGCGGCGATCCACAATCCGCCGATCCTCCTGTCAGACTCCTGCGTTTCCTCGATGAAACCCACGGCTGGGCGGTGATCGGAGGAGCGGGCAGCAGTTCTGCCCGGATCCTGCGCACCGTGGACGGCGAATCGTGGGAGGATCTCGGCGCCGCCCCCCAGTACATCCATGCCCTGGCAATGAGCTCCCCGACCGAAGGCGTCGCGGCGGGATTCCTCGGGATGGGAAGTGTGCCATCGACCCTTCTCAAGACCCGGGACGGCGGCAGAACCTGGAAGCCGGTCGCCGCATGCTCCGTCAAAGCCACCGTGGGCGGACTCAGTCGCGAGATCGGCTGCAACGTCGGCCGGATTCAGTTCGTCACACCGTCGGTCGGGTACCTCGTCGCCAAGACAAAGTGCGTCGGCCCGTGCGAGTATCCGCCGATCCTGGCAAAGACCGAGGACGGCGGTGAGAGCTGGCGCTTTTTCGTCGGCCCCGGCGATCCTGAGGTGGTCGGCGCCACCGACCTGTTCTTCACCGACGAGAACACCGGCATCGTGCGCACCACCGACGGAAAGCTGTCCCGGACCACCGACGGCGGGCAGACATGGAAGGGTCTCCTCGCCAGCGTCGGGCCCTACGGGACCGACAGCCGCCTGATCTTTGCCGACCCCGAGGTCGGCTGGGCGCTCGAGTTTCACGAGAGGATGAGCTATACCGTGGATGGGGGGAACCGCTGGAGCTCGCGCGCGTTCCGCTTTCCCGCCGAGCCGCGGGCGTGGAGCTTCCCCCGGCGGGACCGGGCCTACTTGGTGGGTGGTCACGGGATGGTGTTCCGCTACAGCGTAGTGCCCACCGCCCAAGTGGTCGCGCCCTCCTCGGTCCTCGGTCCCGCCATGCCGGCATTTGACTCGCCGCTCGAGGACCAGCTGACGGAACTGGACGGGTTCGTCCAGGACCTCACCGGCACCGTGGATCAGCTCCCCGATACCACCAGCGCCGCAACCCCGGAGGGGGTGGCACCCACCGTCACTCCGGCCGCGGCCGACAGCTTCGCCCAGGACACCTTCGCACCGTCTCCCTTCATCAGCTCCTGCTGCGGCGAGCCGCTCAACCGGCTCGATGTCATCCTCGGCGCAGTGCTGCGGAACCTGCCGCAGTTCGTGTCCCGATTCAAGAACACCAACCTGCTGGTGGCGGGCCTCCGGATGGTCTCCACCATGCCCTCCCAGTTGGGCGATGTCCGGAGCGCCATCCGGGAATTCACGAGTGCCACCGACAAGGACGGCGCGCAGACGGCGCTGGCCCGGCTCGGCAGCGCTGCCCAATCCCTCCACCAAACAACCAAGGTCGCGTTCCAGCAGGAGCTCCCTCCCTACGTCGAACCCCCGGGCGACACGGAGGGCGGCGCAGCGACGTCTGCGGCGGTCGGGGTCGTGGCGGATTCTGCTCTATCGTTCGCCGACTCGACGGCGGCACCCCTCAAGAAGGAAGCCGAGAAAAAGGCGAAGAAGGGATTGGGCGGGTTGCTCAAGAAGAAGATCAAGATCCCCTGACACCGGCCACCGCGGCGGTCGGAATGGCCGCCATCAGATCGGAGAAATCGATGCGCTTCGCTGACAGGTACTTTGCCTCTGTGGTAATCGTGATTTCGCTGGCTCCGGTGAGCGCTCGCGCCCAAACGCCGACGGCCTGCTGCTCCATCACCACGATCGAAGCCGCAACCGGTGTCGTCTCCGGCAAGATCACGGCGAACGGGAATGTCTTTCAGTTCAAGGTGACCAACGCCCGGACGCTCTCGGCGCTCCGAGTCGGGCAGGGCGTGTTCGCCAATTTCAGGACCCGACAGGTGTCGCTGGACGGGCGAACCGCGTGCTGCGCGATCACCAGCGGGCCGAACGCCCCGACGGCAGCACCGGCACCGCGGCCTCCCGCGCCC
>JBGSKF010000233.1:0-12265 GCA_041741375.1 Gemmatimonadales bacterium | reverse complement strand
CCCTCCGTGTCCTCCGCGGACTCTGTGGTGATCCCCCACGTCACCCCGGATTGAACCACGGAGAACACGGAGGACGCAGAGGGTCATCGGTTCCCACGACAGGTTCCCG
The DNA here is from genome assembly GCA_041741375.1 of Gemmatimonadales bacterium. Taxonomy (GTDB): domain Bacteria; phylum Gemmatimonadota; class Gemmatimonadetes; order Gemmatimonadales; family GWC2-71-9; genus OFTM291. Next base: position 12,156 of record JBGSKF010000233.1, on the reverse strand, counting down.
ATCTCGGATGGCGGGCATCGGCAGGATGGGGGCCCTTCCACCCCGGGTGACCGGGAGGACCTTGCGGCAGGGGGAATCGGAGTGCAACATCCCGGATATCCCGCCCGGCGCGACCCCGCGATTCCTCACGCCTGAAGGCATGCCATGCGACCGTCGCTCCTCGTCGCACTGATCCTGACCTCCTGTGCCCCCTCGGAAACGAGATCGACGGGTGCACCAGGCGGGAGGGACGGGTCGCCCGCGGAGAGGAACCTCCTGAACGCGGACGCCGCCTCCTCTCGAAGCGACACCCTTCATGGTTCACGAGGGGGATCCCGCCCAACGGTCATCCTCAGCATTCCCGCGGAGGGCGAGGGATACATCATCGGTCGCGTGGGCCGCGTCCTGGACACCCCGAACGCCCTGATCGTCGTGGACATGAGCGAACCCTTCCTGCACCTGTTCCGACACGACGGCACCTGGGTCCGATCCTTCGGACGTCTCGGAAGTGGACCGGGAGAGTTCCGTGCGCCAGGAACCATCGGGGTGAGCCAGGACGGTCTCTGGGTGCACGACTTTCGGTTGTCCCGCCTGTCCATCCTCGACCCGGAGAGCGGGGAATTCCGCTCATCCCGGTCACTCCCCGGACCCACCACCACCGCGGTTCTGCTACCCGACAGCAGCGTGGTGCTCGCCGCGGAGCGACCCCTTCGGGCCGGATCCTCGGACCGGAAACGAACCTACATGGTGTGGCGCCTCGATCGCGCGGCGCTGGATACGGTGTTCTCGATGGAGTTCCCCGACCGGGTTCTCGACATCCCGACGGAAAGCGGCAGCATCACAGGACCGCAGCCGTTCGATGATGATCCCCTGTTCCGGATCGGGACTCACGATGGCCACCTTGTCATCGTGGAACGCACGGTCAGGGCCGGGTCGAGATCGTTTCGGGTCAGGCGGATCACCCCCCACGGCACGGACCTGTTCACCCGGGACTATCCGTACGACCCTGTCCCCATCCGACGCGACATGATCGAGCGCGCGATCGCCGAACGCTCCGGGTCGGCGGGGAGCGGGGCACAAGCCATGGCGGAGCGGGTGCGTCAGGCGCTGTTCCTCCCCCCTCACCAACCGCCGGTGCACCGTGTGCTCCTCGGCGACGACGGGAGAATCTGGCTTCAGCGCGAGGAGAAGAGCGAAACGGCCCCGCCGGATTGGATGATCCTCTCGCCCTCCGGAGAGAAAATCGGGTTCGTCACGATGCCGGTCGGATTCGTGCCGACGTCCATGGCCGGGAATCGTGCGCTTGGGTTCCGAAGTGATCCTGAAGGCAGCCAGATCATCGAGATCGTCGAGTTCCCGACCCTCGCGGGATCGACCGGTCGCTGATCCACCGGTGCCCCCACAGCGCGGAGAGCCCCGAGAGCCCGAAGTGCAACACCCCCGCCGCCGCCACCCGGTATGGCTCCGACACCCACAGGCCACTCGACGGGAGTTCCGCGGCGCTCACCACTGCCCGGGTGATCCCCAAGGCCGGGACGGGAAGGACCGTGGTGACCCCGACCGCCAGCAGATACGCCATGGTCACGGCCGCCCAACCCTTCCGCATCTGCAGCTCTTCCCGCCCTGCGGGGGGTGAAGTGAGCAGCACCCCCAACGAGCGGTTGAGGGTGAGGCCCCAGAAGGCGATGAGCGGCGACCAGGTACGGAAGCCGAGTGCAAAGCCCGCCACGAACAGGGTGTAAAGCACGCCGAGTCCGAGAATGACCCGGGCACGGCGGGCGGAACTTCCGGGGGCGAGGGCGGCCATCCCCATGAACCCGGTCGAGTGCACCACGATGAACTCCAGCAGCATCGTGAGGAGGAGGACCCGGAGCGGAAGGGCCAGGGCGTCCCCGGGCACGAGCCACGACACCAGAAACACCGCAGCGAGCCCGAGGTCGCCGGCCGCATCCACGACGGTGCCCAGGGAGATGCCCTCCTCCTCCCTCTCCCGTTTCGCGGGCGGTGCGTCCATGTTCAAGCCATGGTTGACCAACAGACTCTCCTCTCTTTGGGCTTCACCGTCGGGGCCGGGGCCATGGCCGGCGGCCTGACCAACGCGATCGCCATCTGGATGCTGTTCCATCCCTATGACGAGGTGCGCATCGGTCCCTTTCGTCTCCACGGAGCGATCAGCAAGAACAAGGCCCGACTGGCCCGGAGTATCGGAAAGACCGTGGGCGAGCGCCTCCTCACTCCGGAGGACCTCGCCGAGCGGTTGAGCGCCCCGGCCGTGCGGGAGGCGTTTTCCGAGGCCGTGGGCCGCATGGCCGACGATCTCCTGCAGCGGGAGTACGGATCACTGGAGCAGATCCTGGAAGGGCCCGCCGGCCCGGTCCTCGAGGAGTTCGTCGCCTCCCTCGGTCCCAGCCTGGCGCGCCGCCTGGCCGAGGCGGCGGAGACCCCGGGGTTCGCCGAGGGACTCGCGGGGTGGCTCGGCCGGCTCCGGGAGGAAGTGGACGCCGTACCGGTCGGTGCCCTCCTCACTCCGGCCCGCCGGGAAGCGATCCGCCGCACAGTGGACACCTGGGCCACCGATCTGGCGGAGAGCGATGGTCTGACCCACACCATTCGGAGCTGGGTGGCGGGTCGTCTCGAAGCGCTGGAACAGGATCCGCGACCGCTGGCGGATCGGCTCCCCGAGGGCATCGTCGGGCCGGTCGAGCAGGCCATCAGTGACTACCTCCCCACGGCCATCGGACGCCTCGGCGACCTGCTCGGGGATCCCGGCGTCAAGAGCGCCATCACCACCGCGCTCCGCGACGCCTTCGACGGTGCCGCCCGCGAGATGCTCCTTCACGAGCGGCTGCTGGCCAAGCTGGTGGTGAAGGATTCGACCTTCGAGCGGCTGGTGTCGGGGCTCGCGGGCAAGGGATTCGAGCGGGTGCGGGACACTCTGCAGTCGGACGCGGTGCGCACTCAGCTGGCGGCCGCGGTGAGGGGCATGCTCCTCGGGCTCCTCCGGATGCCCCTGGGGGAACGGCTCTCCCGTCTCGCCCCCGAGCAGCGCGTGGCCCTCACCGGTGCCCTGGGGGACTGGGCGCTCTCGGCCTCACGGAGTCCTGCTGCGCGTGACTCGCTGCAGCGGGCCCTCGACCACGGCCTCGACCGCGCGGGCACCTGGACCTGGGGCCAGGTTCTGGCCACCATCCCCCCCGATCAGATCGTGGACGCCATCCGGAACGCCCTCCGCAGCGACCGGGGCCAGGCCTGGGTGGCCCAGGTGGTGACGAGCACCGCCCGCGACCTCACGCATCGTCCCCTCGGACGCCCCGCCCACTGGCTCGGAGCCGACACTACGGCCCGCATCAAGGAGGGACTGGTCAACGCCTCGTGGGGATGGCTCCAGACCCAGATCCCGCCCGTGGTGGAGCGGCTGCGCGTGCCGGAGATGGTGGAACAGAAGGTCCTCGGGTTCTCGATGCAGCGGATGGAGGAGATCATCCGGAACGTCACCCAGCGGGAACTCCGCCTCATCGTGCGGCTCGGCTACCTGCTCGGCGGCATCGTGGGGTTGCTCGCCTTCGGCATCACACAGCTTCTCTGACGCCCTCACGCATCATTCCCCTCTCCCCCGTGTGGGAGAGGGGCCAGGGGGGTCCGGGAGGGGGGCCGGGGGAGGGGTCGGTGGTGAGGGCTCCTGTCGCTTCAGGCGCCGAGCACGGGCTTCAGCCCGAGGGTGAGGATCCCGTTCGCCGTCACCCCGGTGGGAGGGGAGTCAACAGTCGGTTGTCGATGAGCGCCTGAAAGTGTCCGGAAATGCTCAAGGCCAGCGCGCGATCTCGAGTCAGGAGCCCCAGCTCGATGTTCCGGTCGAGCGCCGCCTCGGTCAGATTGGCGGAAGTGACAAAGACGGACTCGTCATCCGTGATGATGGCCTTGGCGTGCAGCACTCCGGTCGGACCATTCGGGGCAAGCGCACGCTCGTCGTAGTACACCCGGGGCCTTCTGCTCCCCGGCCAATCGGTTCCCCAGAACCGGTCCGCGAAGCGCCGCACGAGGTCGTCCGCCGAGGTCGTTTCCCCCCTGTGCCGCTGGATGTTCAAGAGCAGCGTCGCCTGCAGACCGGGAACATCGTCGAGCCGCCGGGCCAGAGTGGCGAACGCCCTGGGCCCGTCGAAGAAGGCATAGGTGCTCACCCATACCGAGCGTTCCGCCCCGCCGAGCAGTTCATCATACACCCGCCTGGTGTCGCGAGCATGCAGGCCCGGTACCTCCGGCCCGGACCACACGAGGTCGGGCTTCATCACTCGCGCGGTGATTCGGTCAACCGTTCGCATCCAGGCGCCGGCCGAGGCTCCCGAAATCCCCAGGCGCTCGAGATCAGCCAGCGCCCTGCCGATCACGGCGGTGGTGTCTCCAGTGCCGAGCATCGAGCGGAGGGAAGCATCCGTGTAGGGGGAAACGAGAAGTCCCGACTCGAGCGCAACGATCAATCGTTCCCGAAGATGTGGCGCCAGGTCGGACAATTCCTCGATCATCGGCCGATCGGGAAGAAGGCGGCGTCACGAACTCCCAGCACCGGCACCACCAGGGCGCGGTCCAGATAATCATTGCGCATTTCACACGAAGTTTCCGCGATCAGCGTGCACCCGTGGCAGGCGGCCCCATGCAGCCACCGGGATTCCATGCTCGTCCCGGGGGTGTGCTGGGCACAGATGGGGTCATTGGAGCAGAGCGTGTTCATCCGGAGCACGTCCATCAGGTGCCCGTCAATATGCCGGGCCTGCTGTACCAGCCCCCCGAGCGTGCCCTCCGCGTCGGGACTCCCGGTATAGAGCAAGATCCCGTATCTCTCTCCCTTCCCATCCACGTAGATACGCTCCCGCAGGGAACTGGCCGGGTAACCGCAGCGCATGGAGAGCGACTGCAGGAGCAGATGGGAGAGGGTATGCAGCAGAATGTAGGGACCGCCGGGGAATGGCATTGGGCTCTTCCGGCGCTCAGCCCACTGCGTGTGACCATCCGCCAGGGACTCGATTCGTGCCTTGACGGCATCCCGTTCAAGCCACTGCCCTACCGCGGTACTGCTCAACTGGAGGAATACTCCCTCTCCCCGATTCTCGACGGCGGGGTACCAGGTCGGTTCCGCCACCAACTGGGCCCGTTGCACATCGGAATCATACTGGCCGTCGATGTCCGGCATCACCGCCTCGAACCGGGTGAACCCGACCAGCGCCTGAACCTCCCGCAGACGATGGAGTTGGATCACCGCTTCGACACCGTCAAGAATGCCGGAGTGACGCCAGGACGCATCCGGGAGGCGGCGGGCGTGGAAATCGGGGTCGACCGGTACGTCGTCGCCGAATCCTTCCGGGGCGGCCAGCAGGGCATCGAGCTCGACCTGCTTCAATGGCCGGTCCCCTCCCCCGCCATTGTTCCGTGCCCTGATGGCCTCGAGGATCTCACTGTCTCCAAACGGCGCCAACCGCTGCGCAACCTGTGGCTTCTTCTTCAGGAAGGCCAGGTGGTCCACGCTGTCGACAATCCGCAGATCCTCCCAGAGATCCTTCACCGCCTTTTCCACCGCAGAACCCCTGTCCGGAAGGGAGAGGAGTGCCACGACCTGCGAGAAATACGCGTTGGAGGCGGTTCGAATCAGGAGACGCGAGGGGAGGGTACACTCTTCGGCCGTGTTGGCTCCGAGCCAGGGGCGAACTCCCCGACAGGTCCCGAGGGGATTCAACTCCAGCCGCGTGGCTTCGTACAGACCCCGTTGACGCCCGCATTCACAGCGCACCGTGAGGTCCGCGAGGTCACCGCCGGTTCCGCGCTCATCGAGCCAGAGCTGGCGGGTGCATCGAGGACCCTCCGAGCCGTGGACGAACCCTCTCCAGTCCAGATCATCAACATGACCTCGGGGGCAGGCACGCACGAAGCGGGTGGCAACCACCTTGTTTTTCTCGAAAAGGTTGCCGGTGAGCGCCTTCCGATGCACCAACCGGCGCGACCGCTCACGCTCCTCCGTGCTCCGCCCTTCCTGAACCACGAACCACTCGGGGAACCGCAGCACCGTGATCCCTTTCGGCTTCGCTCCCGGTTCGTGGTCTGCGGCAGGCGGTGCCAGAAGACGAGGAGGCACGGCGGCCCCCGTCATGAGTTTGATCGTGTGAGCCAGCCTCGGCTCGATGACCTCATCGAGACCGTCAGATCGTCCCCACCCGTCGAGGCCTCCGACGATGGCGGAATGGTTCGGGAGGTCAATGAGAGCCCCGGGACCGTACGTCGTGATCAGCTGCCCCCGACGGACCTGTCCATGCGCACGACGACCCGGTGCCCTTCCCGGACGGCTCATGAGCGGCCCTCCACCGGGGCGCCGTTCAGGTCATCGAGGAAGAGATTCACCTCGGGCTCCACGTCCCGCAGCGAACGGTTGGCGCGAAACTTCCGATGGTGCTCTGATTCGAAGACCTTGTCGAGGATCCCCCGAAGGAGCGGCTTGGGTTGCTTGAGTTCGTACTGTTGGTACTGCATGGCCACATCATTCCCCTCATAATCCTCCAACACCTTGACCCAGGAATCGAGCAGGTCCACGACCCGGTTCTGGACACTGCGCAGGCGTTCCTCCCGCTCCTTGGGATCCACGATCGGTTGGCGGTCGACCCGGTCGAGGAAGATCTTGAGGAGCTGCCGTTCGAGGGTGGCCCTCACTTTCCTGATCTGCTCGACGCCCTGAGGAGGGGTCAGCACCGGTTCGAGGTGCCGTGCCAGGCCAACCAGCGCGCCGGCGAACCCACGATCGAGCGCCCGGGCGGAAAAAGGAGTGACACTCCCCACCTCCACCGACCGGTAGAAGGTTTCGTGATAGTGCCGGAACCGCTCGAAATGGGACGGTCCCGCGGCTTGTGAATGTTCAGGAGGGTCACGACCAGGCCGGGGCGTTTGTCGTCCCGGCCCACTCGGCTGGTGGCCTGGATGTATTCGGCGTGGGTCTTCGGTTGGCCGAGCACCACCATCAGTCCCAGACGGGGGATGTCGAGGCCCACCGAAATCATGTTCGTGGCGATGGCGCAGTCCACTCGCTCACCGATCTTGTGGAACGGTGTCTCCAGCCGTCGCCGGGCCTCCGCCACCTTGTCGGTGGAGACACGGGAGGTCAGTTCCAGGACCTCCGAGAAGGTCGTCCGGTCCTGGAAGAGGCCACGCCGTTCCCCAACCCGGCGCCGGGTACCGTACGCCTTGATGGTGTTCTGAACCTCCTCCTCGAGGATCCGGCGCGCCCCACCAAGCTCCCGGAGGCTGGTGAAATAACCGAGCACAGTCATGTAGGGGTCGGCGGGGTTCTCCAGGTTGTTGTGTCCCCCAGCATCTCGATAGGCCCGCTCTCCCGCTCCCATCAGCGCGAGCCACAACTTCCGCATGATCACCTTGGGGTTCCGGCCCTGGGAGGCAACACCCAGATAGAGCCGAGCCGGAACCTTCGAGGCCGGCACCGTGTGGGCGAAGAAGGAATCGCGGCGGTCGGGCCCGGGAGGAGGGAAAATCTGCGTGATGGAGCGACCGAACAGGGCCTGGATCTGATCCTGGGCGTGGCGCACGGTCGCCGTGGAGGCCACGATCTTGGGTCGGATCGCCCGACTGTCCAGCTCCCTCACGCAGAGACCCTCGATCGCCGCCTCATAGAGCCCCGCCATCGTTCCCAGCGGGCCGGAAATCAGGTGCAGCTCGTCCTGAATTACCAGATCAGGCGGCGGAAGTGGTGATGTGAGACGGGTCCCCTTCCCCGGCTCGGCACCTCCATAGAACCCCTTCGCGTCATGTCGGTCGGCACCGTGGAGAAGGGCTCCCGCCTCCCCCACCCAGGGAAGTGAGGCGAACTTGTCCACCGTTGCGATCAGGAAGGCGGGAAGCCGCCGGTAAACCGACTCGTCCACCGCCACGATCGGGAGAGTGCGCTTACAGTTAAAGTCGCACTCCAGGTTGGTACAGACGATCCGTAGTTCATCCGGTTCATCAGCATTGGGAAGGAGCACAAAGGAATCGCGCTCGAAGCGGGAGCCGCACCAGGGGCAGGTTTCCAGGGGAATGGGAGAGGGTCGGTTTCGGGGATCCCTCTTGAACTGGGTGACCTTGGTTCGGGCCGTATCGGAGCGCCCGTCCCCCTTCCGTCCAAGATGATTGGGCGTGGCGGCCTTGCCCACCCAGAGTCCGATCTCGAAGGGCCAGGAGCCATACCGCTGCTCGTTGTCCGCACGCTCCAGTTCGAGCGCACAGACAAGACCGGCCGAACGGGCGAGCTGATCCAGGGTGAGGAGCCGGAGGGTGTACCGCATGATCACGCTCACTCCGGCACCGCCCACACCCTGGTCCCCCGGGTGACGGAGACGGCGAAGCACCATCACAAACGCGGCGAGACCGAGGTACGCCTCGGTCTTGCCACCTCCGGTCGGGAAGAAGAGCAGATCCACGATTTCGCGATCCGGATCCTGGGGGTCGGCGAGGCCCGGAAGGTTGAGCAGGATGAAGGCGAGCTGAAAGGCCCGCCACTGTGGATCCTTCAGGTGGAGCCGCTGCCGCAGCGCCCTCGCCACCGACCGGTTCGCAACCCGGAAGGCATCGAGGGCCTCCGGATCATTCACCAGCACGTTGATGCCTCGCTCGATCCTCCGCGCGGCAACACCGGCGAGCCGCAGGAGTTCCTCCGCTGTCCTACCGCGTTCGTCCTGCAACTCCGCAAGGTCCGATCTTCGCGACTCGATCCACGCTCGATACTCCACGACCAGGGGCGTCAGGGCCGCCGTGGTGGCGGCTCCGTCCGTCAGGCGACCAAGTGCATCCATCGACAGCTGCACACCGGGCACCTCCGCCGTCTCCGTCTTTTCCACCTCGGCGCTTGGTATCCAGGCGGTGCGGATCTGGTGGCACGCCCCATCCATCACATCCCACTCCGCGGAAACCCCATGACCCGTGGCGTACTCCGGCGTGTCAGCATAGTGAAGGTCGGCCACCTTTTCGTCCCACTCCTCGGCCAGGGTGCCACGCAGGTCAGGACGGGGGACAAAGGGAAGCTCGCTCTGTACTTCAATCCCGGCCTGGAAGGCGTAGGTGGAGTCGGACCCCTTTTCCTCAGGCTTTCTGCGATTCACCAGGAATACCGACACCGAACGGGTGCCGGGGGGGAGTTGTCCATCGAGCTCCTGGCCCAGAACTGGCCGCTCCACCACCTGGACCTGGAGGCCGCCTGAACCTGGCACATCATGGACCTGGGGGTCGGCCGTTCCGTTCAGGGCCACCACCATCACCGCACGCCCAGGCGTCCGCTGCCACACCGGTACAGCCTTTCCATCGCCGCCCGCCGTCTCGGATTCCGCGTAATCCCCCCACTGGACATCAACCGTGAGCCGCTCCAGCTCCGACGGAACCAGGAAGCTCAACCCCATCGAGGAGGGGAAGTATCCCTTCTTGGCCGTTTTCCGCTCCTCCTCGGATTCCTCCGAGAGGCCCGCCGACTCCGGGATCGTGTCGAGGTCGTCGTCCTCGTCGAGGTCGGCGCTCTTTTCGGGCGCGGTTCCCGAGGGGATCAGGAACCCGGTCAGATACCAGTTGGAGGGGCGAACTCGGCCCGGGATCGCCTCGGAGGCCAGGGGATCGTCGGGCGACAGGGGGCCAACGAGGTCGAGCTTCAGGGCTTCGACGAGACGCCGGCGCACGTCGAGCGAGGTGGTGAGCGCCAGATCGGGGGCTACGGTCATTGGGCTTCTCCTCGATGAGGCGTCATGGGGCAGCCCTTCCCCGGGGACCTCGACGCCAGAAACCTGACGGTCCGGGCCAGTTGGCGGAAGCTGCTGGAGTGGGTGCCTCACGCGCTCTCGGATCTCATGGACAAGTACAGAGGAATTGTAGCGGATCCGCCCGATACACCCAACCCTGGGTTCCCGCCTCCGACCATGGAGCTACGCCGACCTCCCGGGGAGCGTCCCGTTCCCACCGCAGGTGCGGAGACGGTTCCGGATCCCGCAATCATCATGGGCGTATGATAATCACACATATAACGGCATAACTTGACAGTCGCAGGTAGTTTGTGTAACTTCCAATCGAAGACGGTAGGCCATGCGGATCTGCCCGGAAAAATCCGGAATCACGGGAATTGAATTAGCGAATAACGAGTAGGCAGACTCGAAATCAGAATTGAGAATGAGGCGACATCATGCCGGTATCCCAGGAAGAATTGGCCAATCGGCTCCGGGCGGCACGCGAAGCCACGCATCTCAGACAGGAGGATGTCGCCGTGCATCTCGGCATTTCGAGGCCCGCAGTGGCCCAGATCGAAGCCGGAAAGCGTTCGGTCACGAGTCTCGAGCTCGACAAGCTCGCCTTCCTCTATGGCCGGGACATCCGGGAGTTTCTGGCCGACGAGTTTCGCGAGGAGGACACCCTCGTGGCCCTCTTCCGGCGCCATCCCGAGGTGCTCGAAGAGGATGACGTCCAGTCGGTTCTCCGCGAGTCGATCGCGCTCGGGCGCGAATTGGCCAATCTCGAGTCTCTGCTCGGCATCGAGCGGGATCGGGCCGCACTCCCCGCCTATCCTGTCCGCCTCCCGGAAACCAAGTGGGAGGCGGTCCAGCAGGGCGAGCGTGTCGCCGTCGAGGAGCGTCGCCGGCTGGGGCTCGGGAGCGCGCCGCTCCCCAACGTGGCCGAACTGTTGGAGAGCCAGGGGGTGCGCACGGCCCAGATCGACCTTCCCGAGGACATCTCGGGGCTCACCCTGTTCGATGACCAGGTGGGTCCCTTCGTGGTGGTCAACAGGCGCGAGCCCGGGCACAGCCGGGTTCGCCGGCGCTTTTCCTATGCCCACGAGTACTGCCATGTCCTCCTCGATCGCGACCAATCGGGAACCATCAGCCGCCGCAGCGAAAGCGGGCAGCATTTCGAGGTCCGGGCCAACGCCTTCGCCGCTGCATTCCTGATGCCGCGCCCCGGGGTGGAGGGTTTCGTGCACCGTCTCGGAAAGGGACGAGACAGCCGCCTCCGGTCCGACGTGTACAACGGTGAGGAAGTGGAACGGGTGCAGGCACGTCCCGAGCCGGGAAGCCAGGAGATCCAGTTGTTCGATGTCGTCCTCCTTGCGCACCACTTCAGCGTGAGCCGGCTCGCGGCCCTCTACCGACTCAAGAACCTCCGCCTGCTCGGTGCCGCGGAGTTCGACGTACTGAAGCAGCAGGACGAGGAGGGGCTGGGAGGAGCATTGGCGGTTCTTCTGGAACTTCCAGAACCGGACGCCGAGGCCTCGCGGAACGAGTTCAAGCATCGGTTCATCGGACTGACGCTGGAGGCGTTTCGACGAGGGGAGATCACCATGGGGAAGCTGCGGGAACTGACCGACATGGTCGAGGTCTCCGAAGAGGGCCTGGCGGAGGTGCTGGAGCGTTCGGGGCTTGGCAAGGAGGAGGACGGTGACGGTCCGGGACCCGAGCGATAAGCCTGACACAGAGGGGGAATTACGAACCGTCGTGCTGGATGCGACCGTGGTGATCAGTCTCGCGAAGGCGGGACGTCTCGGTCTCCTGGGGACGCTGCCGGGATGGCTTTTTGTCGTGCCTGACCAGGTCGTGGAGGAAGTGACCTATCCCGATCAGGCCGAGGCGCTCCGTCAGGTGATTCAGGCGGGGGGCTTGCGGCGGGAATCAAGCACCGACCCTGGGGAAATGGCCCTCTACGCCGAGCTCCGGCGGCGCATGGGGAAGGGCGAGGCGGCGTGTCTCGCCATGGCAGCGACCCGCGGGTGGCACCTGGCGTCGGATGACCGGGGGCGGGCGTTCAGAAGACTCCTTCGGGAACACCTCGGCGATGATCGACTCATGAGCACTCCCGCTCTTCTCGCGCTTGGCGGAGGCCTTTCTGGGGGGCTACAACGGTGAACCGAAGATCAATCCTCCTCGCTGATGCGGGCGATCTCATTCTGTGGGCGGATCGCCGAGACGCACAGGCCACATTGCCGCAACTCATCCGCCGGCTTGTCCTTGCTACCGGCCTACGGCTAACTCGTGCGAGTTTCCGGCGGTAAATGTCAAGGTAGTTGTCGCATGAGTCTTCATGCGGCCGCTTCGGGAACGGCCGCGTGGGTTGATTCCTGCTTGGGTGGATTGAGGGCCACCGTGTCGACCGGGATCCAGCCGCGCGTGCGGCCGGTCCAGCGTT
>JBGSKF010000232.1:0-2183 GCA_041741375.1 Gemmatimonadales bacterium | reverse complement strand
TCGCCGCCGGCCTGCTCCTCGGCGCGGGCTGGTGGCTCGGGCCGCTCAGTGGCGCATCGGAGGAGCGGTGGGCGGCGTACACCCAGCTCACCGACGCCACGGGCGAGGAGAGCTCGCCCAGCTTGGCGCCGGATGGGGAATCGTTCGCCTACGCCAGCAATGCGCGGGGAACGTGGGACATCTACGTGCAACGGGTTGGTGGCCGCAACCCGATCCTGGTGGCCGGAGACACCACCCTCGATGAGCGTGGGCCGGCGTACAGCCCCGACGGCCGGCAGATCGCGTACAGCGTGGGCGGCGGGGGGGGGGATCTTCGTGGTGGGTGCCACCGGGGAGTCGCCGCGGCGGCTGACCGCCATCGGGTCGGATCCGGCGTGGTCCCCCGATGGCCGGCGATTGGCGTTCGGCACCGAGGAGGTGATCAATCCCTACGGGTCGAATCGAACATCTGGATGGTGCGGCGGGCGGCCGCCGACGGCAGTCGCTGACCGGCCAGTGGATCAGGGGAGAAAGAGCGCCCACCCTGACCCGGAGGTTGACGACCCTGCGAAGTGGCGATAAGTTCCATATATGGAGGTGGATATGGAACTGACCAAGAAGACCACGATTCTCTTCTCCCCCGAGCTCCACCGGCGCCTCGCCGACCTCGCCGCCCGTCGAGGCCGGAGCATGGGGGACCTGGTGCGCGAGGCCTGCGAGATCCAGTACGGGGTCATCGGCAGCCGCGAGCAGCTCGCCGCTGTGGGGGAACTGTCCCGACTGGCACTCCCTGTGAGCACGCCGGCGGAGATGAAGCGTCAATCGGTGCCCGACCCGGACGCGCTGCTGCCGTGATCTTGATTGACACGAACGTCATCATGTACGCGGCGGGCGCGCCGCATCCGAACAAGGGGCCCAGCGTGCGACTCCTTGAACAGGTCGCGGCTGGTGAGGTCGAAGCCACCATCGACGCGGAAGTGCTTCAGGAGATCCTCCACCGCTACCGGGCGATCCATCGCTGGGAGGAGGGGAAGCAGGTGTATGACCTCACCCGGCAGCTCTTTCCCGCAGTACTCCCCGTGACGGCGGAGATTCTGGATCATGCCCGTCGGCTGCTCGATACCAACGGGCAGATCATGGCGCGGGACGCCCTGCACGCCGCGGTGGTGTTCCAGGAACGGCTCGAAGGAGTGTGCAGCTATGATCGGGACTTTGACCGCATCGCGGGGCTGGTGCGCCGGGAGCCTGCAGGATGAACATGCCTGACCGCCTCGCCGCGGCCCTCTCCGACCGCTACACGCTCGAGCGCGAGCTCGGCGTCGGCGGCATGGCGACCGTGTACCTGGCCCAGGACCTCCGCCACCACCGCCCGGTGGCCATCAAGGTGATGCGCCCCGAGGTCAGCGCCGAGCTGGCCGCCGATCGCTTCCTGCTGGAGATCCGCACCACCGCCAACCTGCAGCATCCGCATATCGTGCCCGTCTTCGACTCGGGTGCGGTGGACGGCGTGTTGTATTTCGTGATGCCGCTGATCGAGGGCGAGTCGCTCCGTGCCCGCCTCGACCGCGACGGACCACTGCCGGTGGCGGAGGCGGTGCGGCTGGTGTCGGAAGTGGCCGATGCCCTGGAGTACGCCCACAGCCAGGGGATTCTCCACCGCGACCTGAAGCCCGAGAACATCATGCTGAGCCGCGGCCACGCCCTGCTCGCGGACTTCGGCATCGCCCGCGCCGCCGGTACCATCGGGAACGACCGGCTCACCCAGACCGGCACCTCTCTCGGCACGCCGGCCTACATGAGCCCCGAGCAACTGCGCCACGACACCGCGGGAGTGGACGTACGTTCGGACGTGTACGCACTCGGCGTGATCCTCTGGGAGATGCTCACCGGCACCCATCCCTTCGGCGATCGTGTCGATTCGATCACCCGCGCGCTGGAACTCGGGAAGATTCCGCCGGCGTTACCGCCTCCGTCGCGCTCGTCCACGAAGGCAGGCGCGACCACCACGGCCTCGCGCTGGCGCCGGCAACTGCGGGGCGATCTCGACACCATCTGCGAGACCGCGATCCACTTCGAACGCGAGCGTCGTTACGCTTCTGCCGCGCATCTCGCCGACGACGTTCAGCGCTTCCTCGAAGGGCATCCGCTGCTCGCGCGGCCGGTGGGAACGTTGTACCGGCTCGGCAAGTCCATGCGCCGTCACC
>JBGSKF010000231.1:0-5292 GCA_041741375.1 Gemmatimonadales bacterium | reverse complement strand
CGGCTCCCGGGGCCAGGGCCACGAAGGGCGGGGTGATGCCTCGGGCCGCGAGCCAGGCGCGGGCCCCGTCGCGCTCGGCGGTCGTGAGCGGGAGAGTCACCGTGGAAGTCGCCGAAGTGCCCTGGTCCCGCGCCAGGGTGAGGAGCCGTTCCGTTTCGTGGAGTTCGGCGGGCCAGGGAACCCGGTGTGAATAGAGCAGGGCGGGGAGGCGTCCGCCGAACCCGATGCGTTCGGGAATGCCGGCCAGGCGGGCCACCAGGGCGGAGCGAAGCGATCGGTGCGGGAGGATGGCCCGGTCATAGCCCACCGACCGCAGGTGGCGGGCCAGACGGGCGAGGGACGCCGACCCTCGATCCCGCGTCTTGTCCCAGGCATGCACCCTCCGGATGCCGGGATGGTTTTCGAGGAGCGAGGCGCCGGTGGGTGTCACGAGGACATCCACGGGGCCGTGACGGATCAGGGCGTGGAGCAGGGGCGTCGTGAGGACCACGTCTCCCGCCCGCGCGGTCTGGATCACGAGGGTCCCGGGCATGCGAGCCGTGCCAGGACTAATTGTCCACCTGGAGGACGGCGAGGAAGGCCTCCTGGGGAATCTCGAGCTGTCCGATCTGCTTCATGCGCTTCTTCCCCTCCTTCTGCTTTTCCAGCAGCTTGCGCTTCCGGGTGATGTCCCCGCCGTAGCATTTGGCCAGCACGTCCTTCCGGAGGGCGGAGATGGTCTCTCGGGCGATGATCTTGTGGCCGATCGCGGCCTGGATCACGACCTGAAAGAGCTGGCGGGGGATGAGTTCCTTGAGCTTCTCGGCGACCTTCCGGCCCCACTCGTAGGACTTGTCGCGGTGGATGATGACGCTGAAGGCGTCGATCTGCTCCGCGTTGATGAGCATGTCGAGCTTCACGAGTTTGGAGGCCCGGTAGTCCCCCATCTCATAGTCCATCGAGGCGTATCCCCGGCTCAGGGACTTGAGACGGTCGTGGAAATCCAGCACGATCTCGCCCAGGGGAAACTCCCAGCTGAACTCCACCCGGGCCGTGTCGACGTAGTGCATCCCGTGATAGATGCCCCGGCGGTCCTGCCCGAGTTGCATGATGGGCCCGATGTACTCGGCGGGCGCCATGATGCGGGCCTTGACGTAGGGCTCCTCGATCCGGTCGATGGTGGCGGGATCGGGGAGGTGGGAGGGATTCTCCACCACGACCATGGTCCCGTTGGTCAGGTAGACGTGGTGTTCCACGGTCGGGACGGTCGTGATGAGATCGAGCCCGAACTCGCGTTCCAGCCGTTCCTGGACGATGTCCATGTGGAGCAGCCCGAGGAACCCGCACCGGAATCCGAAGCCGAGTGCCGTGGACGTTTCGGGCTCGTAATGGAGACTGGCATCGTTCAGCACCAGCTTCTCGAGCGCATCGCGGAGGGGTTCGTACTGGTCTGATTGCGTGGGGTAGAGTCCGGCAAACACCATCGAGGTCACGTCCCGGTAGCCGGGCAGGAGCGGCGTCGTGCTGTGGGCGGCGTCGAGGATGGTGTCCCCCACCCGGGCGTCCCGCACCTCGCGGAGACTCGCCACGAGATAGCCCACGTCGCCCGCCTCCA
This sequence comes from Gemmatimonadales bacterium, assembly GCA_041741375.1. Taxonomy (GTDB): domain Bacteria; phylum Gemmatimonadota; class Gemmatimonadetes; order Gemmatimonadales; family GWC2-71-9; genus OFTM291. The sequence goes on along the minus strand of JBGSKF010000231.1, from coordinate 3,698 downwards.
GGACCGGCGCGGGACGCTGCCCCAGCTGCAGATGGCCCACCTCCTCCACGTCGTAGACGTCCTCCGGGTGGGCGCCGAACACGATCCGCATCCCCTTCCGGATGGCCCCGTCCACCACCCGGATGCTCGGGATCGCCCCGCGGTACCGGTCGTAATAGGAGTCGAAAATGAGAGCCCGGAGCGGGGCCTCCGGAGAGCCGGCCGGGGGAGGGATGCGGGCCACGATCGCCTCCAGCAGCTCCGGCACGCCAGTGCCCTCCTTGGCACTCACCGCCAGGATCTCCTCGGGCCGGGCCCCGATGAGGTCGATGATCTCCTGGGCCCGCCGCTCCGGCTCCGCGCCCGGCAGGTCGATCTTGTTGAGGACCGGGATGATCTCCAGCCCGGCATCGAGGGCGAGGAAGAGATTGCTCAGGGTCTGGGCCTGGACTCCCTGGGACGCATCCACGATGAGGATGGCGCCCTCGCAGGCCGCGAGGGACCGCGAGACCTCGTAGGTGAAGTCGACGTGGCCCGGGGTGTCGATCAGGTTGAGGGTGTACTCCACGCCATCCCGGGCGGGGTAGCGCATCCGCACCGCGTTGAGCTTGATGGTGATACCACGCTCCCGCTCGAGATCCATCGTGTCGGTGAGCTGCTCGCGCATGAGCCGCTTCTCGACCGTGCGAGTGACCTCGATGAGGCGATCGGCCAGCGTCGACTTGCCATGGTCGATGTGGGCGACGATGCAGAAGTTGCGGGTGTGCTGCTGTGACATCCGCGCAATATAGCGGGCGACCCACCCCGCCCGCCCGCCGGAGGACGTTCGAAGCGTGACGGAGGAAGTGGAAATCGCGGGGCCACCCGTGTATTCTCTGGCGCCCCGAAGTGAGGAGAGTGCGCACGTCCCCCACCACATCCCCCCCGTCGGTTCTCCGATATGACCTTGCCATGGTGCTCGTGTCGGTCATCTGGGGAATCAACTTCAGCGTCAGCAAGTATGCCCTGAGTGCCTTTCCGGTCTTTGCCTTCACGGGACTCCGCTTTCTGGGCGCCACCGCGCTGCTCTGGGGTGTGCTCCGGGCCACGGAGGCGCCGTCGTCCCCCGTGCCGCGCCGGCAACTCCTCCGGTTGTTCGGCCTGGGGGTGCTGGGCAACACGCTGTACCAGATGGGATTCATGACCGGGCTCTCGCTCACCACGGCAACCAACAGCTCCGTCCTCATCGCCTTCATCCCCGTGCTGGTGGCCGTTCTCGGAGGGATCCTGGGCATCGAGAGCCCGACGCCCGCGGCGCGCTGGGCCCTGGCGGCCGGCACGCTCGGAGTCCTGATGGTCGTGCTCGCGGGGGACCGCGGAATTCATTTTGGCGGCCCCGGGACGACGGGTGACCTCCTGACCCTGGGATCGGTGGTGTGCTGGGCCCTGTTCACCCTGGGAGTCCGGCAGGCGGGCGAGGGGCTCACCCCTCTCCGGGTCACGACCCTCACGACCGCTGCGGGGATGCCGGGGCTCCTGGTGCTCGGCCTCCCCGATCTGCTCACGATGGACTGGTTCGCCATTCCTCCGCTGGCCTGGGGCGCTCTGCTCTACGCCTCGGCGGTGTCGATCGTGGTCGCCTACCTGCTCTGGAACCATTCGGTTCGGGTCCTCGGCACCAACCGAACTTCCCTCTACGGCTGCGTGGTTCCGGTCTTCGCCGCCGCCGCCGCCGCCCTCCTGCTCGGAGAAAGCCTCCGGCCCCTGCAGGTGGCCGGAGGAGGCCTGGTGGTCGTCAGTGTTCTCCTGAGCCGGGGCACCAGCCTGTTCCGGCGGATCCCCGGAGGTTTCAGGAGGTAGCGCCGTCCCCGCCCGATTCCGCGGCGAGTTCCTCGAGCCGGGCCATCGCGCGGCGGAGGTGAGGGATCACGATGCTGCCGCCCACGACCAGTCCCACCGCCATGGCTTCGTGCAGCTCCGCGTCACTCACCCCCTCGTCCCGGCATTGCATGAGATGATAGGTGACGCAGTCGTCGCAGCGCAGCACGAGGGACGCCACGAGACCAAGCAGTTCCTTGGTCCGCCTATCGAGGGCCCCGGCACTGTAGGCCCGGCCGTCGATCGCAAAAAAGCGATTGAGGGTGAGGTTGCCGGTGGCAAAGATCGAGGCGTTCATCCGGTCGCGAAACGCGCGGAAGTCGGAGAGGGTCGAGGTCATGGTGGGTCCGGGGCACGGGTGAGTTCCCGGGGGCGCGCCCCCGGAGCGAGTCCCGGAAGATGCCGGGGGGATCGCGCCGGCGGGAGGGATCACTCCCTATTCCGTCCTCCCTCGTGTTACGTTTGCTCGCCGATGCTGCGTGCCGCACCCTCCCGTCACCAGACCCGTCTGGACCTACTCGACCCTGTGGAAATCGCACGGCTGGGGGGGATGGAAGTGACCACGACCGGGATCGTGGAGGGGTTTCTGGCGGGTCTTCATCGATCCCCCCGGCGGGGATTCTCAGTCGAGTTCGCCGAGCACCGGATGTATCAGCCGGGAGACGAGCCCCGCTACGTGGACTGGAAACTGCTGGCCCGCACCGACCGGCTCTATGTCAAGCAGTTCGAGGAGGAGACCAATCTCCGGGCGATGCTGGTGTTCGACACCAGCCGTTCCATGGCCTGGACCGGCTCGCCGGAGCGCCTGACGAAGATCGCCTACGCCCAGCGTCTGCTGGCCGCGCTGGCGCTCGTTCTCCTCCGGCAACGCGATGCCACCGGACTCATCACCTTCGACGACACCGTGCGACGGGTCGTCCCGCCCCGGGCCCGTCTCCCCCATTGGACCACCCTGGTCACCGCCCTCGGGGAGGTCATGCCCGGTCAGCACACCGCGGCCGAGCCCGCCCTCCGCCGGGTGGTGGACCAGCTCCGGCGGCGGGGCCTGGTGGTGTTCGTGTCCGACCTCCTCCTCGACCGGGAGTTGACCCTCAAGGCCCTTCGCTTTCTGCGGCACCGCGGTCATCAGGTCCTCGTGTTGCAGGTGATGGACCCCGGGGAGCGGGACCTGGCCGGGGCCTCGGAAACCCGGTTCGAGGATCCGGAAACCGGTGAGGCCCTCGTGTTGCGTCCCTCCGACTGGGCGGGACGGTACCACGAGACCGTGGACCAGGTGGTGGAGGGATGGCGGCACGAGTGCCGGCGTCACGGGATCGCTCACGAACTGGTCATGACCGACCAACCCTTCGGTCTGGCGCTTCGGCAGGCCCTGGTGCAGTCGACCGGCCTCGCGTGATCAGCGTCGCCTTTCCCTGGATGTTGGCGGGTCTGGCCGCGGCCGCGATCCCGATCCTGTTGCATCTCTTTGCCCGGCGCGACCCGCCCACCGTCGTGTTTCCCGCCGTCCGCTATCTTGACCAGACGGCCCGGCGGCATCAGCGCCGCCTCAGTCTCCAGCACTGGCTGTTGCTGGTCCTGCGGACCCTGCTGATCATCCTGCTGGTGCTGGTGGCCGCGGGTCCGTCGCGGCCGGCCGGCCGGGGTCCCGGAACCCATGGCCCGAGCGGGCTGGTGCTCATCGCCGACAACTCGCTGAGCAGCGGCGCGGTGTCCGGAGGCGATGCGGTCTGGGGGAGCATTCGCGAGGCGGCTCGTCGCGTGCTGGCGCGTGCCACCTCCGGCGACGCGGTGACCCTCCTGACGGCGGGAGGACCGCCCCGGCGGGGGACGCCGGCCACGCTCCGCGAACAGCTCGACAGCCT
>JBGSKF010000230.1:0-9120 GCA_041741375.1 Gemmatimonadales bacterium | reverse complement strand
CGGCCACCGTCGGCGCTCTTTCGGTTGTGCCGGTCGGGTGGTCGTGGTTCCAGCGTGCTCCGCGTCGCGTTCCGTTCCCATCCGACCGGAGGATTGTCCCATGAACCGCGCCACCTTCATCCGTCAGACCGGGTCCCTTCTCATCCTTGCGGCCATGCCCACCGTGGCCCCGGCAGAGGTCGCCGAGCCGCAGGAGCAGGGGCTCAAGCGCTGCGCCCGCTGCGGGTGGCGCCGGGGTCAGGTGCGATCCGAGTGGCCCGGCCGACCCCTGGTCCGGGTCTGGTGCCCCTGCGAGCGGGCTATCGTCTGCCTCGGCTGCGGGGAGATGGACCTCGATCACTGGCTTGGCCCCGATTATTTCGATGAATCACGGGGACAGGTCATGCACAAGATGTTCATGTTTCCGGCATTGCACCGCTGCCCTGATGGGCGCTCTTCTCCGGGACAGAAGAAGGCCGCGCCGGGCGAGCCGATCCCGAGGCTTGGGGCTGGAGGCTGACCCGTCAGCTGTCACCTTCCGGGAAGAGCCGTCCGGGCTTGCCGGGTGACCGTTACGTACCGCCCCTTACCATGAAAATCGCGCGCTCGGCAGCCGTATTTCATGGTCTTCGGAGGCCACGCCCGCGACCCTGGCACCACAGCAGTCGCTCTCACCCCACGTCCCAATGCGACGCACCTTCACGTGGCGTCATGGGGAGTTGGTTGAGCGCTGGGCGCCGAAGGCGACCGGCAGCGTCATGGGCTGGTTGGGCGACCGCGCGGGGCCGCCTCCTGCCGTCTCACCGCATTCTCCGAGATGGTCCCACGGTCAACGGCCTCCTGCAGCCGCCTGACTTCTTTGATGATCCCCATGAAGCGACGGCCGAAGGACGTGAGCACGTACTCGACTTCGACGGGCGGCTTGTCGCCGAACACGGTGCGACACACGATCCCGAAGCGAAGCAACTTGCGCAGGCGCTCGTTCATGACCTTTGCGGACAGACCCGGGGAGGCCCGGAGGATGGCGCTGGGCCGGCTACACCCGTCGGCGAGCAACCGGAGCAGTCCGACGGACCATTTGCATCCAACGATGCTCTCGACCATCGAGGCGACGGGAATGGCCTTGGCCTCGGTGGTTGCGATAAAATGAGCCGAAGAATCGTCGTGGACCATCGTGTACCTACCTTACCGAAAGGTGCCTTCTTGGCAGGACCGCGCGGGTAGCGCATTCTCTCATGCAGGTGGCACGAGGCCACCGCGAACCGTTCGAAACCAAGGGAGCAGAATCATGAAGAAGAAAGCCATCTTCTACCACGCCGGATGCCCCGTCTGCGTCAGCGCCGAGCAGTCGGTGCTCACAGCCCTGGACAGGAACCGCTTCGAAGTCGAGGTCGTGCATCTCGGGACGACCAAGGGACGCGTGTCGGAGGCGGAGAAGCTCGGCGTCAAGTCCGTCCCCGCGCTTGCCCTGGATGGCCAGGTCTTCCACATCAACTTCGGCGCCGACCTGTCCGCCCTCAAGTGACCGCTCGGATTGGCACGGGCCTGGAGGGGCGCTTCCGCCCCTCCAGGCTCTCTGAGCCCTGGAGTCCCATCAAGCTGAGTCATCGGTCATTCCTCGGATCGTCCAGGTTGCCAATCGGTTGCCGGGGACGTTACCACCGTCCAGAGATGCCGGCAAGAGAGGTCGCCCATCCTCGGTTGGAGCCCAGGATGTCGGCAGGACTCCGGACCCCCAGGCCACCCCGGTTCCGAACGTGGGTGTAGCTCCTCGTTGTCCTCACGTCGGCATGACCCGCCAGTTCCTGCGGCGTCCGGATATTGCCCGGATTCCAGGAGGTGTGTGGCAAACGAGTGCCGGAAGACGTGGCCTGGCCGGCCGCAAGGTTGTGCTATCGGTCTATGTCGCCGCCAGTGCCCGGGGCCGGGAGGTCGTTGCACACCGCGCAAGGGATGTTCTTGCGGTAATAGTAAATGCGTGTTCCAAGGAAGATCGTCGAAGAAAGAAAGGCCCAGAAGAGGCCGAATGCCACCGAATACTCGACATCCCTACCCTTCGCATACTGGACCCAGGACAGAACGAGAGCAAGAACGGACAGCATGGCTGCATACTGAACGATCCACTTCCTTATCGGCACGATATTTCTTCCTGCGGGATGAGCGGGGGACGTTACCACTGTCCAGATATGCCCGCAAGAGAGGCCGCCCGTCATCGGCGACCCGGAATGTCCGCGAGACTCCGGATCCCCAACCCACCTGGGTTGAGAGCGAGGGTGGAGATCATCGTCATGCCCAGGTCGCTCCAAGGGTCACAGGTCGGCTCAGCGGGTGCGCCGCAAGCAGCGCACCCACGGGCAAGCAGCAGCACCCGACTTTCCAACCGCCTACCGCCTAGGGCGAATGTGATTCGCCCCTACGGGCGTGCGGGGTCCCCATTTCCTGCTTCCCATTCCCCTACTCCCTACTCTCACACTTCTCGAAACAGCTCGTCGAGCGAAATGACCAACGGATCCTCCGCCCCTTCCGGGTGCCAGCGGATCTCGTGGTGCTCGGTGACGGGGAAGAGCGCGTCGGGGGTCCAGACCTCCACGACGTGCGCGTCGGCATCCACCACCCAGTAAAACGGAACGCCCACCTCCTGGTAGAGTCTCCGCTTGGTGAACCGATCCTGCCGTGCGTGCGACGGGCTCAGCACCTCGATCACCAGCAGCAGGGTCTTGACCCGATCCCACGACATGGTCCTTGCCTCGGTGAGATCGGCGACGAGGAGGTCGGGGATCACCAGGGTTTCCTCGGACCAGGAGACGTTGCCCCCGGCAAAACCGGCGCCCACGGGATGCTGCCGGAGGTAGCTCCCGATCAGCTCAACCAGCCGAAAGACGACCAGCTGGTGCAGGAGGCGCGGGCCGGGACTCACCAGGAGCTCCCCGTGCACCACCTCGTATTTGTTGCCGTCTTCCGGCATCGCCAGGACATCGGCTGCGGTGTAATAGGGCCTGACGGGCATCCCCATAGTATCGGCTCGGCGCGAGAGGGTTGGCAAGGCATCCCGCCATGTTCGCCTCCCGAGCGGCCGGCGCGGTAACCCGAATCGCGCGTGGAGGGGATGGAACAACGCGCGTTCGTGCTTGTCGCATGTTTCGTGGGCGAATGTGATTCGCCCCTACGGGCGTGCGGGGTCCCCATTCCCTATTCCCTATTCCCACTCCCTACTCCCTGTTCCCTACTCCCTTTACCTTCCCACCCATGCTCGATTCCATCCTCACCTACTTCCGGGGCCACCTCGCCGGGGCTAACACCCCCACGGCCGACCCCGACGACCCCACTCGCCTGCGGCAGGCCGCCTGTGCCCTCCTGGTCGAGCTCGCCTGGGCCGATGGCGGCTTTTCCGACACCGAACGGAGCCAGCTCACCCGGTCCCTCGAATCCCGCATGGGGATCGACCCTGACACCGCGTCCGAGCTCATCGCCCTGGCCGAGGCCGAACGGCACACCGCGCACGATTACTACCAGTTCACCTCCCTCGTCGCCCAGCACTTCAGTGCCCGGGAAAAGCACCTCCTCCTCGAGGTGATGTGGGAACTGATCCTGGCCGACGGCACCATCAGCCGCGCCGAGGATCATCTGATCCGCCGGGTGGCACCCCTGCTCGGCCTCGAGACCCGCAGCGTCGCCGACGCCAAGGCCCGTGTCCTCCAACGCACTCCAGCCCCTCCGGGAGAATGACCATGCTCCGCCCGCTCTTCGCCGTCTCCCTCCTGCTGTGCAGCACGATGGGACCGCTTGTGGCCCAGGATGAGGCTCCCGCCACCCGGGGGGGACGAGCCCGGGAAAAGCCCCTCCCCCTGGAGGCGGCACGATCGGCGCGCATCACCACCGATCAGGTCTCCTGGATGTCGCTCGACCTGAGCCCCGACGGCCAGACCCTCGTGTTCGACGCCCTCGGCGATCTCTACACTCTCCCCGTCACCGGCGGCACCCCGACCCGCCTCACCGCCGGCCTCGCCTTCGACGGCCAGCCCCGGTTCAGCCCCGATGGAAAGCGGATCGTCTTCGTATCCGACCGGAGCGGCGGGGACAATGTCTGGATCATGTCCCTGGATGGAACCGACACGGTTCAGGTCACCAAGGGGAACACCAACCAGTATCACTCCCCCGAGTGGACCCCCGATGGGGAATACATCGTCGTCTCCCGCTCCGGCCAGGGGGGCGCCAAGCTCTATCTCTACCATGCCACCGGCGGGTCGGGCGCCCGGCTCGGCGGACAGCCCGACAATGCCCGCAGCATCGGCGCGGCCTTCGGGCCCGATCCCCGGTACGTCTGGTACGCCACCCGCACCGGCGACCATACCTACAACGCCATTCTCCCCACCTATCAGCTGGGCGTGTATGACCGGGAGAGGGGTATCCGCACCGCGATGACGTCGCGGCAGGGAGGGGGATTCCGGCCCGCGCTCTCCCCGGATGGGAAATGGCTCGCCTACGGGAGCCGCCACGACTCCAACACCGGTCTCCGGATCCGCGACCTCGCCACCGGTGACGAACGGTGGCTCGCCTTTCCCATTCAACGGGATGACATCGAGTCCCGCGCCACCCAGGATGCCCTCCCCGGCTACACCTTCACGCCCGACAGCCGCGCCGTGATCATGAGCTACCATGGGCAGATCTGGCGGGTGCCTGTGGACGGGGCCGCCGCGACACGCATTCCGTTCACCCTGGAGACGGAGGTGGCGATCGGGCCCGAGGTCCGGTTCGACTATCCGGTGGAGGACAGCGCCCAGTTCACCGTGCGGCAGATCCGCGACGCCGTGCCCTCGCCCGATGGCCGCCGACTCGCCTTCTCCGCGCTCGGCAAGCTCTATGTGATGGACTGGCCCGCCGGCACGCCCCGCCGGGTTACCGCTCTCCCCTACGAGGAGCACTACCCGGCCTGGTCGCCCGATGGCCGGGAGATCGCCTTCGTGACCTGGGCCGACTCCTCGGGCGGGCACCTCTACAAGGCGGCCTCCACCGGGAGCGCCCGTCCCACGCGGCTCACCCGTACATCAGGGGCCTACTTCGAAACGGCGTGGTCCCCCGACGGCGCCCGGATCGTGTCGGTCAAGTCCCCGGCGCGGGAGATGCGCGAGGAGCTGCAACGCTTCTCGCCGGGACAGGGGGCCGAGTTCGTCTGGGTTCCCGCGGCCGGCGGCGAGCTGACGGTGATTGCCCAGACCCGTGGTCGGCGGGTGCCGCACTTCACGCGGGATTCCACCCGGCTCTGGGCCTACAGCGGTGGAGGCGGGCTCGTGTCGATGCGATGGGACGGCACCGATGTGAAGGAACATCTCAAGGTGACCGGTCAGTCCCAGCCCGGGTCCACCCAGGCGCCCCCCGCCGCGCTGATCCGCATGGCTCCTGTGGGTGATCAGGCGCTGGCTCAGGTCGGGATGGACATCTTTGTGGTGACGGTGCCGTTGGTCGGCGGAACCGTTCCGACGGTGTCGGTGGCTAACCCCGACAACGCCTCGTTCCCGGTGAAGAAGCTGACGGAGATCGGCGGCGAGTTTGCCCAGTGGAGCGCCGACGGCCGGAAGGTGCACTGGTCGATCGGGAACGCGCACCTGGTGTACGATCTCGACCGGGCCCGGGCCGTGGAGGACAGTCTTCGTGCCGCGCGCGCCGCACGACCCGCCGGCGACAGCACCGCCCGCCCGGCCAATGACACGACACGCGTCAAGGGATACCAGCCCGAGGAACGGCGCATCATCATCCGCGCGGCCCGTGACATTCCCCGCGGAACGGTCGTGCTCCGCGGCGGCCGGGCCCTCACCATGCGGGGACGGGAGATCATTGAGAACGCCGACATCGTCGTGACCGACAATCGGATCGTGGCGGTCGGTGCCCGCGGCCAGGTGACGATCCCCGCCGGCGCCCGGGAGATCGACGTGACCGGAAAGACCATCCTCCCCGGCTTCGTCGACACTCATTCCCACCTGCGGCACACGCCGGGCGTGCACAAGGATGCGCTCTGGGCGTATCTCGCCAACCTCGCCTATGGCGTCACCACCATGCGGGACCCGCAGACCGCCACCACCGACGTCCTCACCTACGCAGACCGGGTGGACGCCGGCACCCTCCTCGGCCCCCGGGTCTACTCGACGGGCCCCGGCGTCTTTGCCGGCGAGAACATCAAGAGTCTCGACCACGCGCGCAACGTGTTGAAGCGCTACAGCGAGTACTACGACACCAAGACGCTGAAGATGTACATGACCGGGAACCGCCAGCAGCGGCAATGGGTGATCATGGCGGCCCGCGAGCTCCAGTTGATGCCCACCACCGAGGGGGGAATCGACTTCAAGCTGGAACTCACCCATGCGATGGATGGCTACTCGGGGTTGGAGCATTCGCTCCCCGTGGCGCCCCTCTATCGCGACGTGGTGGAGTTGTTCAAGACGTCCAGGACGGCGTACACCCCGACCCTGCTCGTGTCGTACGGCGGGCCCTGGGCGGAGAACTACTACTATGCCACCGAGCAGCCGCACAATGATGGGAAGCTCCGGCGTTTCACGCCGGGGGACGAACTCGACGGCAAGACCCGCCGTCGCGGCGGTGGAACCTCCGCGGGGTGGTTCATGCCCGATGAACATGTGTTCAACCGCCATGCCAACTTCGTGCGGGACCTGGTGGAAGCGGGGGGATGGGCCGGGGTCGGGAGCCACGGCCAGCTCCAGGGCCTGGGCTATCACTGGGAACTCTGGTCGATGCAGTCCGGCGGGGCGACCCAGTTTGATGCCTTGCGGATGGCCACCATCCTCGGTGCCCAGGCACTCGGCTTCGGCCACGACCTGGGGAGCCTGGAACCGGGGAAGCTCGCCGATATCCTGGTGCTCGATCGGGATCCGACCGAGAACATCCGGAACTCCAACTCGGTGCGGATGGTGATGAAGAACGGCCGCCTCTACGACGCGGACACCCTGAACCAGGTCTGGCCGGCGGCGGTGCCCCTGCCGCCCCTCGACTGGGGACACGATGATCCGGATGTCGCGGCGGGGGTTGGTAGGAGGGAGTAAGAGGGAGGAGGGAATAGGGAGTAGGGAGTAGGGAATAGGGAATAGGGAATAGGGAAGGGGAGAGGGGGCGTGGAAGGGACCGGAGCGTCACCCCGGCGAACGCCGGGGTCCGTCTTTGCCATTACCCGTTTCTACCTGACACCCAATACCCAATACCCAATGCCCTTTACCCATTACCCATCACCCATCACCCATCACCCATTACCCAAAACCCATCATGACATCCCTCGGACGCAATCAGCCTTGTCCCTGCGGGTCAGGGAAGAAGTACAAGAATTGTCACGGGCGGGAGGGGAATGCGAACCGGGGAGGGCTCTCCCTCATGGATGGCGGTGCGGCGTTGATCCGTCCGGGAGCCGACCGGAGTGGCGTCCCCTCCCCTGACCCCGATTCCCGGTGGGAGGTGGACCTCCTGCCTGCCCCCATCTCCATCGGAACCGCTCCCCACTCACGCGTCGCCTGTGTATTGGTCATGGGTGACGGATTCATCCTGTTCAGTGATTTTCTCACCGACCCGCCCAGCGAGTCGGACGAGGTGGCCCGGGTGTTGATGGAGGCGGTGGAAAAGGCATCGACACGAGTGGGACGGTGGCCACACACGATCGCGGTCCGCCGTGAGGTGATCGCCCGGGAGTTGCGGCCACTCCTCGGGGAGCGACACACGAGTGTGACCGCCACGCGGTTGCCGGAGGTGGACGACGCGGGCCGTTCGCTGATGGCACACATGAACCCCGGAACTCCGGAACGTCCCTTGGGGCTCTCGATTCCCGAGAGGTGGGGGTCCTGGGGACTCCCGGCGGCGTTGGTGGGGGAATTATTCGCCGCCTCCGCCGCGTTCTTTCGGGATCGGCCGTGGGAGCGTCTGGCCAATGCCGATCTCCTGATGGCGACGACCCCGGCGGGAACCTCCTGGACCATGATCGTGCTGGGAGAGGCCGGCATGGAGTACGGAGTGGCGCTGTACGCCGATGTGGCGGACCTGGAGAGCCAGCTGACCACCGAGAGCCCGGATCCCGGATGGGAGGATGTCGTCCTCTCGCTCACCTTCCTGCGCCGGAGTGAGGTGTCCCCCGCCATGCGGAAGGAGGTTCTCGCCGCCGGATGGGAGGTGGCCGGGACCGACGCGTGGCCCTTCCTCCTCACGGCCAACACCCCGGGTGGGGGAATCACCCGCGCCCAGGCGACTGATCTCCGGGATATTCTCCGGGCCCTGCCGGCGTTCTCCCGGTTTCTGGCGTCCGCCCGCGCCGAAGGAGCATTCCCTCCCGTGGTCTGGACCGACCCGGAGACCGGGATCTCCCTGGTGCTGGAATCGGAATCGGATGGGGAGGAGCCGTCTCTCTGGGCTCCCCCGATGGCACTCGAACCGGCGCTCCCGACCGGATGGGGAGCACACCCCGCCTCGGCATTGGAGATTCAGGACTACGCAACATTGTCTCAGGATATTGAGGATCTGGTAGACAGATTCCGGGAGTCGCTCAGCCTCCGGTTTTCCGCGAGGACGGCGTTCCGCCATGCGGACAACGCCGATCTCTTCCTCACCTATCTGTCGGATGCGGCGGGGATTCCGGTCGAGGCGGTGACCGAATGCGACCTCATCATCTTTCTCTTTGATTGGGTGCATCGCACTGTGGTCTATCCCCCGGGAGAGATGCGGGCGATTCCCGTGTCCCTCAAACGGTTCTTCCACTTTCTGGAGGCGGAACGTGAGATTCTCCTGCCCTGGGCCTGGACCATCCTGGACGATCGCGAGGCGTTCGATTTCCGGGCGGAGAGCTGCCCGGGCGGTGGGTTTGCCCTCCTGAACCCCGATCTGCAGGAATGGGTTGCGGACCTGGGAGTCGATTTGGCGGCGCGCGTCTTCCTGCCGAATCCCGCCATGGCGGATGGCGGGGTCTGGGGCGAGATGATGGGAGAGGAGGAGGCCACCCTGTTCCACGAATTGAGACGCCGGTGGCTGATCTGGCGGGACGAGGTCATCGCCTCGGGTATCACCAGTCCAGGGGAGGTGCGGGAGGAACTGGCCCGGCGCCAAGCAGCATGGGAGCGGTCGCCGCATCCCGGTCACAAGGGAAGGACCCCCCTCCAG